>CAZJSY010000392.1:0-2626 GCA_964548555.1 uncultured Burkholderiales bacterium
GGCTCGACCGGATCCTCCAGGCCAAGATGGGCGCGCTCATCGTCGTGGGCGACGGCCCCGACGTGCTCAGCGTCTGCTCGGGCGGGTTCCTGCTCGACGCCGAGTTCACCCCGCAGCGCCTGTCCGAGCTGGCGAAGATGGACGGCGCGATCATCCTCGCCTCAGACACGTCGCGTGTTGCCCGGGCGAACGTTCACCTCGTGCCGGATCCGAACATCCCGACGTTCGAGACGGGCACCCGTCACCGGACCGCCGAACGCGTCGCCCGCCAGATCGACGTGCCTGTCATCACGGTCTCGGAGGACATGTCCGTCGTCGCGATCCACCGTCGGGGCCAGAAGCACACGCTCGAGCCGGTTGCCCGGGTGCTCGCCCGGGCCGATCAGGCGCTGCAGATCCTCGAGCGATACAAGGCCCGCCTCGACGCGGTGAGCGGATCGCTCTCTGCCCTCGAGGTCGAGGACCTCGTCACGGTGCGCGACGTCGCCACCGTGTTGCAGCGCGCCGAGATGGTCCGGCGCATCTCCGAGGAGATCGAGGGCTACATCATCGAGCTCGGGAGCGACGGCCGGCTCGTGCTGCTGCAGCTCGAGGAGCTGATGGGTGGCGTCGGCGACGACCGCCGGCTCGTCGCCAAGGACTACTTCGCGGAGGGAGCCGACTGGGAGCTCCACGACGTGATGGAGCGGCTGTCGGGTCTCGACACGGAGCAGCTCGTCGACCTGCGCGACGTCGCCGCGGTGTTGCGACTTCCGGCCGACGCCGATCTCGACACGCCGCTGCAGCCGCGGGGTTTTCGGCTGCTCCACAAGGTGCCGCGGCTTCCCGAGATCGTGGCCGATCACGTCGTCGACCGGTTCTCGAACCTGCAGAAGATCATGCGAGCCGGCGTCAGCGACCTCGTCGAGGTGGAAGGGGTCGGCGAGGCCCGAGCGCGTGCGATCAAGGAAGGACTCTCGCGGCTCGCGGAGACGTCGATCCTCGAGCGGTACGTCTGACGCTAACTTTCCGTCGTGGCCGCACTCGCCGAAGGTACGTACGACCCGTTCGTCGAACGCATCACCATCCGCAGCGCCGACGGGACGGAGATCCCGTCCATCCACGCACGCCCGGAAGGTGTACCACTCACCGCCGCCGTGCTGATTCCCGACATCATGGGAGTGCGGCCGCTGTTCGACGACATCTGCCGGCGGGTCGCGTCGCACGGCATCGCGGTCGTCTCACCGGAGCCCTTTGCGCACCTGGGCGACGCGGCGTCCCTCGACTTCCAGACGCGTATGACGCGCGCTCGTGAGCTCGACGACGAGGTCCAGCTCGACGACCTCGAACGAGCGGCGAACCGTCTCGTCGTCGAAGACGGGGCGACCGACGTCGCGGTGCTCGGATTCTGCATGGGCGGCATGTTCACCTTGAAGGCGGCCGCGACGGGTCGGTTCGATCGTGCGGTGCCGTTCTACGGGATGATGCGGCTTCCCGAGAACTGGCGCGGTGGACGTCTGCGTGACGCGATCGACACCGTGGCAGACGCGTGCCCGACGCTCGCCATCTTCGGCGGTTCCGATCCCTTCACGCCGACGGAGGACATCGACGCGCTGCGTGCGGCATGGAACGGACGGCCCGATCACGAGATCGTCGTCTATCCGGAAGCGGAACACGGGTTCGTGCACGACCCCGACCGCCCCTCGCACCGTCCCGACGACGCGGCCGACGCCTGGCAGCGCGCGCTCGCCTTCCTCTTGACGTATTGACGTCACGACTACCAGCGATTGCGACCAAACGTTACGGGTTGGCGCGTTGTTCGAGCGCGGTGCGGTCGAGCAGTCGGTAGCGGCCCCGACCTCTCGCCTCGACCCACCCGAGGCGGACGAACAGCGCGAGGGCCTTGTTGACCCGTTCGCGTGACGCGCCGACGAGACCCGCGAGCTCCTCCTGGGTCATCGAGAGCTTGAAGTCATCGTCGGAACCGGCCGCTTCGAGGAGCCGCTTGGCAGTGCGCGCGGGGACGTCGAGGAACTGCGCGTCGGCGAGCGCCTCGTCGGTAGCGCGCAGCCTGCGTGAGAAGAGCCGCACGATGATCCACAGCAGCTCCGGGCGGTCCCGCAGCACCTGCCGCACGGGCTCGTAGTCGAGCGCGAGCAGACGCACTTCGGTGAGGGCGCGCGCGTCGGCCGACCGCGGGAAGCCGTCGAAGAGGCCGAGCTCTCCGAAGAGACCACCGTTCTCGAGCACCGCGACGACGGATTCACGGCCGTCGGTGGACCGCGTCGCGATGGCGATGCGACCGTCCAGCACGACGAACAACTCGTGCGAATCGTCACCCTGAGCGAACAAGAGCTCATTGCGGTGAAGGGAGCGGACCCGCGCTCGGCCGCTCAGCGCGTCGAGCACGTCGGCGGGCAACGCCGCGAACAGCTCGGTCGTGTCGAGAAGCCTTCGCTCCGCCAACTGCCACCTCCAGGCGACCCCTGTCTCCGGGAGCGTACCGGGCACGCGCAGGGCGATTGGGGGGACCGTCGTTTGTCCGGTATTCTTCTTGTTCCCCCCGGCGCGTCTCACCTGGAAACGCATCATGGCGGGAAACGCAGCATCCTCGAGGAGCACCATGAGCTTCGACGTCGGCGACAAA
>CAZJSY010000393.1:0-2605 GCA_964548555.1 uncultured Burkholderiales bacterium
CCTCCGGTGGCGACGACAGCCTGCTGCTCCAACCCGGCATCGGCCTCGACGCGTGCCGCACCATCGCGGAGCTCGACGTGGCCGCGGTCGGATCCGACAACAGCGCGGTCGAAGCGATCCCCTTCGACGACGACAGGTTCCTCGGCGTGCACATCGAGCTGCTCGTGAAGCTCGGTCTCCCCCTCGTCGAGCACCTGATGCTGGGCGAGATGGCGGCCGACCGTTGCTACGAGTCCCTGCTCGTCGTCGCGCCGCTGCCGGTGGTGGGCGGTACCGGCAGCCCCGTGAACCCGATCGCGATCGGCTAACGGGGCGCGCGGGGCATTCCGAGCCCCGCCATCCCGATGATCTCGCGCTGCACCTCGTTGACGCCGCCACCGAACGTGCCGACCGGCGCGTGCCGGTATGCCGATTCCAGCTCGCTGCGAAGCACCGCCCCCGGTGAGCCACGCTTCAGATACGCGGCAGCGCCGACGACCTCCATCAGGATCCGGCCGGCTTCGACGCGCAGCTCCGTGCCGAAGACCTTCATCGCGGAGGCTTCGGCCGGATTCAGCGCACCTTCGGCGAGACTCGACGCGACACGCCAGTTCGCGAGCTTCAGCACCTCGACCTTCGCGTGCACCCGAGCGAGCGCGAGTTGCACCCACTCCTGGTCGATGACGCGTTGGCCGTCGGCCAGGTCGGTGGCCTGTGCCCAGCGACGCACCTCGTCGAGATGGCGGGCCGTCTGCCCGGCCGGCGCGAGCGCGACCCGTTCGTGGTTGAGCTGGGTCGTGATCATCTTCCAGCCCTCGTTCTCGCGGCCCACGAGACACGACACGGGCACCCGGACGTCCTCGTAATAGGTCGCGTTGGTGTGTCCCCCGCCGAGGAGCCAGATCGGCGAATGCTTGAAGCCCGAGAGCGACGTGTCGACGAGCAGGATCGAGATGCCCTTGTGCTTCGGCGCGTCGGTATCGGTCCGGCACGCGAGCCAGATCCAGTCGGCGTCGTGCGCGCCCGTGGTGAAGATCTTGTTCCCGTTGACGACGTACTCGTCGCCGTCGCGCACGGCGCGTGTCCGCAACGACGCCAGGTCGGTGCCCGCGCTGGGCTCGCTGTAGCCGATCGCGAAGTGGAGCTCGCCGGCGAGGATGCGCGGCAGGAAGTACGACTTCTGCTCGTCGTTGCCGAACCGCATCAACGTCGGACCGACGGTGTTGAGGGTCACGAGCGGGATGGGCACCCCGGCCCGTTGTGCCTCGTCGAAGAAGATGTACTGCTCGAGCGGCGAGCGGCCCTGGCCGCCGTACTCCTTCGGCCAGCCGACCCCGAGCCACCCGTCTCCACCCATCAGCCGCACGACGTCGCGGTAGGCGGGCCCCGCAGCCTCGGCACCGGAGCCGAGCTGTGCACGCCGTTCCGGCGTCATGAGGCCCTCGAAGTACTCGCGCAGCTCGCGCTGCAGGGTCTGCTGATCGGGACTCAGCTCGAGCTGCATCGCCGGAAGCTACCGCGTCACAGGCTTGCCGCGATCGCCGACGCGTGCGCGTCGACTGACCCGAGCACGGTGTCGAGCCACCACGCCCGCTTCAGGAAGAGGTGCGCGTCGACCTCCCATGTGAAGCCCATCCCGCCGTGTACCTGGACCGCGGCCTTCCCGTTGCGCACGGCGGCCTCGCCGGCCGTCACCTTCGCGGCGTGTACGGCGCGCTCGGCATCTCCGACCTCGGGATCGTCGAGGGTGACGCCGGCCGCGTACACCGCCGCCCGCGCGACCTCGGTTCGCACGAGCATGTCCGCGCACAGGTGCTTCACGGCTTGGAACGAACCGATCGGGCGGTCGAACTGCTGACGTTCCTTCGCGTACGCGACCGCGAGATCCGTCACTGCCTCCGCGATACCGAGCTGAAGCGCGGCGACGAGGGCAGCGCCATCGATCTCCATGCGCGCGACGACGTCGCGGCCGGCGACGCGCTCGCCCGTGGGGAGTGACGCGGTGACGCGGTGGACGGGCGTCAACGGATCCAATGGCTTCGGCTGCGCCTCGGCGTCGACCGCGCGCGGATCGACGGCGCGCGCGCCGTCGTCGTCGACGACGAGAAGCACGTCGAGCGCGTCGAGGTGCTCGACCACCAGCGGCGTATCACGCGCATCGAGCGCGCCGACGACACGGGACCCGTCCGCTGCGCCGTCGACCAGACCGGCCGCCAGGTGCGTGCCGACGAGCGGCCCCGGAACGAGCGCGCGACCGAGCTCCTCGAACACGAGAACCGCTTCGGTCATCCCGAGACCGACACCCCCGTCGGCTTCGGGTAGCCGCAGCGCGAACACGCCCGCCTCCGCGAGCTCACGCCACCCGTCGCGGTCGACGCCGCCGGTCTGCTGCGCCGAGCGCACCCGCTCCATCGGGAACCGGCCCTCGCACAGCTTCCGCACGCCTTCTTGGAGCGCCGCCTCGTCTTCAGAGACTTCGAAGTCCACCCACACCTCCGATCAGTTGGGACAGAAGCCCGTGAAATAGACGGGAAAGTGTCCCAACTGAGTGTTCTCAGCGTTCCTTTGGTAGGCCGAGCACGCGTTCGCCGACGATGTTGCGTTGGATCTGCGACGTGCCGGCCGC
>CAZJSY010000394.1:0-2605 GCA_964548555.1 uncultured Burkholderiales bacterium
CTCCCGCGCGCAGCGACTCGTCGAGCACGCGCGCCATCTCGTCGATCTGCTCGGGCGTCGCTTCTTCGCCCACCGCCGCCTCACGCATGACGACCCGGCGGATCGCGGAGTGACCGACCAGGAAGCCCGCGTTCACGCCGACGTGTCCGTCGAGGCGATCGAGGTATTCCCCGAAGGTCCGCCAGTCCCACGGCACGCCTTGCGCGAGCGACTCGAGCGGCATGCCTTCGACGCGGGCGAGCATCTTCATCATGTAGTCGGCTTCGGCCGCGTCGAGCGGCGCGATCGTGAAGCCGCAGTTGCCACCGATGACCGTGGTGACGCCGTGCAACGGCGACGGCGTCGCGGCCGGGTCCCAGAAGAGCTGCGCGTCGTAATGGGTGTGGATGTCGATGAATCCGGGCGCCACGACGAGGCCGCTCGCGTCTACGGTGCGGGCCGCCGGTTCGTCGACGGTTCCGGGCGGCGCAATCGCGTCGATGCGCCCGTCGCGGATCGCCACGTCGGCCTGCCGGCGGGGACCACCACGGCCGTCGATCACGTCGCCGCCGGTCACCAGACAGTCGAGCATCAGGCACCCCCCGATTCATGACGTTGACGTCAGGCTACTGCCGTGACGAGCGGGACGCAGGAGGACGAGAAGATGGGCGTGTTCACGGTGACTGGGTCCGCCGGGGGGCTGGGGAGGGCGATCTGCGAGCGGGTCGCGGCCGAGGGCCACCGCGTCATCGGTGTCGACGTGCGGGACGCCGACGTCGTCGCGGATCTCTCGAACCCGGAGGCTCGTGCGGCGGCCGTCGCGGAGGTCGAGCGCGCGAGCGGGGGCGTCCTCGACGGACTCGTGGCGTGCGCCGGCCTCGGAGGCACGGTAAAGCCCGCCTCGCTCGTCGCGCGTGTGAACTACTTCGGGGCGGTGGGCATCCTCGACGGCCTGCGGCCCTGCCTCGCCCGCGGTGCGAATCCGGCGGCGGTCGCGATCTCGTCGAACAGTGCCACCGCGGTGCCACCGGGCGACGACGGGCTGGTCGAGCTGTTCCTCGACGGCGACGAGGAAGGCGCCGCCAAGCTGGCCGACGAGAGCGACGGCGAGCTCGTCTATGCGCGGTCGAAGCTCGCGCTGGCACGGGCGGTGCGCCGGCGCGTTCCCGATTGGGGCAAGGACGGCATCCGGATCAACGCGGTCGCGCCCGGACCCGTGCTCACGCCGCTCACCGAGGCCGCGCTGCAACACCCCGTCTCGGGTCCGTTGATTCGTGCGTTTCCGGTTCCGCTCGACCGCTGGGGCGAGCCGAGCGAGATCGCGGAGGCGGTCTGGTTCCTGCTGGGGCCGCACAGCGCGTGGATCCACGGTGTCGTGCTGTTCGTCGACGGCGGCACCGACGCCCTGCTGCGCGGCGACGTGTACTGATCGGGATCTGACACGCCGTCAGCACACCCGTACACTGCGTCGCCGTGGATCTGCGCTACACGGCGGAGGAGCAGCAATTCCGCGCCGAGCTCCGCTCCTGGCTCGAAGCGGTGCTCCCCACGCTTCCCCCCGAGCCCGATCGCAACGACTGGCCGGCGCGCCGCCGATACGACACGGCATGGCAGCGGATGCTCTTCGACGCCGGATACGCCGGAATCAACTGGCCCGCGGAGTACGGCGGGCGTGGTGCGTCGCCCGCGCAGCATCTGATCTTCCTCGAGGAGACGGAACGGCTGCGCGCACCGTACGTGGGGGCCAACTTCGTCGGGCTCCTGCACGCGGGTCCGACATTGATGGCGGAAGCCACCGACGAGCAGCGTGCCCGACACCTCCCACGCATCCTCCGCGGTGAGGAGGTGTGGTGCCAGGGGTTCTCCGAACCCGGCGCCGGTTCCGACCTCGCCTCCCTGCGCACGCGGGCGGTCCGCGACGGCGATCACTACGTCGTCACGGGTCAGAAGATCTGGACGTCGCACGCCGAAGTGGCCGACTACTGCGAACTCCTCGTGCGCACCGATCCCGACGCGCCGAAGCACCGCGGCATCACATGGCTGATCCTGCCGATGGACACGCCCGGCATCGAGGTCCGTCCCTTGACCACCATTCAGGGCAGCGACGAGTTCGCCGAGCTGTTCCTCGACGAGGTGCGAATCCCGGTCGCCAACCGGGTCGGTGCCGAGAACGACGGCTGGCGCGTCGCGATGGTGACGTTCAGCTTCGAGCGCGGCACCGCGTTCGTGAGCGAGATGCTGCAGTCGGTCGAGCTCTTGCGCTCGTTGGCGAAGATCGCGCGAGACACCGGACGCGACGACGCGGGCGTCAAGCGGGAGCTCGGACACCTGGCCGCGGAGCTCGACGCCCTGTGGGCGCTCACGAAACGCAACGTCTCCCAGGCCGCGCGCACGGGCGTTCCGGGTGTCGGCGGCTCCGTGTTCAAGCTCCACTATTCCGAGGTGCGCCACCGTCTCGGTGAGCTCTCGATGCGAGTGCTGGACCGGGCCGGTCTGTCGATCGCCGACATCGACGGCATCGCCAATGGCGACCTCGTCTACGGGCAGATCCACGCGCTGTCGCTCACGATTGCGGCCGGCACGTCGCAGATCCAACGCAACATCGTCGGCGAACGCGTGCTCGGCC
>CAZJSY010000395.1:0-1229 GCA_964548555.1 uncultured Burkholderiales bacterium
CGTGGATCTTGGCGTCGTCCCAGTCGACGAGCTTGCCGTCCATCCAGATCTTCTTCGCGGCCTCGATCGGCATCGCCCTAGATCCTTTCCACAATCGCGTCGCCGATCTGCGACGTGCTGCCGTGCACGTCCTCCGAATCTGCGACCGCCTTCTTGACCCGGGCGGCGGCATCGGCCTCGCCCAAGAACTCCAACAGCATGGCCGCGCTGACGATCGCGGCCCGTGGATCCGCCTTCCCGGTGCCGACGATGTCGGGCGCCGATCCGTGCACCGGCTCGAACAACGACGGTCCTGTCCGGTCCGGGTTGAGGTTGGCCGACGCGGCGCGGCCGATGCCTCCGGATACCGCGCCACCGAGGTCGGTGAGGATGTCGCCGAACAGGTTGTCGGTGACGATCACGTCGTAGCGGCCGGGGTCCTGCACGAGGTGGATGCACGCGGCGTCGACGTGGTTGTACGCCGTTTGCACGTCGGCGTGTTCTGCCGCGACGGCATCGAAGGTTCGCTGCCAGAGGTCGCCCGCGAACGTCAGCACGTTGGTCTTGTGCACGAGGGTGATGTGCTTGCGCGGCCGACTCTCCGCGAGCTCGAACGCGAAGCGGACGCAGCGCTCGACGCCGAAGCGCGTGTTCACCGAGCCTTGGGTCGCGACCTCATGCGGCGTGTCCTTGCGCAGGAACCCGCCTTCTCCGGCGTAGGCACCCTCGGTGTTCTCCCGCACGACGACGAGGTCGACGCCGTTGTTGAGCGGGCCCGCCGGGCTCGTGAACGGACGCACGTTCACGTAGAGGTCGAGCTCGAACCGCAGCCGCAGGAGCAGGCCCCGCTCGAGGACGCCCGGCGCCACGTCGGGCGTGCCCACCGCCCCGAGGAGGATCGCGTCGAAGCCGCGCAGCTCCTCGAGGACGGAGTCGGGAAGCACCTCGCCGGTGCGGAGATACCGGGCGCCGCCGAGATCGAACGGCGTCGTCCGGTGCGCGACGCCGGTCGCGGCGACGACCTTCAGCGCTTCAGCGGTGACCTCGGGGCCGATCCCGTCACCACCGATGACGGCGATCTTGTGCGGTGTCGAAGGCAAGGTTCTCGGAGCTTTCTCGGTCCAATTCAGGTCTGTCTGTTTCCCCTGGTCGACTCCGCTTCGGCCTCCCGGGCATCCGCCCAGGCCTCCGCTTCGTCTCTGTTTCCACCGGTCGACTCCGCTTCGGCCTCCCGGGCATCCGCCCAGGCC
>CAZJSY010000395.1:1329-2601 GCA_964548555.1 uncultured Burkholderiales bacterium
GCCTCCGCTTTGTCTCCTGACAACGAAAAACCGCCCACCGAAGTGGACGGTCGAGGGGCGAACGCCGGGGCGGCGTCCGCTAGTGAATGACGATGACGAAGAGGGCGCGAGAGGCGACGCACATGGACCAATGAGGGTGACAGGTCAGCGTCGAATTGTCAAACGCTCATCGAAAGGACCCGGCTCGACAGCGACACAGGTTGGGTAGCCTCGTGGGGATGCAGACAGACCATCTCTCCCCCCGGGCGCACCAGCGTCTGCGTGAGGAGCTCGACGAACGCAGCGGCCCGCGGCGCCGCGAGATCTCGGAGAAGATCGAGCGCGCTCGCGAGTTGGGCGACATCAGTGAGAACGGCGACTACGACGCGGCCAAGAACGAGCAGGGACTCAACGAGGCCCGCATCCGGCAGATCGAGCAGATCCTGAAGAACGCGGTCGTGGTCGAGGCGACCGAGTCCGACGTCGTCGCGGCCGGCAACGTCGTCGAGATCCGCATGGAAGGCGACGCGGAGACGACCACGTACCTCGTCGGATCCATCGAAGAACGCCACGACACCTACGACGTGCTCTCCACCGGCTCGCCACTCGGCCAGGCGCTCCTGGGCAAGGCCCCGGGAGAGGTCGTGACCTACGAGGCGCCGAAGCGCAGCTTCCAGGTCGAGGTCGTCAGCGTTCGTCCGCTCGACTGACCGCACCCGCGATGCCGTAACCGCCGCCACCGGGCGTCAGCACGCGCACGACGTCGCCGGCGCGCAGCGCGACCGTGCACTTGTCGGGAAGGCGCCGGGCGGCAGACGCGTCACCCGCCGGCCACAGCCAGTTCTCGCCGGCTGCGCCCGGTTCCCCGCCCGCCGCACCCCAAGGTCGCGACCTGCGCCGCTCTGTCACGAGTGACAGCGTCGTGTCGGCGAGCACCTCGATCGCGCGCACCGTTCCGTCACCGCCGGCGAAACGCCCGCGTCCGCCGCTCCCCCGTCTCACGCCGTACTCGCGCACACGCACCGGACATGCTCGTTCCAACGCCTCGACCGGCGTATCGAGCGTGTTGGTCATGTTGGTGTGCACCGCGCTCATGCCCGCGCGTCCGGGCCGGGCGCCTTGACCACCCCCGATCGTCTCGTAGTAGACCCAGGCCGGGTCGTCGCCGCCGAGCAGAACGTTGTTCATGGTCCCCTGACTCGCAGCCCCCAACCGACCGGGTGTGGCGAGCGCGAGCGCACCCAGGCACACGTCGGCGACGCGCTGGCTCACTTCGACGTTCCCCGCGCCCAC
>CAZJSY010000396.1:0-2592 GCA_964548555.1 uncultured Burkholderiales bacterium
AACGGCTTCTACGTGTTGAAGTCGACCGCCGACAAGTACAACCTCACGACGTTGTCGAGCCTGAAGCCGGTTGCACCGCAACTGGTGTTCGGCGGCCCACCCGAGTGCCTGAGCCGGCCCCTGTGCCTCGGCTCGAAGGAGCAGCAGCTCTACGGCCTGCAGTTCAAAGACGTGAAGAAGCTCGACGTCGGCGGTCCCGTGACCGGAAAGGCGCTCGACGACGGCACGATCCAGGTCGGTCTGCTGTTCACCGGCAGCAGCGTCATCAAGCCCGACTACGTGCTCCTGCAGGACGACAAAGGGCTGCAGCCGGCGGATAACCCGCTCGCGATCATCCGCAAGAGCGTCGACACGCCGGAGATCAATTCGATCATCGACCAGGTGAACGCCGCGCTGACGACCGAGGAGTACAACAAGCTCGCGCTGCAGGTGCAAAACGAGAAGCAGGACCCGAAGGACGTCGCTTCGGCGTTCCTCAAGAGCAAGGGTCTCGCGTAAGCGTGTGATCGTGCGGCGGTGGCGGTCGGGTGCCGGCTGTCACCGCCGCACCGCGCGTGTGCCTACCAGCCCCGCGCGATCCACTCCTCGAGATGAGGTCGCTCGGTACCGATGGTCGTGTCGAGGCCGTGACCCGGCAGCACGATGAGATCGTCGGGGAGCGCGAACAACCGCCGGTCGATCGACTGGATGATCTGCTCGAAGCTCGCGTTCTCGAAGCTCGTGTTGCCCGGTCCACCGGGGAAGAGTGTGTCGCCGCTGAACAGCAGGGGCTTGCCCTCGAGCAGGAAGCACGTCGAGCCAGGTGTGTGTCCCGGCGTGTGGATGGTGCGCAATCGCAGGTCGCCGACCGCGATCACGTCGTCGTCGGGGATGGTGAAGTCGTACGACGGGAGCATCGACGCGTCTTCGCTCGCGATCCCCACGTCGATGCCGGCGTCGCGCACCGCGGTGACGGCCTGGATGTGGTCGAAGTGGCCGTGGGTCGTGAGGACGCGCCGGACGCCCGTCGCCCTGCTGACCTCGAGCAGGAGCTCGTGCTCGTTCGCCGCGTCGACGAGCACCGCGTCGCCGGTGTGCTTCGAACGCACCACGAACACGTTGTTCTCGAACGGTCCGACGACGAGCTTGTCGACCCGCACGTCACCGTCCTCGTAGTGCGCCGGTCTCGCCATGCGCTCACGCTATCGCCGACTCCGTTTCATCGAACCCACGGTTCCGGAGACGGAGCCTCAGCGTTCGAGGAATCCGGGTCATTCCCCGGTAGTTCTTGACCGAGCGGTCTAGTACCGTCGACGGGCCATGGATTTCCGTGATTCCCCGCAGGAAGCGTCGTTCCGCGACGAGGTCCGCACCTGGCTCTCGCACTACCTGAAGGGCGAGTTCGCCGAGATCGGAGGGCGGGGTGGCCCGGCCGACGAGGACGCCTGGGACACCCGTCTGGAGTGGGAGCGGCTCCTCGGCAAGGACCGGTGGCTCGGCATGGCCTGGCCCGAGGAGTACGGCGGACGCAATGCGTCCATCGTCGAGCAGGTCATCTTCAACGAGGAGTACGCGAAGGCCAAGGCGCCCGCGCGGGTGAGCTTCTTCGGTGAGGGCCTGTTCGCGCCGACGCTCATCGCGTACGGCACCGAGGAGCAGAAGCGGCGGTTCCTGCCCAAGATCCAGAGCGTCGACGAGCTCTGGTGCCAGGGATACTCCGAGCCGAACGCGGGCTCCGACCTCTCCAACGTGCAGACCCGGGGAGTCCTCGACGGTGACCAGTGGATCGTCAACGGCCAGAAGGTGTGGACGACGCTCGCACACCGGGCCCAGTGGTGCTTCGTCGTGGTGCGCACGGATCCGGCCGCGCCTGCGCATCGCGGGATCTCCTACCTCCTCGTGCCGATGGACCAGCCGGGCGTGACGGTTCGGCCGTTGCGCCAGATGACCGGCACGGCGGAGTTCAACGAGGTGTTCTTCGACGACGCCCGCACCGATCGCGAGAACATTCTGGGCGAGCCCAACGACGGCTGGAAGGTCGCCATGGCGACGCTCGGGTTCGAGCGCGGCACGGCGTTCCTGTCACAACAGCTCGGGTTCCAGCGTGAGCTCGGTGACGTGATCGACGCGGCGCGAGCGCACGGCTCGCTCGACGATCCCGTCATCCGACAGCGCCTGGCCGACGCGTGGATCGGCGTCCAGATCATGAAGTACAACGGTCTGCGGATGCTCTCCGGCCTCGTACGGCGCGGAGTGCTCGGTCCCGAGGCCAGCATCGGCAAGCTCTACTGGAGCACGTGGCACCGCCGCATGGGCGAGCTCGCGATGGACGTGCTGGGCCCGGACTCGCAGATCCTCCCAGGCGGTCCCGGCGATCCGTACGCGCTCGACGAGTTGCAGCGCGTGTTCATGTTCAGCCGCTCGGAGACCATCTACGCCGGCGCGACCGAGATACAGAAGAACATCTTGGGGGAACGGGTGTTGGGGCTTCCGCGGGAACCCCGCTGAGCCAACGGGCGCATGCCCGTGTTGCGCAGCTACCCTGCGCAACGGTCGTGGCGACGCCACCGCACGCAGACAGGAGACACCGTGGACTTCGCCTTTTCTGAGGAG
>CAZJSY010000397.1:0-2580 GCA_964548555.1 uncultured Burkholderiales bacterium
GTGCCCGCATGGGATCTCAAGACCTTGTACGTGACCAACGATCTGTCCAACACCCTGACCCCGATCGACCCCAACACCGGCCGGCCCGCGGGACCGAACATTCCGGTCGCCGACCCGTACAACCTCTATTTCACGCCCGACGGCACCGCCGCGATCGTCGTCGCCGAAGCCCAACAGCGACTCGACTTTCGTGACCCCCACACCTTCACGCTCCAAACCGCGCTCTCGGTGCATTGCCCCGGAGTTGATCATCTGGACTTCGCAGCCGACGGGGCGTACCTCATCGCCACCTGCGAGTTCAGCCACAAGCTAGTCAAAGTCAACGTGCGCACACGCTCGGTTGCCGGTTACCTCACCCTGCCGGGGAGCAGCGCGCAGGACATCAAGCTCGACCCGTCGGGCCAGATCTTCTACGTCGCCGACCGCAACTTGGGGGGCGTCCACCTGATCGACGCGGCCGCGTTCAGAGAAGTCGGGTTCATCGCCACAGGCCAGGATGCCCACGGTCTGTATCCCAGCCGCGACGCCAGATATCTCTACGTGACCAATCGCGGCTCGGGATCCATCACGTTGATCAACTTCGCCACGCGTCGCATCGCCACTCGATGGACCATCCCCGGCGGCGGCAGCCCCGACATGGGAAACGTCTCCGCCGACGGCACCACGTTGTGGCTCTCCGGGCGCTCCGACAACGTCGTCTACGTCATGTCCACCAAGGACGGCAAGCTCCTCGCGAAGATCCCGGTCGGGCCCAAACCCCATGGCCTGTGCGTCTGGCCACAACCGGGCCGTTACTCGCTCGGCCACACCGGGATCATGCGATAGGCGACGAAGGACGTAACCAGTGGGAAACAGAGCGCTTGCTCTTCGCTTCGTGGCGGCGGACCAACAAGTCCGTCGGCTACCGCCGACCTGACCCCCGGGCCGCCGGATGTCGTGTTCATCGCGGCACGCGTCTCGAGGTCACGTGCCGTTCGCCGGTTGCCGGTATGTCGTGGCGTCGATCGTGGTGGTCAACGTCCCTTGCGCGTCGAGGATGTTGGTCAGCAGGTCGATCGTGAGCGTGAAGCCGCCCGGTTCACTCGTGATCTTCGTTCCGGTCTGACAGCCGCTCAACGTGAGGTTCGAGTGCCACGTGAGTTTCACGACGGTGGCGCTGGGCGGCGGCAACAAGTCGGCGCTCTCGGTTCCGTTGATGACGTGGATGCCGTCGTCGGAGAAGTTCGTGTAGGTCGCGTCGACATGCGTGATCTGCGTGCCCGACGAGTTGTGCACGATGTGGACGAGCGCGCTGCCGAACGACTGCCCGCGCAGCGTCCATGTACCCGCGGGCGCAAGGACCCGAACCGGCGGCGGCGCACCTTCCGGCGCCGGAGTGCCCCACGGCACGACGTCGGACCGCGGTGCGGGCGGTGTGTAGGGCTTCGGCTTGCGGCTCGTGAGTCGGGCGATCATCAGCCGGGTGTGGCGTCCGTTGTCGGTGTAGGTCGGGCACGGCAGCGGATTCGCGCCGCCGCAAGCGGGCGACGTCACGAGGGCCTGCCAATAGGCGACCCTCGTTCCGTCGTACGACCACCGCGGATCGGCCATCCCGTTCCAGTTCGGATCGTTGACCGCGTTCGGGCCGCCGTTGCCGGCCGCGTTGAGCTGCTGCCCTTGGTAGGTACCCCGGTCGCCATAGCGGTCGATGAGCCACGGCTGGAAGAAGCGGCGGTCGCGGTTGTTACGGACCGAGGACACCGCGCCGACGGTGATGAAGTCGTTGAACGGTGGAATGCCTTCCATCGCTGCCATGAAGAGCTGCCTGCCCGAGCCCCGGGTGTCCATGAAGACGCCCCAGTTGTTGTCCGGTGACAGGTCGGCCGGATCGGTGTACTCCGGGTTGCCCGTCAGCCGGCGCGTCGCGCCGGTCGTGAGGTCGGTCGCGAACAGGTCGATGTTGTCGGACTCGTACGGGTTGCCGATGTAGTACGCCTCACGACCGTCCTTGCTGAAACCGCGGAACTCGCCGACGTCCGCCGCGAGCGGGTTGTGCAGCAGCTCGCCGGGGTGCGCGGCGTCGGGGAAGAACGGCTGCTTGTCGCGCGCTTCGTTGTAGAGCACGGTCGCGTCGACGACGTCGTAGCGGGGGACGAGCAGCGTTCCGGTGGTCGGCTTCGGGTCGAACACCAAGCGGCCGTAGTAGCCGAACTCGCCGAACCCGCCCGGACCGATGACGATGTGGTTGAAGCCGAGGTGCACGTTGTCCGGGTGGATGCGCAGCTCCCGCAAGCCGAGGAATCCTGCAGGTTGGTTGTCCCACGTGATGGGATACACGTGCGTTGCGGCGGGTGTGCACGTGTTGTCGGCGAGCAGGTACGGCGAGCAGTCGACGATGTTCTTGCCCCACAGCACGCGCTTGCCGTCGTTGAACGGCTGCGGATAGGTGATGTCGCTGTTCATCCCTTGCTCGTTTGCGGCGGCAATGCCGCAGGTAACGCATTTCCACGGGTCGCCGTTCGAGAACGTCGTGCCGTCGGTCTTGACGATGATCAGCTGCGGTCCGGTGTAGATGCTCGACGGGCCGCTACTCGGCGCACC
>CAZJSY010000398.1:0-2571 GCA_964548555.1 uncultured Burkholderiales bacterium
GCGCGGCGAGCACGACCGCGACGCCGAGCGCGAGCCGGGGGCCGCCGCGCCGGTAGGCGATCCACAAGGCGGTCGCCATCGCGACGACATGGAGGGAGGCCGACGCGGCTTCCAAGGCCCATGCCTGGCCGCCGAACAGTTGGTAGAAGGGCCAGAGGGCCCAGAAGCTCATCGGACCGGGGTGGCTGCCCTGATTTCCCAGCTGGCCGAGCCGGCCGGGGAGCCCGATCAGCGGCGGGTGGCCGGACGCGACGGCCCGGACGCGCATCTCGGTCTGGGCGAGGTCTCCGAGCGGGTACCACCGGGGGTGCCGGAGCACGGCCAGCGCGACCACCAGTGGGACGGCGAGCAGCGCGGTGAGGCCCACGAGCAGGGCCCATCTCGGCAGCTGTCGCGGCGCGTGGGCGGCCGCCGGCGGTGCCGGGGCGTCCGGTTCGGTCATGTCGGGCACGATCACTGCGGCCGAGCCGTCGCGGCCCGCGTCGACGGACGAGCGCGGTGTCCGGCGGGGCTCCATCGGCGCGGAAGTATACGAACTGCGCTCCCGGGAGCCGGCTCGCCGGGTGTCGTCGGCGCCCTTCAACAGGCGGGCACCGCACGGTACGGTGTCGGCGCTCGAGTCGGCGGCGGCGACCACGGCCAAGTGGTACGAGGGATTCCGATTTGACCCAGCGAGTGCATCTGCCCCGCTTCGCCGTCGGACTCGGGCTGATCGCGGTGGTCGCCCTCGCGATCCGGATCGGCGCGGCCTACTGGTACGACGCGAACATCCCGATCGGAGGCGACGCGATCTGGTACGACGGCGTCGCCCGATACCTGTCGGAGGGTCGGGGCTTCCTGAATCTCTGGGCGGGCCTCGCCACCGGCCACGACATCGCGACCGCCGCGCATCCACCGCTGTTCCCGTCGTTCCTCGCGGTTCCGAAGGTCCTCGGATGGGACTCGACCCTGGCGCTCCGCCTCTGGTGCACGGTGCCGGGCACGTTGACGGTCGTGATGGTGGGGCTGTTGGCGCGGGACCTCGCCGGCGAGGCCGCGGGGCTTCTCGCGGCTGCGTTCGCTGCGGTGTTCGTCGACCTGTGGGCGCAGGACGTGTTGCTCTGGTCGGAAGGGGTGTTCGCGTTCCTCGTCGTGTCGACGGTGTACGCGTCGTATCGCTTCGTCAAACGTCCCGATTTCGTGCGGGCGATGGTTCTCGGGGGCGCGATCACCTTGCTCGCCCTGACGCGCGCCGAGGGCGTGGTGCTCTACCTGATCCTGCTCGCACCACTCGTCCTGCGGGCACGCGGTGTCGTGCTCGCACGCCGCCTCGGGATGCTCGGCGCCGCGCTCGGCGTGGGAGCGCTGCTGTTCACACCGTGGATCGCATACAACGCGCAACGGTTCGAGCATCCGGTGCTCGTGTCGACGGGCTTGGGTGGGCTGCTCGTCTCGTCGAACTGTCCGGTCACGTACGGCGGACCCGAGAGAGGCGGCTGGGGGTTCGTCTGCCTCCCACAGGCGGCCCACATCGATCCCCGAACCGACGAGACCGTCACCGAGCTGCGGTTGCGTCGCGCGGGAATCACCTACGCGCGCGAGCACGCGTCGCGTCTTGCGATCGTGATCCCGTTCCGGCTCCTGCGTTCGTTCGGGTTCTACAAGCCGTTCACGGTCACCGCGGGCGACCTCGCCCTGAAGTCGGGTCGGAGCTGGATGCCGCGGGTCGCGATGATCCAGTACTGGTCGATGCTTCCCCTCGGTGTCGTCGGAGCGGTTGCGTTGCGCCGCCGGCGCGTTCGCCTGTTGCCGTTCCTCGACATGGTGGCGGTCGTCGCGACCATCAGCGTGATCGGCTACGGCACGATGCGCTTCCGGATCGCCCTCGACGCCGTGCTCCCCGTGCTCGCCGCCACGGGTGTGGTGTCGCTCTGGCGACTGCGGGGCGGCAGCGATGTGTCCCGCACCTCCTCCCGGCCGGTGCAGGAACCGCGGCGGCCCGAACCGGTCGCGGACGCGGCGAGGTAGAGGTCCACGCTGCTTGAACCTGGTCACCCCGCCGCCGCCCGGGCCTCCGCTCGTCCACCCAGGCGTCGGCGACGACGTTACCGCCGGCCCGATTCGCTGACCTCCCGAGTTGCCAAATTCGGGGGGATCCCGTGACGCGATGGCCTCCTCGAGCGATGACACGGTGCCGGACCGCGAACGAGCAGGGAAGATCAGTCCGCGGAGCTCTTCCGGTCGAGCGCGAGACGGGAGTCGACAGCGTGGTCACTCCCGTCTCGACGCGCCGAGGCGGCCCCGGCGAACCGGGACCGCCTCGCATCGACGCGTGCTCCAGAGTTCGGGATCAGCCCTTGACGAGCGTCCGAAGCGCACCCAGGGACGGCTTCGGCGAGAAGTCCTCGTGGGTGAGGCCCATCATGTTGCTCCAGTCGGAGCCGCTCGTCGTACCGTCGCGGATGGTGTGCACGAACAGCGGACCCGTGTAGCTCTGGCCGGCCCAGTAGTTGAAGCCTTCGACGATGTAGGTGGCCTGGGTCGCCTCGTCGACCGCCATGCTGCTCGTGCCGGTCGGCTGGCCGTACTCGG
>CAZJSY010000399.1:0-2566 GCA_964548555.1 uncultured Burkholderiales bacterium
TGGAGCCATCTCGCGCAGTACCTCGCGGAACTCGCGGTCGACATGCTCGGGCCCAACGGGTTGCTCGCGCGGGGCGGCCCGGACGCCGTCGACGGCGGCAGCTGGACCCGCCTCTACAGCTTCCAGCGGTACACGTCGATCGGCGCGGGCGCCACCGAGGTGCAGAAGAACATCATCGCCGACCGCGCGCTGATGACCCGCAAGTAAGAGTCGTCGCCCGCCCGTCGGATGCGGCTCGGAATCATCACCCCCGTACTCACGATGCTCCCGCGCGCGCACGCGCGCTGGGAGGAGACGGCCGGGATCGCGGAGGTCGAGCGTGTGGTGGTGGAAGCCGAGCGTCTCGGCTATCACCACGTGACGTGTAGCGAGCACGTCGCCATCCCGGTCGACGTCGCCGAGGTGCGGGGTGCGCGCTACTGGGATCCACTCGCGACGTTCGGCTATCTCGCGGCGAAGACGCGGTCGATCCGGCTCGCGACGCACGTGCTCGTCCTCGGCTATCACCACCCGCTCGAGATCGCGAAGCGCTACGGCACGCTCGACCGCGTCAGCGGGGGCCGGCTCGTCCTCGGCGTCGGCGTCGGTTCGCTGCAGGAGGAGTTCGAGTTGGTCGGTGCCCGTTTCGACGGGCGGGGCGACATCGCCGACGACGCGATGCGCGCGTTGCGAGCGTCGCTGTCGGAGCGACAGCCCGAGTACCACGGAACGCACTACGACTACGAAGGCTTCGTGGTCGACCCCTCAGCCGCCCAACCCCGGATGCCGATCTGGGTGGGCGGACAGGGCTACCGGTCGTTGCGGCGCGCGGTGGAGCTCGGCGACGGTTGGGCGCCGTTCGGTCTCGTCACCGCCGATCTCGACGCCATGTTGAAGCGGGCCCGCGACACCGCGGCGTGGCAGGCGCGCGAGCACCCGTTCGACGTCGTGCTGCAGAACGAACGTCCGCTCGATCCGCTCGCGGAGCCCGACGTCGTGCGCGAACGACTCGAGCGCTTCACCGAGATCGGTGCGACCATGCTCAACTGCCGGTTCGTCCACCACTCGGTGGTGCACTACCTCGAGCAACTCGCGGCCATGGCCGACCTCGCCGGGCTCTAGCCCCTACCCCTTGGTCAGTTGGGACGGTTTCCCGTGTTATAGACGGGAAAGTGTCCCAACTGAGCGTCGGTTAGAGGCGTTCGATCACCGTGGCGTTGGCCTGGCCGCCGCCTTCGCACATCGTCTGGAAGCCGTAGCGGCCACCCGTGGCCTCGAGGTGGTGCAACAAGGTCGTCATGATGCGCACACCGCTTGCGCCGAGCGGGTGACCGATGGCGATCGCACCACCGCGCGCGTTGAACCTCTCCGGCTCGGGTGCGAACTCGCGCGCCCACATCAAGGCGATCGCGGCGAACGCCTCGTTGCACTCGATCGCGTCGAAGTCGTCGATCTTCATACCCGAGCGCTCGAGGAGCTTGCGAGTCACCGGGTTCGGCGCCGACAGCACCAGCACCGGGTCGTCGGCCAGCACCGCAAAGTGCACGAACCGCGCGCGTACGGGGAGGCCGAGACGGTCCGCCGTCGCGGCGTCGGCGATCAGCATCGCCGAGGCACCATCGCTCATCTGCGAGGCGTTGCCCGCGGTGATGTCGGGGGCGAGATTCGGGTCCCAGCCCGCGGCGCTCGGGAGCCCCGCGAGCTTCTCCATCGTCGTGTCGCGCCGGATGCCTTCGTCAACCGACAGCACCTCACCGGTGAGCTCCCCGTGCTCGTCCTTCACGGGGACGGGGAGGATCTCCTTGGCGAAGTGGCCGCTGTCGGTGGACGCCGCGGCGCGCTGATGGCTCTGCAGCGCGAGTGCGTCCATGTCCTCGCGGGTGATCCCCCACTTCTGCGCCAGTATCTGCGACACCTCGAACTGCGTCAGCAGACGGTTGTCGCACGCGGCGAGGAACGCAGGGCTGAACGGCCCGGTGCCACCCTTGGAGTTCGACGCCATCGGCGCGCGGGTCATCGACTCGACACCGCACGCGATCGCGAGGTCGTACGCGCCGGCAATCACTCCCTGCGCGACGAAATGCATGGCCTGTTGGCTCGAGCCGCACTGCCGGTCGACCGTCGTAGCGGGCACGTGCCACGGCAGACCGGCTGCGATCCACGCGTTGCGTGTGACGTTGGTTCCCTGCTCGCCCGACTGCGTCACGCAGCCACCGACGACGTCGTCGATGGTGGCGGGGTCGACGTCGTTGCGCCCGAGCAACGACCGCAGCGTGAACCCGAGCAGATCGGTCGGGTGCCATCCCGCGAGCGCACCCTTGCGCTTCCCGATGGCGGTCCTGACGGTGTCGACGATGACGGCTTCGCGAAGCTCCATACCTATGCCTCCGCTCCGCTGCTTCCGTTCACTGCGTTCATTTGCTTCCGGTCACTGCGTTCATCCGATCTGCTCCGCTCGCTCCGGATACCTGACATGCTAGTCAGATAACGTGAACGGCCCGCTCCGGCGGTAGGGTGCGCAACCCACGATGCTGACCACGAGGAGGGGTCGATGGCCGACATCCCCGAGCACGACCACATCATCGAT
>CAZJSY010000400.1:0-2555 GCA_964548555.1 uncultured Burkholderiales bacterium
CTGCTGACCGTCATGGTGCTCACGATCGTCGTCTACTCGTTCGTCGGACGGCCGGGCTGGCTCCTGCTGATCGCATCGCGCATCATCCTCATCCCCCTGATCGCGGCGCTCAGCTACGAAGTGATCCGGTTCGCCGCGAAACACATGCACTGGGGCTGGGTCCGTGTGCTCATGCGTCCGGGCCTGTTGCTACAGCGACTGACCACGCGTCAGCCGACGCTCGACCAGCTCGAGGTCGCGATCGCCTCCCTGCGCGCGGTCATGACCGCCGAGCAGCTCGCCGAGGTGGAGCACCGTGCGACGCGGGCGATGCCGCATCCGATCGCCAAGCCAGCGTTCAGCCAGGGGTAGTCGTCGCGCCCAGACCCTGCACGGCCGCCCGGACGGCAACGGTAGTGAGCTCCACGAACTCGTCGTCGCGTGCGGGATCGCCGAACTCGAGCCAGTTCAACGTCGCCTCGACGAGGTAGCTGAACACCGTCTGTGCCGCCCACTCGTGCAACGACGGATCGACACGACCGCTGAGCAAGGCGCGCGACGCGTCGAGCGCATGGTCGCGAAGCTCACGCGCGTACGCGGCGAAGTCGGCCTCGCGGGCCGCGTGGCGCCACAACAGCTCGAACCCTGCGGGATCCTCGCGGGCCACCGCGAGGAGCGTGCGGGCGCCGATGCTGCCGGACCGCTGCGAGTAGGCGGCGAGGAATTCTTCGGCCAGGCGGTCGAAGACCCGCTGGAGGACCGCCCGGTACAGCATCTCCTTCGACTCGAAGTGGCGGTACACGATGAGCTTCGTGATGCCGGACGCGGCCGCGATGTCCTCCATCGACGTGCCGGCGTAGCCGGTGCGGGCGAAGGCCGCGGCCGCCCCTCGCAGGATGGCGGCCTGGCGCTGGGCCCGGGGGAGCGGGCGGGTGGTCACCGTTGCCATAGGTATACCCGAGAGTTTACACTCGCCGGTGTACCTGGGTCACCGTCGACGCGGAGGAGACCATGAGCAACCTCCAGCTGGAATGGTCGGAGAGCGAGCTCCTCGAAACCGACCCCATCGCCGAACCGCTCCTGGCCGCGGGGCGGCGCTGCCACGGCGGGTTCGATGCGCAGGGTGCGTATCGCTCGCCGCGCACCCGCTTCCGCAGCGCGGCGATCGAGGCGTGGCAGCAGCATCATCGCGAGCAGTTCGGTACCGATCTCGTCCACGCGCCGCTCGACACGTGGCCCGAGAGCTATCCCAACGTCGCGCAGGCGAAGTTCCTGCTGCGCGAGGGCGTTGCCGGACCGGTGATCACCACGCTGACCCGTATCGGCACGGTCGAGGGGTTCGGGGCGATGATCCGTCACTCGGCGATCGACGACATGCAGCGGTTCTTCGACGACGACATCTCCGGCACCGCGACCGCGCACCTGTCGCGCGGTCTGCTCGAGGCCCACGCACGCGACGAAGCCGGGTTCGCGTCCGAAGCCGGACACAAGGAGATGTGGTTCGCGGCGCGCGATGTCGCGTTCGATCATCCCGTCACCGAGGACGAAACCGAACGGATGATGGAACGCATGGGGATCGCGGGCCCGGGCAATGGCGGCGTTCCCGATCCCGAAGCCGTCCGCCGCCGCATGGAGTCGATGCGACGCTTTCCCGACCTCGACCTCTGGCTCGAGATGCTCGTCCAACGGATGATCAGCATCCTGCTAATCGAGGTGTCGGCGTTCCACACGTTCGCGTGGGCCGAAGCGGTGCTGTCCGACGGCGAGCTCGTCGCCGGCGACGGCGAGGCCGCGCGACTCGTGTCCTACATCCGCCAAGACGAGACGCCGCACGTCGAGTACCTGCGGACGTCGCTCACGGAGATGCGCGACCGGACATTCGCCGGCGAGTCGGGTCGGCGCATACCGGGAACCGAGGTCATCGGTACGCTCTGGGAGATGCACCTCGCCGACTCCCTCGGCCCCCGACGGGATCAGGTGCTGCGTACGACGCTCTCCGAGGTCGAGTACGCCGTCGCGCGCCATCCTCGCCGCGACGACATCCTGGAGGAGTTCCACGCGCTCGGATCGGTACGCCCGTCGCGCAACGGTGCACTGGTCGACGTGGGACCGGGCTACTGAGAATCGAGCACACGTGAAGTTCGGAATCTTCTACGAGCACCAGCTGCCGCGCCCCTGGGACGACGACTCGGAGTTCACGCTGCTCCAACAGGCGCTCGAGCAGTGCGAGCTCGCCGATCGTCTCGGCATCGACTATGTCTGGGAGGTCGAGCACCACTTCCTCGAGGAGTACAGCCACTCGAGCGCGCCCGAGCTGTTCCTCGCCGCGTTGTCGCAACGCACGAGCCGCATCCGACTCGGTCACGGAATCGTGCAGACACCACCGCCCTTCAACCACCCGGCACGCGTCGCGGAGCGGATCGCGACCCTCGATCTCCTGTCCGACGGCCGGGCCGACTTCGGCACGGGCGAGTCCAGTTCGGAAGCGGAGCTCGGCGGCTTCCTCATCGATCCCGCGGACAAGCGGGAGATGTGGGAAGAGGGGCTGCGCGTCGCGTTGCGGTGCCTCACCGAGG
>CAZJSY010000401.1:0-2535 GCA_964548555.1 uncultured Burkholderiales bacterium
TCCTGCACCTGGGCCGCCTGGTCGCGAGCGGCCCGATCAGCGAGTTCGACCGCGAGACGGTGGTCGACTACATGGCGTTCGGGCGTTCCGACCGGCACGGGCGAAAACGCGCCGCGGCGTCGGACCCCGGTCAGCCGTAGGAGCGGGGGATGTCACAGCTCGACGACGACCGGCTCGTGACCGACGCGGAGCGCGCAGAAGAGGAACCGATCGACATCACGACGATCCCCGTCGGAGCCGAGATCGTCGCCGACTCGCTGCCGGAATATGTCCGGGCGTGGTTCTCGCGGTTGCGTGCCGGCGAGAGCGGCAAGCTGCCCGTGATCATCGGCATGGTCGTGATCGCGGTGATCTTCCAGACGTTGAACTCGAAGTTCCTCACCGCGGGCAACCTCGTCAACCTGCTGGTGCAGGGAGCCGTCTACATGCTCCTCGCGATGGCCGAGGTCTACGTGCTCCTGCTCGGCGAGATCGACCTGTCGGCCGGCTTCGTCTCCGGGATCGGCGGCGTCGTCACCGCCGAGCTCGTGAAGACCCAGACCGGCTGGCCGTGGTGGGCGGCCATCGCGGCGGCCCTCGGCGTCTGTGCGGTGATCGGACTGTTCCAGGGCACGATCATCACCCGGCTCGGTCTCCCGTCGTTCGTCGTGACGCTGGCGGGGCTGCTGGGTTTCCAGGGTGTGATGCTGCGCATCATCGGCACCGGCGGCACGTTGCCGATCTCCGACAAGGTCGTCAACGACCTCGCGAACGGCAACCTCACTCCTGCTGCCAGCTGGCTGGTGATGGGAGGAATCATCGCGGCGTTCTGCGCCGTTACGTGGTTTCGTGACGCGCGCCGGCGCAGGAGCGGTCTCGTCGCACCGCCCACGAGCTTCACGTTGGTGAAGCTCCTCGCGGCCGTCGTGGCCGGGATCGTCGTCGTGTTGATCTGTAACCGCAACCGCGGTGTGCTCGTGCCCATTCGCGGCATGCCCTGGGTGATCCTGATCGTGCTCGGTGTCCTCACGCTTTGGACGATGCTGCTCGGTCGCACGAAGTTCGGGCGCTATGTGTACGCGATCGGCGGCAACGCGGAAGCCGCGCGCCGCGCAGGTATCAGCCTGCCTCGCATTCGGACACTCGCGTTCATGCTCGCCTCGTTCACGGCGGGAATCGCGGGGATCATCTACGCGTCTCGCTTGCGCTCCGTTTCCACCAACCTCGACGGCGGCACGCTGGTGCTCTACGCAGTGGCGGCCGCCGTGATCGGCGGGACGAGCTTGTTCGGTGGTCGCGGCAAGCCCATCGACGCGGTGCTCGGCGGCATCGTCATCGCCGCGATCGACAACGGCATGGGTCTGCAGGGTTTCAGCGCGGCGTCGAAGTTCATCGTCACCGCGATCGTGCTGATCGCCGCGGTCACGATCGACGCCCTGGCCCGGCGGGGGACGACGACCCGCCGCTGAGCCTCCACCAGGGAGTACCCAAATCCGCACGGGACGGACATCGGCGTGCCAGGCTTCCCCGCTCTGACCGTGCCACCCAGGAGATGTCGAGATGCCCGTGCTCGCCGCCGGTTTGAACAGCGGGGCCTACAAGCTCGTACTCGTACTGCACATCATGTGCGCGATCGTCGGGTTCGGCGCCGTGTTCCTCAATGGCCTCTACGCCGCGCAGATCAAGGCCTACAAGGGTCGCGAGGGGCTCGCGATCTCCGAGGCGAACTACGCCGTGTCGAGCGTCGCGGAGTACCTCATCTACGCAGTGCCGGTGCTCGGCATCATCCTCATCGCGCTGAGCGACAAGGCCTGGAAGTTCTCCCAGAGCTGGATCAGCGCTTCGTTGCTGCTCTACATCATCGGCGTCGCCGTGTCGCACGCGGTGTTGCGTCCCGGACACAAGCGGATGAACGCCTTGATGGGTGAGCTCGCCGCCGGCGGGGCGCCGCCCGCGGGTGCCGTGAACGCGCCGCCTCAGGTGGTCGAGATGGAGCAGATCGGCAAACGAATGGCTGCGGCCGGCCTGTTCCTCGACGTTCTGCTGATCGCGGTCGTCTACCTGATGGTGTTCAAGCCGGGCGCGTAGCCCTGCATCTGGCGTCGTTCAGCGCGGCCAGAAGGCGCCGAACGACGCCAGAGCGATCATGCGCGGGCGCGAGCAGTCTCACGACGGTTGGCGCGCTCGATCGCGTCGACCAACTCGTCCTTCTTCATCTTCGAGCGGCCCCGGATGTGGAGGCGGCGGGCGACGTCGAGAAGATGCGACTTCGGCGCATTCGCGTCGACACCCTCGTGGGTCTCCCCCGTGTTCGAACGTGCCGCCTGACCGCCGCGTGCGGCCTGTTCGTCGCTGGGACCCTTGTGGTCCTTGGGCTCCCAGTGGTCGCCGACCTTCTCGAACGAGTGCTTCACCGCTGCGAACGCGGCGCGGTGTGCACGCTCTTCGTCGCCGTCGTAGGTCTTCTCGGCCGACTCGAGCGTTTCGAGGTACGTGCGTTGGGCCTTTTCGGGGGAGCGCTCCAGCGTCGAAGGCAGCCGCTCCTCGTCTGTCTTC
>CAZJSY010000402.1:0-2528 GCA_964548555.1 uncultured Burkholderiales bacterium
GCTCCGGCCAACTCGGTTCGATCGTGTCGCGCACGTTGAAGACGTGGGGCGCGTCGGAATCCGGGCTCGCGGAGATGATCGCGGAGCGCGTGGACGCGCAGACCAACCCGACGATCGCGTTCCTGGCGCGCGGCATCGAAGGGATCGCGGTGCGCATCACCGCGAAGGCCGACACCGAAGAAGAGGCGCGTGCGCTTATCGAGCCCGAGGAACGCGCGTTGCGGGAGGTGCTCGGGGATCTGGTGTTCGGGGTCGACCACGAGACCATGGAGTCGGTGGTGCTCGACCTGCTCCGGGAGCGGGAATGGACGCTTTCGGTGGCGGAGTCGGTCACCGGCGGTCTCGTCAGTGCGCGCCTCGTCAGCATGCCGGGTACGAGCGACGTCCTGAAGGGCAGCGTCGTGTCGTACATGACCGACGTGAAGCGGTCCCTGCTCGGCGTCACCGCGGAGAACGTCGTCAGCGCGCAGTGTGCGCGTGAGATGGCCGAAGGTGTCCGGAAGCTCACCGGTGCCGACGTCGGGTTGGCCGTGACCGGTGTCGCCGGTCCGGAGCCGCAAGAGGACCAACCGGTCGGTCAGGTGTACTTCGGTCTCGCGCTTCCCGATCGGCCGACCGAGGCGGTTGGCACGCGGCTTCCGGGCGCGCGTGAGCAGGTCCGCCAATTCGCGACGATCTCGCTGCTGAATCTCTTGCGGATGACACTCCTCCAGGGGTGACCGAGCAGATCGCGCGGGCGTTCGTCGCCGTGGTACCGCCCGCGCCGGTGCTCGACGCGGTCGGCCGGGTGGTGGCGTCGGCCGGTGCTGTCCCGTCGGGCTGGCGATGGGTGCCGCGCGAGCAGTGGCATCTCACGTTGCAGTTCCTCGGACGGGTGGCCGACGCCGACGCAGTGGTCGCCGCACTGGCGGCAGCAACGTCGTCGCAACCCGCGTTCGACGCGCGTCTCGGCGGTGCGGGCGCGTTCCCGTCGGCGCGTCGTGCGGGTGTTGCGTGGACCGGTGTGGTCGAGGGCGCGGAGGAGTTGTCGTCGCTCGAGGGGAGCGTCGGGTCCGCGTTGGAGGTGTTGGGGTACGAACGCGAGCAGGCGGCGTTCCACCCGCACGTCACCTTGGCGCGGGCGCGGGGGCGGGAACGTCGCGACGCGCGTGAGTTGGTGGACGCGTTGGACGCGCCGAGGGTGGGCGAGCCGTTCCGGGTCGACGAGGTGGTGCTGTTCGAGAGCCGCACCCGCCCGTCGGGCGCCGAGCACGTCGCCCGGGCCCGGTTCCCGCTCCCCGGCGGCCGTCGGTCTTGAGCCTGAGGCGGTCCCGCCGCGGCCCCGCGGGCGGGAGAGCGTTCGAGGATCACACGACGAGTCGCCCGCGCACTCGCGTCAGGAGCTGAAGCATCCGGTAGGCGGAGTCGCTTGTAGCCTTCGAATTTCCGCGTGCGTGATCGATCAACGCCTGCACCCGCGCCGCGTAGTCCTGGTTGATCACGAAGGCCACGTTGAGGTCGCCCTCGCTGTACTCCCGCGCGAGCTCGTTCAGTGCTGTCGTGAGCTTGCCCTCCGGCACGACGGGGCTCCAGACCTCGTAGCGCTTCGGTTCGTCGGGAAATGTCTCGTCCGCGAAGGCGGTCGCGCGCTTGATCTTGTCGCGCAGCTTGCGAACGGTGGTGTCGTAATCGCCGTACGACATGCCGAGGATGTGCGTCGTCACCTCGGCCAGGATCACCTCCCGATCCGGGCGCAGCTTGATCCCGAGGACGTCGATCTCCCCCTGCGCTTCGGTGAGGTAGGTGTTGTGCACGACGAGGGCGCAGCGCTCGACGTACCGCAGGTAGCTGCCGACCAGGTTCTCACCGATGTCCTCGGGCATACCCGGTGATCGGCATGCACCGAAGGCGGCTGAACGCTCGACGGCGGGCGAGAACCGAACGCTGATCGGTAAGCAGCGTCTCGAGCGCCGGTCAGTGCTTGACCCGAACGCATGTTCGTGGCTAGCCTAATTCCACTCGTGGAATTCCACGGGTGTGATATCTCGCGGCAGACTGCAGAGGGACGGCGATAACTGTCACACCCCCGCCGTACCGTCGCTCCAGCGGAGTTTCCCCCGGTGCACACGGCACCACGAACGCATTCGAACGCAACGACCCGAGGAGGGGCTGACGGTGGAACGTGACAAGGCGCTCGACATGGCACTCGGCCAGATCGAGAAGCAATTCGGCAAGGGCTCGATCATGCGCCTGGGCGAGCAGGCTCATGTGGGCGTGGAGGCCGTCTCCACCGGGGCGCTCGCGCTCGACCTTGCCCTCGGAATCGGGGGGCTGCCTCGTGGCCGTATCGTCGAGATCTACGGCCCCGAGTCGTCGGGAAAGTCGACGCTTGCCATGCACGTGGTCGCCGAGGCCCAGCGCAACGGCGGTGTGTGTGCCTACATCGACGCCGAGCACGCGATGGACCCGGTCTACGCCAAGGCCATCGGAGTCAACGTCGACGACCTGCTGATCTCGCAGCCCGACACCGGTGAGCAGGCGCTCGAGAT
>CAZJSY010000403.1:0-2519 GCA_964548555.1 uncultured Burkholderiales bacterium
TCGCGGTCGAACTCGCTGATCGGGCCGCTCGCGACCAGGCGGCCCAGGTGCAGGATCGCGATGCGGTCGGCGACCTCGAAGACGTCGTTGAGATTGTGCGAGATCATGATCACGCCGAGCCCTCGATTCGCCAGGCTCCGTGCGAGGTCGAGCACCATGCGCGTCTGCGCGACGCCGAGCGCGGCGGTGGGCTCGTCCATGATGACGAGCTTCGAGTTCCACAGCACGGCCCGAGCGATCGCCACGGCCTGTCGCTGGCCGCCCGAGAGCGACGCGACCGGTTGGCGGATCGACCGCACGGTCGTCACCGACAGGCTCGCCAACGTCTCACGCGCCGACAGCTCCATCCCTTCCTCGTCGAGGAGGACGTACCGCGTGCGTTCGCGACCGAGGAACATGTTCTGCACGATGTCGAGGTTGTCGCACAGCGCGAGGTCCTGGTACACGGTCTCGATGCCGAGCGCGGCGGCGTCGCGAGGCGTGCGGATGTGGACGGGCCGGCCCTCCCAGTAGATCTGTCCCCCGTCCGGATGATGGATGCCGGCGATGCACTTGATGAGCACCGACTTGCCGGCACCGTTGTCCCCGACGAGCGCGGTGACGTGGCCGGCAGGAACGACGAGATCGACATCGGTGAGCGCCTGCACCGGCCCGAAGCGCTTCGTCACCTTGCGCAGCTCGAGCAGCGGCGTGCCCTCGTCTTGCGCCCGTTCGCCGCGCGCCACGTCATCGGTTCGGTCCGCCGTTCCTGCAGTGGTCACGACTCCTCCCTCGATCAGGCGCGTGCCCACCGCACCCGACGGGCACGCGCCGTGACCACTAGATACCCGCGGCGGAGCAGGCGCTTGCAAACGACCCCGCGCACAGGTCGTTCCTACTGACGAACTGGTCCTTGACCACCGTCGACGCCATGTTCTGCGTGGTCACGGTGATCGGAGTCAGCAATACCGACGGCACCTGGGTGACCTTGTTGTCGGACGTGCCGTTCACCAGCGATTGCGGCGGGTTCTGACCGGCACGGATGTACAGGGCGAGGGCCGCCGCAGCCTGGGCCTCGACGTAGATCGGCTTGTACACCGTCATGCACTGGTAACCGGCGAGGATGTTCTGCAGGCCTTGCAGCGTTGCGTCCTGGCCCGTCGTGGGAACCTTCTTCGGCGGGACCTGCAGTGTCTTGAGACCTGAGATGACCGAGTTCGCAACGCCGTCGTTCGGCGTCACCACCGCGTTGATGTTGGGATGCGCCTGGTACTGCTGCTGGAACAGTGTGAGTGCCTTCTGGTTGTCCCACGTGCCGGCCGGCTCGGACACCTTCGTGTACGTGCCGTTCTGGAACAGCGGGTCGAGCACCGAGTGGTAGCCCTGCGAGAACAGCGTCGCGTTGTTGTCGGTCGGGTCACCGTTCATCACGAGCACCTGCGGCTTCTGGACATTCCACGCCTGGACGCAGTCGACGAAGCCTTGCCCGATCATCTTGCCGACATTCACGTTGTTGAAGCTCACGTAGTACGTCGAGGAGCCGTTCAGTGTGAGCCGGTCGTAGTCGATCGTCTTGACACCCTTCGACTGCGCGTTCTTCTCGATCGCCGCGCCGCTACCGGAGTCGAGCGGATCGACGAGCAGGACGCTCGCTCCGTTGGTGATCGCAGCATCGGCCTGCGTCTGCATCGTGCTTGCGCTGCCCTGCGCGTTCTGGATCTGGTAGTCGGCGCTCGTGAGACCGGCCGCCTGGAACGCCCGGCCCAGCAAAGGCTCGTCGAACGCCACGTAGCGCGCCGACGACTGCGTGTCGGGCAGCAACACGGCGATCTTGCCCTTCCCTCTGGCGGCGATCGACTTCAGCTGCGCCATGGCCGAGAAGTCACTCGTGAACGACGAGACCGACACCGTGCCCGATGCGGCGGCCCCACTTGTGGTCGTGCTCTTGTTGGAGCTCGACTTGCTGCTGCCACATCCGGCAAGTACGAGCGCAATGACGGCGGCAACCGAAACGAAAGCGAGCCGCCTCTGTGAGCGAGACATCCAACCCCCCTGTCGTATTTCTTCGTTTTCGAGCCTTCGACCAGTAGCTGTCCCCCGCGTGACACCCCTCAAGCGCATCTTCGCGCTCGCGCGCGGACAAGCGTGAGAAAACTTTCCAATTCATTGCTCGTGTTTTCTTTCACAATGCGCGAGGCGCGTGCGGAAAGCTCAGACCGAAATGGCCGCCCGCGCAACGAGCCACAACCCCGAGCCGGTCACGACGGCCGCCGTCGCGATCGGGATCACCGCGGCATAGCGCAGCAAAGGTCCGGTTCCGGCGCGCAGCTCGAGGCGGCGGCGGGCACGCGACAGCAGCAGGCCCCCGGCAACGAGAGTCAGCGCCATGCCGGTGCCGTATGCGAGGACGAGCACGACGCCGAACCACGCCCGCCCGATGGCCGTCGCCCCGAGGATGACGACGACGGCAGTGGGCGTCGGCACGAGGCCGCCCGCGAAGCCGAGGGTGACGAGTCGCTTCCGTGACAGCACAGCGGGCG
>CAZJSY010000404.1:0-2514 GCA_964548555.1 uncultured Burkholderiales bacterium
TCGGTGAAGACGCGCTCGTCGCGGTTGGCCGACGCACTGCCGATGATCACGCGTTCTCCGGCCGAGATGGGCGTCCCACCGACCGCGGTGTCGTGCACGCACCCGCGCGCCATGAACAGAACGGGCGGTGCGATGCGCAGGCTCTCGTCGATCACGCGTCCGAGCGCGTCGTCGCCCCCGCGGGCGGCCTTGTCGACGATCGGATTCGTGAGCATCTCGTGCAGCACGTTGCCGAGCAGTTGACTCGTGGTGGTGAGGCCGCCCGTGACGAGGTTTCTCACGAGCGCGCGCACCTGCCTGCGGGGCAACGGCTCGCCGGCGACGTCGAGTCGCAGCAGCCGCGCCAGCACGTCGTCGACGTCGTCGCCGCGCGCGATCTGCCGTGTCCGCTCGTCGATCTGCGCGTCGATGTATCCGGCGAATTCCGGGAAGGCGTTCGCAAACCCTTCGCCGCGTTCGGTGCGGTTGGTCGCAGGGAACGGGCTCTCCATCAGCTCTTTGGCCCAACGGCCGAGCGCGTCGGCGTCGCCGGGATCGAACCCGAGCAGGTGGACGGTCACCCGGTTGGGCAGCGGCACGGTGAAGCCGGCCACGAGGTCGGCGACGTCGGTGGGGAGCGCGTCGAGGAGCTGCGACGCGGTCCGGCTGATGAACGGCTCTGCACCGTGCACGAGCTTCGGCGCCAGCGCGGTCACCATGACGCGCCGCACCGGCGTGTGGATCGGTGGATCGAGCTCGCCGAGCAGCCGGTCGGCCGGCGGGATCTCCACCCCCGGCGCTTTCATGCCCGACGCGTTCGAGAACGACGTCGTGTCGCGGAGGGCCTCACGGCACTCGGCATGACGGGTGACGTACCGCATCCCGCCTGCGATGGTCGCCACCGGGCACCGGCCACGCAGCTCGGCGAGCAACGACCATGCCGACTGCGCCTGTCCCGCGTCGAACGGATCGAACGATGTCATCGAATCCCCCGAGCCTCGTCGGCGTGAGTATCCCTCAGCTGCGCCGTCCCCGGCTCCGCACAGGACGAAACTGCACGAGTGCCTGTAATTGCGCGGGCAGACGTGCGAAGGTACCCGGATGCACACAGCCGAGCGCGAACAGCGCGAGCGAGACGTTCGCCCGTGGGGCGAGTACGAGGTCCTCGAGGACGACGACCGCCACAAGGTCAAGCGGATCACCGTGCTACCCGGCAAGCGGCTGAGCTACCAACGTCATGAACGCCGCGCCGAGCACTGGTTCGTGGTGGCGGGGACGGCGACGGTGACCCTCGACGGCGCGGAGCACCGCGTCGCCGCCGGCCAGGCAATCGACATTCCCCGCCGTGCCGCACATCGCGTCGCCAACGCGGGGACCGAGGACCTCGTGTTCATCGAGGTCCAGGTCGGCGACTACTTCGGCGAGGACGACATCGAGCGGCTCGAGGACGACTACGGCCGCGCCTGACCGGATGGTCAGGCGGCCTTGCTGCGGAGGCTGATGTCCGCGCAGGCCTCGCAGATCCGCTCGGGGATGACTCCGAGCCGCATCAACACCGCGAAGAGCCTGCAGCCGATGCAGTAGCCCGCGGCCGACTCGAGCGTCGCCGCGACGGTGATCATCGCGACGAGCCACAGCGCGGGCGTGAGCCATCCGAAGCCGAAGGCGAGCACGACCGTGCCGACCGACAGCGCGGCGCCGATCGCTTGCGCGAAGCGCTTCGGCGGCCCGGGTACGGGGCGCCGCGGCAGCGCCAGCGCGGGGGTGACGACACGCGTCACGAACTGTCCGAGCGGGCTCAACGTCGGGCCGGTCGCAACGCGGGCGACGAAGCCGTAGGCGAGCGGCAGCAGGAACCAGCGAGAGCCGACCGCGAGGATGACGATGCACTGTGCGACCACACCGGCGGCGACGAGGCGCGCGGACACCTCGTTGACCGGATCGGGGAAGTGGAACAGCGCACGCACCGCGCGCTGCCGGACCGTCGTCATGCTGCGAGGGTACCGCGAAAGTTGACCCCGTCGATCAGGTTTCGTTCGGTGTCACGGCGATCGCCCCGCGGCGGCTCCGACGGCCACGCAGTCCGACGCCCAGCGCGACGGCCAGCGCCGCGGCGAGCACCACGCCGGCGAGATCCGCGCCGGTGAACGGCAGGCCGAGCGTGCGCAGCAGCGCATCGAGACCGCCCGGACGGTTCACCGCATCATCGATGATCTTCTGCGCCTCGGGACTCGTCGGTGCCGGCACACACTGCGGGGTGCCGTCGGGCTCGATCGCGACGACGTGGCTCGGGCACGCGCGGGTCGGTAGGAACCGCGGCGGCGGTTGCGCATTGATCGACGGTGACGCCGAGGCCGCGGGCGGGTCCGCGGGCGGGAGCGCGGGCGAGGGGTCCGCCATCGCCGTCGGTCGCGTGAAGATCGGCGCAGGATCGACCGGTGCCTTCGGGTCGGCCAGCGCCGCAGCCGCGACCGCGCCGATGCCCGCGCCCGGCGGCGCAGGCGCGTTGAGAACCGGCGGTGGCACGTTGGTGAT
>CAZJSY010000405.1:0-2495 GCA_964548555.1 uncultured Burkholderiales bacterium
TTCGTGCCGATCTCGGGCGCGGTGCTCGCCGAATGGGGCGCCGACGTCATCAAGATCGAGCACCCGGGCAGCGGCGATCCGCAGCGAGGCCTGGTGTCGTCGGGACTCGTCCCTGGCGCCGGTGGCGTCAACTTCATGTTCGAGATCCCCAACCGGGGGAAGCGCTCGGTTGCGCTCGACCTCTCGACCGATCCCGGCCGTGAGCTGCTGTACCGGTTGGTGGAGAGCGCCGACGTCTTCGTCACGAACTACCTGCCCGACGTCCGGGCGCGCCTTCGCATCGACGTCGACGACATCCGGGCCCGCAACCCCGACATCATCTACGTGCGCGGCCATGGCCAAGGGGCACGTGGACCGGAAGCCGGTCGCGGGGGGTTCGACGGCGCATCCTTCTGGGCGCGAGCCGGGCTCGCGATGACCTTCAAGGATCCGGCCGCCGAGTGGCCGGTCGACCAACGGCCTGCGTTCGGCGACGTGCTCGGCGGCCTGACGATCGCCGGCGGGATCGCGGCAGCCATCGCTCGCCGGGAGCGGACCGGTTCACCTTCGGTCGTCGACGTGTCGCTCCTCGGCCTCGGTCTCTGGAGCCTCGGCCCCGACGTGACGTCGGCGAAGCTCTACGAGGGCGTCGAGCTCCCGGCGTTCGACCGCGACTCGACCCCGAACCCGCTCGTCGGCACGTATCCGACGAAGGACGGCAGGTACATCTCGCTGATCCTGCTCCAAGCCGACCGCTTCTGGCCCGACCTCTGCGCGCATCTGGATCGACCCGATCTGCTCGAGGATCCGCGGTTCAAAGACGCGGCCGCGCGCTACGAGAACCGGCGCGAGTGCATCCAGATACTGCGCGACATCTTCCGCACCCGGACGTACGACGAGTGGCGTGAGCGGCTGCAGACGCTGCAAGGCGTGTGGGCACCGCTGCAGACGCCCCTCGAGGTGCACGAGGATCCGCAGGTCGTCGCGAACGGCTATCTCGAGCCGATCGAGACGGAGAGCGGCAGCGAGTTCGTGTTGCCCGCGAACCCTGTCCAGTTCGACGAGTCGCCCGCGTCGGTTCGGCGTGCGCCCGACCACGGTGAGCACACCGACGAGGTGCTGCTCGAGCTCGGTCTGACGTACGACGAGATCATCGAGCACAAGATCAGCGGAGCAGTTCTGTGACCGACGTCGAGAAGCCGGAGTTCGAGAACATCGACTTCTTCCGCGACGACACGCTCGTCGGCGACCCTTATCCCTACTTCGAGTACCTGCGCTCGCAAGGCCCTGCGCCGCGCGAACCACATCACGGCGTCGTCATGGTGACGGGGTACGAGGACGCGATCCACGTCTTTCACGACACCGCCACGTACTCGTCGGCGACCTCCGTGACGGGACCTTTCCCGGGATTCCCGGTGCCGCTCGAGGGCGACGACGTGACGGAGCTCATCGAACAGCACCGCGACGAGGTGCCGTTCAGCGATCAGCTCCCGTGTTTCGATCCCCCCAAACACACTGCGCACCGCGCCCTCCTGATGCGCCTCATCACGCCGAAGCGTCTCAGGGAGAACGAGGAATTCATGTGGCGGCTCGCCGACCGCCAGCTGGACGAGTTCCTCGACCGCGGCGAGTGCGAGCTCATCGGAGACTTCGCGCAGCCGTTCGCGATGCTCGTGATCGCCGATCTGCTGGGCGTGCCCGAAGAGGACCACGAGAGGTTCCGCGACCGCCTTGCTCGCCGGAAGGGCACGATCGGCGGCACGGCCGACGACGCGATGGCGCATAGTCCGCTCGAATGGCTCTACGAGCAGTTCACGCTCTACGTCGAGGACCGTCGCCGCGCACCCCGCGACGACGTGCTCACCGGGCTCGCGACCGCGACGTATCCCGACGGTTCCACTCCCGACGTCATCGACGTCGTGCGCATCGCGGCCAACCTCTTCGCGGCCGGCCAGGAGACGACGGTCCGCCTGCTCGGCACCGCGTTGCAACTGATCGGTGATCGCCCCGACGTCCAGAAGCTCCTGCGCGACGACAAGTCGCGCGTTCCGAACTTCATCGAGGAGGCTCTCCGCTTCGAAAGCCCCATCAAGGGCGACTTCCGGCTGACGCGCGTCCCGACGAAGGTGGGAGGCGTCGACATTGCCGCCGGCACGACCGTGATGGTGCTCAACGGCGCGGCCAACCGGGACCCTGAGCGGTTCGAGTGCCCGGCCGAGTTCCGCGTCGATCGCGCCAACGCCCGCCAGCACATCGCCTTCGGTCACGGCATTCACACGTGCCCGGGCGCGCCGCTCGCGCGCGCCGAGGGCCGGATCAGCGTCGAGCGGTTCCTCGACCGGACGAGCGACATCCGGATCTCCGAGGCCGCGCATGGGCCGAGCGACGCCCGCCGCTACGTCTACGCGCCGACGTACATCCTGCGGGGTCACACCAACCTGCACCTGGAGTTCGACGCTCGATGAAGACCGTGCGGACGCAGCGGAGCTCCGCCGGGCGCAGCCCTCTGGAGTCGG
>CAZJSY010000406.1:0-2486 GCA_964548555.1 uncultured Burkholderiales bacterium
TCGGCGCGGGCCTTCGCGAAAAGCTTGTTGATCAGGGGCTCGAGGGCAGCTTCGAGCCGCCGAATACTCACCGTCGCGCACCGCTTGTTCGATCGCCGGGAGCTGCTCGAGCTTCTGCGCGACCTCCAGCTGGGTACGTGCGGCGCCGACCGACGTACCGCCCCGCGCCGCGAGAAACTCGGCTGCGTTGCGATGCCCGGCGCGTTGCCACGCCCGTGACTCCTCCACTCGCGGCGCCATGAGCGTCATCGCCGCCTCGATCTTCCGTTTCGCCGCGGCGAGCGCGTCCCACGTCGGCGCAGCGTCGGCAACCGGTACCGCGTCGGGAACGAGCCCGTCGACGAACGTCGTCGCCGCTGCATCGAGACCCCGCGCCTCCGCCAACCCGATCACGGCTCAATCGTAAATCGGGGGTGTGACAGTGAAGACGTCGGCGAGCGCCGTGCGTCGTGCGAGTCGATCACTCAGAGCTCGACCGAGCTCCCGGCCCAGTGATCGTCGAGCTCGCGGGACGAGACGCTCACGACCTCTGTGATGCTCCCGTCCTCCACGCGAAGGATCGTCGCGACGTCGCTCTCGACCGGGCCGCCGCCCGCGCCTGCGCGGCGAACGAGGTGTGCGACGACGAGCTCGGGGCCTGCCGGCCACGCGTTGGCCAGCCGCAGCGTGGTGCCTTCACCGCCGGCCCGCGCCAGGCGGGCGAGCGCGGCGAGCGCGGCGGCCTTGCCGTCGAACTTGCCGGCGAGCGGATGCACGCCGTGAAGCGATATACGAGCGACGGCGCGGATGCGGCCGTGGTGGGCGAGGTCGGCAGGGCGATGCGCCCGGCCCACATCACGGGTCTGGGCGCGTGATACCAATATCGACACCTGGACGACCCGCCGGCGGCTGCTGCCCCTGCGGGAAGGAGGACCCACCCATCATGGCCGTGCTCGCCAACATTCTCGGCCCCGAGCTGCTGATCGTGCTCGCCGTCGTCGCTGTGCTCTTCGGCGGCTCGCAGATCCCGAAGCTCGCCCGCTCCCTCGGCGCCGCGTCGAAGGAGTTCAAGCGCGGTCAGGAGGAGGGCGCGTCCGACGAGCCCGGCAAGCGGTCGAGCTGACCGTCCCCGGCGGCGCTACGCGCGCGCCGGCTCAGAAGTCGAAGTCACCGGTCGCCGCGAGCACGTTGCCGTCCTTCGCGTAGGCCGCTCGCACGTTGCGGGCGATGAGCGCCTGATGCACCTCGTCGGCGCCGTCGACGAGCCGGGCCGAACGCGCGTGCCGGAGCATCGACTCGAGCGGCGTGTCGGTGGAGTAGCCGAGCGCGCCGTGCACCTGGATCGCTCGGTCGACCACGCGCCAGAGCGTATTGGCGACGTGATGCTTGGCGAAGCTGACCTCCTGGCGGAACGGCAACCCGTGCTCGATCTTGTACGCCGCGTGCAGCACCATGAGCTTCGCCGAGTACAGCTCCATCGCCGAGTCGGCCATCATCCACTGAATCGCCTGCTTCTCTGCCAGCGGCGCGCCGTGCAGATCCCGCTTCTCGGCCCGGTCGACGAGCATCTCCAGCGCGCGTTCGATTTGTCCGATCCAACGCATGCAGTGCGCGAGGCGTGCCGGTCCGAGCCGCGCCTGGCCGAGCAAGTGGCCGTTGCCACGCCCGCCGAGGATGTTCTCGTCGGGCACCCGGAGATCCGTGATGCGCACCTCGCAGTGGTTGCCGTGACCGGCCATGGTTTCGATGTCGCGCACGACCTCCCAGCCTTCAGACGGAAGGTCGACGATGAACGCGGTGTTCGACGCCTGCGGCGGGTCCGCGTCGGGATCGGTCTTCGCGATCAAGATCGCGAACGACGCTCCACGCGCGCCGCTCGTGAACCACTTGTGGCCGTTGACCACCCACTCGTCGCCGTCTTGCACCGCGAAAGTGCGAATGCCGGTCGGGTCCGACCCGGCGATCTCGGGCTCGGTCATCGCGAAGCAGCTGCGCACGCGACCTTCGAGCAGCGGGCGGAGGTACCTCTCCTTCTGCGCGTCGGTCGCGTGGTGCAACAGCGTGTGCTGGTTGCCTTCGTCGGGCGCTTGTGCGTTGAGGATGAAGGGTCCGAATGTCGTGCGCGCCGCTTCCGCCGACACGAAGGCCATGGCGGTGATCGACAACCCGAGGCCGCCCCACTCCTTCGGCATGTGCGGTAGCCACACGTTCCATTCGTGCGCCTTCTGGCGCAGTTCGATGATCATCCGCACGACGTCTTTGCGGTCGGGCACACCGTTGGGCGCGTCGGCGTAGAGCTTCTCCTCGGCCGGGCGTACCTCGGTGTCCATGAAGTCGCGGACCCGCTGGCGGGTCGCCTCGACGTCGGGCGGAAGCGTGAAGTCGATACTCATGGCTCCCTCCGCAGCGCCCTCCCGGCCGTCCGGCCAGGGCACTGCTTCGTCCGCACGGCACTCATGGCTCCCTCCGCAGCGCCCTCCCGGCCGTCCGGCCAGGGCACTGCTTCG
>CAZJSY010000407.1:0-2483 GCA_964548555.1 uncultured Burkholderiales bacterium
CGCAGCCCGAGCCCGTGGCCCAGCCGGATCCGGTCGTGGAGCCGGCGCCGGTCGCGGAGCCGGCCCCGATGGCGGCGCCCGCCCCCGCGGCGGAGCCGGTGCCGGTGGTCCAACCCGTCGCCGGGCCCGTGACCGCGGTCGTACCTGCGACCGTGGTGGAGGCCGCGCCGGCCGCCCCAGCCGCGCCGGAGACTGCTGCGCGCGGAGGCGCGACCCCCCGGCCTCTGCCGCCTGTCGAGGCCGGAGCGCCGCAGGCTCCCGTGTCTGAGCCCGCCGGTCAGCCGCAGCCTGTCCAGCAACCCGCACCGGCTGCGCCGGCGACCGCGGTGACGCGGCCGCCTGCAGCGACCGCATCGGCCTCGCTCGTTTCTATGCCGGTCGCGGTCCGGGGTGCGCCTGACCTCGCGGCCGGTGTCTCGCTGCCGCCGCTCGCCGGTCTGGCGTACCGCGCGTTGCGCGAGCAGGCGCTCGGTCAGGCGGCGAGCGCCCCGAGGCACCTCCGCCCCGCACAGGGCTCCTCTTCGCGTGCGCTCGCCCATGCGCGCGTGCTGCCGCTACTGCTGCTCCTGGTCGTGCTCGGACCGCTGGCCGGGATCGTGGTCCGAGCGCGTTGCAAGGGCGTTCGTATGATTGCCCGCAGTGTCAACGACCCGGAAGAAGATCCTCGTGGCCCCTGCATGGCCGTATGCGGCGGGACACCGGCACCTTGGACACGTGGCGGGATTCGGGGTCCCGTCGGATGCGTTCGCGCGTTACCACCGGCTCAAGGGCAACGACGTCCTAATGGTGAGCGGCACCGACGAGCATGGGACGCCCGTCATGGTCGCCGCCGATCGCGAAGGGAAGTCGTATGGCGAGGTCGCTGACTACTACAACCGCGCGTTCCGCGATGACTTCCGCCGGCTCGGCCTCTCGTACGACTGCTTCTCGCGCACCACCACCCGCAACCACGAGCGCGTGACGCAGGATCTCTTCAAGACCCTCTACGAGCACGGGGCGATCCTCGAGCGGTCGATGCTCGTCTCCTTCTCGCCGACAACCGGCCACACGCTGCCGGACCGCTACATCGAGGGGACGTGCCCGATCTGCGGGTACCCGGAGGCGCGCGGCGACCAGTGTGACAACTGCGGCAACCAGCTCGATCCGACCGACCTGATCGATCCGCGCTCGCGCATCGACGGGTCGACGCCCGAGTTCCGCGAAACGAACCACCTGTTCCTCGACCTGCCGGCGTTCGCCGATCGGCTGCGCGCGTGGATCTCGGAGCACCGCGAATGGCGGCCGAACGTCCGCAACTTCTCGCTGAGCCTCCTCGACGAGATCCGTCCGCGCCCGATCACACGCGATCTCGATTGGGGCGTCCCCATCCCCATCCCCGGCTACGCGGAGGACGCCAACAAGCGCATCTACGTCTGGTTCGACGCCGTGATCGGATACCTCTCCGCGAGCATCGAGTGGGCGCAGAACGTCGGCCGTCCTGACGCCTGGCGCGATTGGTGGCAGAACCCGGACGCCGAGCACGCGTACTTCCAGGGCAAGGACAACGTCGTCTTCCACACGGTCATCTGGCCGGCCATGCTGCTCGGCTACGGCGAGGGTGGGGAGTACGGCGGCGGCAGGGCGCCGCTCGAGCTTCCCGACAACGTGATCGCCACGGAGTACCTGACGATGGAGGGGAAGCAGTTCTCGACCAGCCGCCAGTACTCGATCTACCTCCGCGACTTCCTCGACCGCTACGACGCCGACCCGCTGCGCTACTACCTCGTCGCCGCCGGCCCCGAGACGCAGGACACCGACTTCACCTGGTCGGAGTTCGTCCGTCGCAACAACGACGAGCTGCTCGCGAACTGGGGCAACCTCGTCAACCGGACGCTGACCAATGCGTACCGCACGTTTGGTGAGGTGCCGGAGCCGGGTGAGCTGCTCGATGGCGACCGTGCGCTGCTCGACGGAGTGGCCGCAGGGTTCTCGGATGTGGGCGCACACATCGAGGCGGGCCGGTTCCGCGCGGCGCTCGCGGAGGCGATGCGGTTGGCGACGACCGTCAACCAGTACGTCAGCGACCAGGCGCCATGGGCGCTCGTCAAGAGCGATCGCGACCGCGCCGCGACCGTCCTCTACGTGTCGCTGCGCGCCGTCGACGGTCTGAAGATCCTCTTCACGCCATTCCTGCCCCACACGTCGCAGCAGGTTCACGAGCTGCTGGGCCATGACGGCTGGATCGCAGGGCCCCTCGAGTTCCGCGAGATCGACGAGGACGGGCAGACGCACGAGGTCCTGACCGGCGACTACGCGTCGTGGGTCGGGCGCTGGGAGCCGAGCGACCTTCGTCCGCGCCAGCGCCTGCTCGAGCCGCGCCCGCTGTTCCGCAAGCTCGACGACTCGGTCGTGGACGAGGAGCTCGCGCGGATGCAGACCGACACACCGACGTGATCGACGCGCACGCGCACCTCGGCGACGACGCGCCGGAGGTGCTCGAGCGC
>CAZJSY010000408.1:0-2482 GCA_964548555.1 uncultured Burkholderiales bacterium
CGATCCCGCGCAGCGACGCTGCCAGCAAGGTCCGTGGGGAGGCGGTCTACGGCGTTGACTATGGCGAGCCGGGCGTACTACACGCGAAGCTGCTCCGCTCGTCGCTGCCATCCGGCCGGATCCGCGGGCTCGATGTAGCTGCGGCGAAGGAGATCCCGGGTGTGCACGCAGTGGTCACCGCGGAAGACGCGCCGGTGCCGAGGGCCGGCGCTGTGGTGGCGGACCAACCGCTGTTCGCGAAGGACGTCGTCCGCTACGAGGGCGAGCCGATCGCCGGGGTGATCGCGGACAGCGAGGAGATCGCGCGCGAAGCCCTACGGGCGATTGCCATCGATATCGTGCCACTGCCCGCCGTCGGCGACGTGGAGCGCGCGCTCGCCCCCGATGGTCCACTGGTCCACCCCGGCTGGCGCGACTACCACACCTCTCTCGACTACCCACGTGACGGTAACGTCGCCTGCGAGGTCATCTCCGACCCCGATCCCGGCGCGTTCGCCGACGCATTCGCTCGCGCCGTCTATGTGATCGAGAACGAGTACCGCGCGCAGCGGCAGTACCAGGCCTATATCGAACCCAAGAGTGCGCTGGGACGCTGGGAGGACGGTCGCTACGTCGTCCACACGGCGAGCCAATTCCCGTTCAACGTCCGCGACCAGGTCGCTCAATTCCTCGGCGTCCACGCATCCGATGTGCGCGTCGTCGGGCACCACATCGGCGGCGGCTTCGGCGCCAAGCTTGACGCTTCCCTCGAGACGTACGCCGCGCTGTTCGCCCGGATCGCGCGGCGACCGGTGAAGATCGTCAACGAGCGCACCGAGGACCTGCTGACTTGCGGCAGCCGCGAGAACGCGATCGTGCGCCTGCGAACCGCCCTGGCGCGCGACGGGTCGATCCTCGGTCAGGACGTCGACGTGGTGATGGATAACGGCGCCTATAGCGGCGAAGAACCGCTCATGGCAAGCCTCCCCATGCACGTTTTCGGGCAGGTCTACCGGGCCGGCGCGGCCCGCGTTCGCTGCCGGCTCGTCTACACCAACACGGCTCCCACCGGCGCTTTCCGAGGCGTCAGCGGGACCTACCTTTACTTCGCGCTCGAGCGGCAGATGGACGAGTGCGCCCGGAGACTGGGGATGGACCGGCGCGAGTTCCGGCTGAAGAACCTTCTGAGTGACGGCGACCCGACCCTCGTCGGACAGGTGCTGGAGGACGCCGGCATTCTGGCCGAGGCGTTCGAGCAAGTCGAGCGGGTCGCACCGTGGTCGGAGCTCGTATCCGCACCGGCGCCTCCGGGGAAGGCCCGCGGCGTCGGCATTGCCGCCGCGACGTGGCTGACCAACCCCGGGCCGGGGTCGGTCACCCTCAAGCTGAACGAGGACGGCAGCCTCGGGCTCATCTCCGGCGCGACCGACAACGGGTCGGGAGCGGTGACCATGGCAGTGAGGCAGATCGCCGCCGAGGAGCTCGGGGTTCAGCCCGACGAAGTCGTCCTCAAGATGCCGGACACCGACGTCTCCGGTTATGACGCCGGTTCACAGGGGTCGCGCACGACACACGTGGTCGGCCGGGCAACGCGGTTGGCGGCGGCGGAGGTGCGCGAAAAGATTTTTGCGGTTGCGTCCCGGCTGCTCGAGGTCGATCCGGTCGATCTGGAGCTGAGCGACGGCGCAGTGCGGGTCAAGGGCACGCCCTCGCGCTCCTTGCCAATTGCGAAGATCGCGACCGAGGCGATGTGGTCTTCGGGCCCCATCGTCGGGACGGGTTCGTACGCCACGCCCGCTCCCGCCTACAACCCCGGCTGCGCCAGCGGACTGCTCTTCCCCACCTTCCCGACGCCCACCTACCACGTGCATGTCGCGGTCGTCGAGGTCGACCTCGCCACCGGGCGGGTCGAGGTGCTCCGCTACGTCGTCGCGCAGGAGGTCGGAAAGGTCATAAACCCGACCGGGGTGCGCGGCCAAGTCCAGGGCGGAGTCGCCCAGGGTCTCGGCTACGCGCTGTACGAGGGGCTCGAGATCAAGGACTCGCGCTACCGTCAGCGGACGCTCGAGACGTACCGGTTACCGCTCGCCGTCGACGTCCCGGACGTCGAAGTATTGCTGCTCGAGCACGGCGATGCTGCCGGCCCGTTTGGCGCTCGCGGTGTCGCTGAGCCGCCGATCGTTCCAGTGGCGGCAGCGATCGGGAACGCGGTGTCCGACGCGCTCGGGAAGTCCGTCACCAGCATTCCGATTCGTCCGGACGACGTGCTCGAGCTGCTCGCGTCCTTGTCCAGCGACGGAGCTTGAGCGGCCCGACGCAAACGACATTCCTCTCCCCCGTAGGTTGGGTCACCGTCAGGTGGCCCAACCGTTTGGGGCTTGGAATCAGGCTGCGGTAGCAGCTGATATTGCAAGCAACTTCCTTACGACAGTGCGCAGAGCCGCAAGTCTCTTAATCCCAAGGTTTAGGGTTCGAATCCCTACGCGGGCACCAGAAACGCAAC
>CAZJSY010000409.1:0-2475 GCA_964548555.1 uncultured Burkholderiales bacterium
TCGCTACGGGAACGGGGATTGGAATCCCGTGTGCATTCGGTGGTTCCCGGTACTCCGGTCGTCTTCAGCAGCTTCCGGCCCGTCCCGCTCGAGCCACTCGACGCACGACGCGTCTTTCTCGCCACCACGGCGCCGCGGGAGGTCGCACCGGCGCTCGCCCGCCGGCTCGAAGCCCATTACGGAGCGGTGGTCACCGGCTGGAGCACGAATCTGGCGAACCGAGAGCGATTGCAGGCGGACCTCGAGAACGTCGGCGGGGCCGACGTGCTCGTGACCGAGGTGAAGGGCGCCGGTATCGACACCGCGGCCAAAACCGCATCCGAACGGGGCATGCACGTGGTCTTCCTTCGACACGATGTCGAGTTGCACGGTGATTCGTTCGCCGATCGGGTCGTCGCGCTCGCCGAGCTCGCCCGTGGCCGTTTCGACACCGCGTCGACCCAGCGGAAGGGGCGCCGTTGACGTCGACACGGCACATCGTCATCAGCGACGACGCCCACGAGCTGCCATATTCGAAAGGCGTCATGGCCGGGGCGATCATGGCGACCGGCCTTGCACCGGCACGAGCCTTCCACGTGGCCGAGCGGATCGAGGACCGCCTGCACGACGCGGGCATCACGTCGCTCACGCGCGCCGAGCTGCAGGAACAGGCGCGCCAGGTGCTCCACGACGAGGTCGGGGAGCGGTACGCGACCTCCCTCACGACCTGGCAGCGGCTCAACGAGCTGGGCCGGCCCCTCGTGATCCTCATCGGCGGTGCAACCGGCGTCGGTAAGTCGACGATCGCCACGCAGCTCGCGGCCCGCCTCGGCATCACACGGGTGATCCCCACCGACGCCATCCGCGAAGTCATGCGGGCGATGTTGAGCGACGACATGCTGCCGACGCTGCACGCCTCGTCGTTCGACACCGACCGATTGGTGCTCAAGCCGGTTCCCCGCGACGCCGATCCGGTGGTGATCGGCTACCGCGAACAGGCAGCCGCCGTCGCGGTCGGTATCAAGGCGCTCGTCCGGCGCGCGATCATGGAAGGGACCGACCTCATCCTCGAGGGTGCGCACATCGCCCCGGGGCTCGTCGACCTCGACGAGCTCGAGCGTGCGGTCGTCGTCTCCTTCCTCGTCACCGTCGACGACGAGGAGCTCCACCGCTCGCACTTCGTGCGGCGGGCCCACGACGCACGCGGGCGTCCCATGGACAGATACCTCGAGCACTTCGACCACATCCGCACGATCCAGCGGTACGTCACCACGCTGGCGCTCGAACACGGCATGCCCATCGTGCCGTCGTACAGCCTCGACGCGACGCTGGCGCAGGTGATCGAGCTGGTGTTGAGCCGTGCGCTCGCCGCGGTCCCTTCTCCACAACCCGTTTCCTGAGGAGTCAGTGCAATGACTGAGCAGCAACTCGAGCGTTCCATGCTCGACGGCAAGGACCGCGAGGAGCTGCATGCCATCGCGGGTGCGATGGGTGTGCGCGGCGTCACACGCATGCGCAAGGCCGACCTCGTGGAAGCGATCCTCGCCGCCGCCGGAGCGAACGGGACCGCCAATGGCGCGGGCGACGCCGCGCCTCCGAAGCCGAAGCGCGTCCGGAGCCGCAAGACCAGCACGCCCGACGATCCGATCGCCGCCCTCGCGGCGGAGGAAGAGGCCCTCGCGGCGGCGACGGGTGAAACCGAACCAGCCCCCCGTCCGCCCGGCAAGAGGTCGCAGGCGGCGACGGCCGCGACCGGCGACACCGCGACGGAGCCTGCCGCCGGCCCCGTGGTCGACGCGCCTGCCAGCAACGGGACCGCGACGGAGGCGCCGCCCAGCGGGACCGGCACGGGTGAGGGTTCCGGTGCCGCGCCCGCCGCCGTAGCGACGACCGCACCCGCGCCCGCACGTCCCGACGACGAGGACCGCCAGTCGTACGGGGAGGGCAACCGACGCCGGCGCCGCCGCCGGGGTCGTGATCGCGACCGGGACCGGCAGTACGAGGGCGGCGCCCGACCCGACGAACCTGTCGGCGAGCCCGTCGAGGTGCAGGGCCTGCTCGATCTGCGCGACGAGGGCTACGGCTTCCTGCGCACGACGAGCTACCTGCCGGGTTCGAAGGACGTCTACGTCTCCGCCTCACAGGTTCGTCGGTTCGCGCTACGCAAGGGTGACTTCGTGCGGGGAGCGACGCGGCCGCCCGCGAGCAACGAGAAGTACCCCGCACTGCTGCGGGTCGACGAGGTCAACGGGATGTCGTCCGACGACGCCCGCTCACGCCCGCGCTTCGAGGACCTCACGCCGCTCTTCCCGGACGAGAAGCTCCGCCTGGAGCTGCGCGAGGACCCGTCCAACATGACCGGCCGGATCGTCGACCTCATCTCGCCGATCGGCAAGGGCCAAAGGGGTCTCATCGTCTCGCCGCCGAAAGCCGGCAAGACCACGATCCTGAAGCAGCTCGTCTACTCGATCGAGCGCAACAACCCCGAGGTGCACC
>CAZJSY010000410.1:0-2456 GCA_964548555.1 uncultured Burkholderiales bacterium
GCGGCGACGGAAGGCGTGATCGCGGCGGAGGAGGCCCTCATCGAGGAGGCCGGCCCCGAAGAGGTCGGCACCGAGGAGACCGGTGCGGAGGCCTCGGCAGAGTCGGAAGCGGTCGGGTCCGCCGAGACCGAAGCCGCGGCCGGCGACGCCGAGGCGTCGCCCGCCAACCAGAAGAAGGAAGACGAGGCCTAGCCATGGGTCAGAAGGTCAACCCGTACGGCTTCCGCCTCGGTATCACCACCGACTGGAAGTCGCGGTGGTTCGCCGAGGACGAGGCCTACACCGACGCGCTGATCGAGGACTGGAAGATCCGCGACTACCTGCGCAAGCAGCTGGAGCGCGCCGCGGTCAGCCGGATCGAGATCGAGCGCACCCGCGACCGCCTGCGCGTCGACCTGTACACCGCGCGCCCCGGCATCGTCATCGGACGGCGAGGCGCCGAGGCCGATCGGCTCCGCGGCGGGCTGCTGAAGATCACCGGCAATGCGAAGATCCAGCTCAACATCCAGGAGATCAAACAGCCCGAGCTGGATGCGAACCTCATCGCGCAGGGCGTCGCCGACCAGCTCGCCGGCCGGGTGTCGTTCCGTCGGGCGATGAAGCGCGCGGTGCAGACCGCCATGAAGGCGGGCGCGCAGGGCATCCGTGTGCAGTGCAGCGGACGCCTCGGCGGCGCCGAGATGTCGCGCAAGGAGTGGTACCGCGAGGGTCGGGTGCCGTTGCACACGCTGCGGGCCGACATCGACTACGGCCAGGCCGAGGCCCGCACCACCTTCGGCCGTATCGGCGTGAAGGTGTGGATCTACAAGGGCGACATCCTCCCGTACAAGGCCGCGGCCGAGGAGAAGATCGCGCGGGAGGCCGCGATGGCCGTCGGCGAGACCTCGGGTCAGGCGCCGGGGCGGCGTGTCGTGAGCGCCGGCGGTGGTCGTCGGCGTCAGCCCGCCGCCGAGCCCGTTGCCGCGGAGGCCCTGCCCGACGAGGCGTTGGCCGAGGCGGGCGCGCTTGTCAAGGAAGCCGATCCCGAGCTCGAGCGGCTTCTTGCCGAAGAGGAAGAGATCGAGCGGCGTACGCGTCAGCACCACGAGGCGCCGCACTTCAGGGGTGACGAGGACTAGTCATGTTGATGCCGCGAAAGATCCGGCACCGCAAGGTGCAGCGTGGCCGCATGGAGGGCGCCGCGAAGGGCGCCACGCGTGTGCACTTCGGCGACTACGGCATCCAGGCGCTCGAGCCGGGTTGGATCACCAACCGACAGATCGAGGCTGCACGTATCGCGATGACCCGCTACATCCGTCGTGGCGGCAAGGTGTGGATCAACATCTTTCCCGACAAGCCCGTGACCCAGAAGCCGGCCGAGACGCGCATGGGGTCGGGCAAGGGCAACCCTGAGCACTGGGTTGCCGTGGTGAAGCCCGGCCGGGTCATGTTCGAGCTTTCCGGAGTCCCTGAGAACACCGCCCGCGAAGCCATGCGCCTCGCGATGCACAAACTCCCGATCAAGACCCGCTTCGTCGTCCGCACGGAGGAGGCCTGATCATGGCGAAGGCGACGGAGCTGCGGGAGCTGAACGACGAAGCGCTGTTGCAGCGGCTCACCGAGGCGCGTGAGGAGCACTTCAACCTGAGGTTCCAGAACGCGACCGGTCAGCTCGACAACACGACGCGCCTACGGGACGTGCGCCGCGACATTGCACGAATCCTGACGCTGCTGCGCCAGCGCGAGATCGAGGCGGCCGAGACCGCCGGTGGCGAGGAGTAGCCGATGCCCGACGAGACGACACCCAGCGAGACCCGCGTCAACAGCCGCAAGGTCCGCGAGGGCATCGTGGTCTCCACGAAGATGGACAAGACGGCGGTGGTCGCGGTGGTCGATCGCGTCCAGCACCGGCGCTATCGCAAGACGGTGCAGCAGACCCGCAAGCTGTACGCGCACGACGAGACGAACGATGCCCGTGAGGGCGACCGCGTGCGGGTGGCCGAAACCCGGCCCCTCTCACGGCAGAAGCGCTGGCGTGTCGTCGAAGTCCTCGAACGCGCCCGGTAACGAAGAGCGAGAGAACATGATCCAGCAGGAGAGCCGCCTGAAGGTGGCCGACAATTCAGGGGCCAAGGAGGTGCTCTGCATCAAGGTCCTCGGCGGCACGCGCCGTCGCTACGCCAGCATCGGCGACGTGTTCGTCGCCACCGTCAAGGACGCGGTGCCGGGCGCAGCGGTAAAGAAGGGCGACGTCGTGAAGTGCGTCGTCGTGCGCACGAAGAAGGAGAAGCGCCGCTCCGACGGCAGCTACATCCGCTTCGACGAGAACGCAGCGGTCCTCATCAACGACCAGATGCAGCCACGCGGCACCCGCATCTTCGGGCCGGTGGGCCGTGAGCTGCGCGACCGCCGCTTCATGCGGATCGTGTCGCTGGCGCCGGAGGTTCTGTGATGGCCCAAGATCGCAACAAGCTCAA
>CAZJSY010000411.1:0-2450 GCA_964548555.1 uncultured Burkholderiales bacterium
AACAGCCCGACGAGCCAGGCGGTCGCCCGTGGTTGCATCCCGTTTCCCGTTGTTGCGTCGGCTCCGCCACCAACGCCCTGAAGAGCGGCTGTTCGTCGCCCTCATCGCGGCCGGGGCGGTGGCACTCGTGGGAGGCGCACTGGCGTCCGTCGCGCGGACGCCGGGGCGGCCCACGCCCGCCGAGGCGGTGGTCCGAGCGGCGCCACGCGTGTCCAAGGCGTTGACTCCCGTGAGCTCGCCGCCCGCACCGGTGCGGGCGATGGCCGTCTCGCTACCGGCTCGGGCCCCGGCGTCGGCGCCCACGCCGGCCGTACCCATGACGTCCGCGCCGCCCGTCGTGCGGCTCCACGCACGCGCGTCCGGCCGCTTGTCGCCGCCCGCGCCGCTGGTCGTACCGGGGCCCCCCGCCACCGTGAGCCCGGGTCCCGAGAACCCGACATCGCCGGGCACTCCAGCCGGGCAGCGCATGTCACCGGGCCCGTCGACGTCGCCGGCCCCCGCGCCGCCGGGTACGACGACGACCACGGCGGCTCAGGACGACCATGGCTCGAACAACTGGGCGAACCACGGAGGACGAGGAGGACGTGGCGAGTAGCGCGGGTCGCTGCCTGTCCTCCGATGTGGCCTGCCATGATGTCCCGGCGTCTCCTCGGTTCCCTTGCCACCGGTGACATCTGTTCGCGCGATGAGCAGGGGACCTCGAGACGAACACCGGGAGGTGAACGGGGTCTGGTGGCCCCCCTCGTCTTCAAAACGAGTGGGACGGGCGATCCCCGTCCGGTGGGTTCGATTCCTGCCACCTCCGCGACGAAGGTGCCTGCAAGTACGGCTCGCGCCCACGGATAGCCTCCGCGGATGCCCTCATCCGACCTGGCCCCCACGATTCCCCCGAGCCGCTACGTCGACCTCGGCGGACCGGTGCACTACCGCAAGTGGCCCGGGCCTGACGACCTGACGATCGTCTGCGTGCACGCATTGGGTCGCAACCACCTGTCGTGGGTGGGCCCGTCGCCCCGGCTGTCACGCCACGGGCGAATGCTCGCCCTCGATCTCCCCGGCTACGGGTTGAGCCCGCGGGCCGGTCGCCGCGGCAGCGTGGCGGCGCAGCAATCGCTGCTGGACGAGTTCCTCGATGCAACGACCACGGGCCCCGTCGTGCTCGTCGGCGAGTCACTCGGCGGTGCGGTGAGCGCGCGGCAGGCGGGCCACGACCCGGCACGTGTCGTCGGTCTGGTCCTCGTCAGCTCCTATCTCCCGCCGGTGTTCGGCGGGTGGCGGTCCCCCGCGGTGGTGAGTGGGCTCCTGCTCGAGCGTCTCGGCGAGGTGGGCCGGCTGCTCGTAGACGTGCCGCTGAACGCGATCGTGCCGCGCGTCGGGCAGGTGCCACTGAGTGAAGAGGTCGCCGAGGAGGCGGCCGCGATGCGCCGCGAGCATCCACGCGGGCTTGGCGCGCTGGTGACCGACGGCCAGGCCCTCGCTTCACTCGTGCGGATGTCCGCTGTCGTGTCGCGCGCACACGCGATGTTCGACGCCATCCACTGTCCCGTGCTGGTGCTCCACGGTGAGGTCGACGCCGAAGTACCCGTGGCCTGGGCGCGCGCCGCGACCGTCGCACATCCCAACTGGGAGCTGCACGTGCTGCGGGAGGTCGGTCACATCGCGGACCTCGACGACCCGGGAGCATGGGCAACCCTTGCGACCCGATGGCTCGAGACAACGGTCGCGCCCATGCTCGGAGTACGCGCCGCCGATCGTGATGCATGAAGCGGCGCGCACGCTCCGGAAACAACGAAGCCGGGCACGAGGCCCGGCTTCGTTCAACGAGCTGAGGATTGTCTAGACGGCGAGCAGGTCGCGCGCCCCGGTGTCGGCCGACGGGTGACGCAGCTTCGACATCGCACGCGCCTCGATCTGGCGGATGCGCTCACGGGTGAGGTTGAAGTACTCCCCCACCTCCTCGAGCGTGCGGGGCTCGCCGCGGTCGAGACCGAAGCGCAGCGCGAGGATCTGACGCTCACGCTCGTCGAGCGGCGACAGCAGCTTCTCGATCTCGGCCGGCAGCAGGGCCGTGGCCGCGACCTCGAACGGCGACTCGGCCGAACGGTCCTCGACGATGTCGCCGAGCTCCGCGTCGCCGTCTTCCCGCAGCGGCTCCGACAGCGAGAGCGGCTCGGCGGCAAAACGAAGCGCCTCGGTAACCTTGTCTTCCGGCATCTCGACCTCGGCCGACAGCTCCGCGAGCGTGGCCGGACGGCCGAGCTTGAGCTCCAGCCGCGAGCGCGCCTTCTGCAGCCGTGCGAGCGTGTCGCCGGCGTGGACCGGGAGGCGGATGGTGCGCCCGGTGTTCGCGATACCGCGTGTGATGGCCTGGCGGATCCACCACGTGGCGTACGTGGAGAACTTGAAGCCCTTGCGCCAGTCGAACTTCTCGACCGCGTGCATCAGGCCGA
>CAZJSY010000412.1:0-2441 GCA_964548555.1 uncultured Burkholderiales bacterium
GCCTCCCGGTGAGTGGTCCGCACAACTTGGCCGCTCACCGGGGTCCAGAGTGACTTCAGCAGAATACTCTTCCATTGGCTCCGGTCAACCTACGAGTTCGACCGAATTCGTGCCCATTTGAGCGGTCAATCGGCGCCGACCCCGCGACGCGCTTCGCCGTCGGTCGTATGCTTTCTGGATACCAGCTCTCGCAGGCATCCCGGTTTTCAACCGGCGAGCGCGCCGCCGCCCTTCGTGGCCCTTTGCGGTTCGGCCGCCGGCCGCACTTCTGAACGAAAGGTGCGCGCCGTGCCGAAGACGCTCCGCCCGCTATCAGTCGCCTTGTCCAGCGTTGCCACGCCGGCCCGCGTGCGGAGTTAAGTTGGCCGGTGAAGAAGTACGCCTCGCCCGGGTGCGCGGGATGATTGCCCAACAACCCGCTGCCCCGGGGGGGCCTGGCGATGTCGCCGGCCTGCTGCGACGGGTGTGTGTTGCGGCAGCCGAGGGCCTTCGGGCGCTCGGGGTCGGGACTTGCGTCGTCTCGAAGGACGGCGTCCGTGGCTTCTCGGTCGCCTCCAACCTGGTCAGCCAGCAGATCGAGGAACTCCAGCTGACCATCGGTGAAGGTGCTTCGACCGACGCGCTCTCGTCGTGCCGGCCGGTGCTCGCGCCGGACCTGGCCGGCGGCGACGCGACGCGCTGGCCCCTCTACTCAGCTGCGATGCATGACTATGGGGTGCGTGCCGTTTTCGCGTTTCCGCTTCAGGTCGGCGCCAGCCTGCTGGGCGTGTTCGACATTTTCCGGGCCCGACCCGGGATGTTGTCGGACGATGACCTTGCGCATGCGCTGACCTTCGCTGACGTCGCGATGACGACTTTGCTGGACGGGCATGACGCCTCGGCCGACGGGCTCGCCGAAGCAATGGCGCACCGGGCCGTGGTGTTCCAGGCGCAGGGGATGGTCATCATTCAACTCGGCGTGAGTCCCGAGGTCGCGCTGGTACGTCTGAGGGCTCGTGCCTACGCGGATGGGCGTCCGTTGACCGAGGTGGCCCAGGACGTTGTGTCCCGCAGGCTTCGCTTCGACAAGAAGCATTCGTGAACCGGCAAATTACTCGATAGTGAAGGTACGGAGCGTATTGTGACCGCAGTCTCCACGGAACGCCTTGCCCGCGTCTTCGTCGAAGTCGCCGATACCCTCGTCGACGAATTCGAGATTGTCGACTTTCTACACCGCCTCGCACTGCGGACGGCCGAGCTTGTCGACGCGGCCGCCGTAGGCCTGCTGCTGACCGACCAGCGGGGCAGGCTCCAGTTCATGGCCGCCTCACAGGAGCGGGTCAAGCTGCTGGAACTCTTCCAGCTCCAGACGGACGAAGGGCCGTGCCTCGACGCATTCCGCACCGCGACCCCGGTGGTCAACGCGGACCTACGGGACGCCGCCCGACGATGGCCACGCTTTGCCCCGCACGCTACCGAGGCCGGTTTCCGTTCGGTACACGCCTTCCCGCTGCGACTGCGCAGCGAAGTGATCGGCGCGCTGAATGTCTTCGGCACCGATGCGAACGCCCGCTTCGAGAATGACGACGTCCACATCGTGCAGGCGATCGCCGACGTCGCCACGATCGCCCTGTTGCAGGAGCGGTCGGCTCGCCGCAGCGAGATCCTCACCGAACAGCTGCAGGCCGCACTCAACAGCAGAATAACGATCGAGCAGGCGAAGGGTGTTCTCTCGCAGGCACTTGACCTGAGCATCGAGGATGCGTTCGATGTGATGCGGGCCTATGCCCGTCGCAATAATCTGCGGCTCGGTGACCTCGCCCGCGCCGTGGTCAACGACCTCGACAGCGTCCCAGGACTCGCCCGGGACGGCCGAACATGAGTAGGGCACGGCACCTGTTGGGACACGAGCAATGACCCTGTGGGATAGCAGTGCCTACCCAGTTTCAAGCCCGATGGGAGCGGATGTCGAGCGCCTCAGGCGCGCTCTCGCCTGACCGCCACCAGGCCGTTGCCCAGGCAGGCGACGCCTGTCCGGCGTACCGCGTGCATGGCGGCGCTCCCGGCGCACGCCTCGGCCGCGCGGCACGGACGAAGGTCAGGCGGCTATGTACGTTCACAAAGCCGAGATGATCGCGACCTTGCGGTCTCGAGGTCTGAGCAACGGGGCCGATTGGGTCGACTGGGAGCTGCCGGAGCTTGTCGATACGTACAAGCACTCGGGCCACTTCCATATCGACCCGGCCGGCCCGTCGCCCGTGGGCACTCCGATCTCCTCGGAGTGAGCGTTGAACAGGGCAGTCCATCCAAGGCTCTCGGGTACACCGCGCCGCCGCCCGAAGAGTCGGTCAGTGCCGGGATCGGGCGTTCTGTGCGGGAGGCTGTCGGGTCTTCAGCAACGTCCGTAGGCCGGGCAGGTCGGCACTGACCACCCCGATCAGGACAAGGTCCACGGCGAGCGC
>CAZJSY010000413.1:0-2415 GCA_964548555.1 uncultured Burkholderiales bacterium
AGAAGTCGCCCGTGACCGCCTGCGCCCGGTCGACGCGGATGATCTCGGCGCCGAGGTCGGAGAGCACCATCGCAGCAAAGGGTCCGGGGCCGATCCCTGCGATCTCGACGACCTTGACGTCTCGAAGCGGTCCTTCGCCCACACTGCTCCCCTTCTCGCTGCCTGCATTTCCTGCGCGGCCGATCGGTCGAGGATATGAGCAACGTGACTTCTCCGTCAGATCTCCCCGAACGCAGCTCAGCCGCGGTTGCGTTGCAATTGAACGGGCGGCGGGGGTACACCGCTGCGATGAACGTGATACCCGAGAAGGCAATCGTGACGCTCGACGAGTACCTCTCGGGCGGCGGCGGCCAGGGCATCTCGAACGCGCGGCGGCGGGGGCCCGACGCCGTCCTCGAGGAGGTGGCGAACGCCCGGTTGCGCGGGCGCGGCGGTGCGGGCTTTCCGACTGCGACGAAGTGGCGGTCGGTGCGCGACGCGCCGGGCACCGACAAGTACGTGGTCGCGAACGGCGCAGAGGGAGAACCCGCGACCTTCAAGGATCGGACCCTGATGCGGTTCTGTCCCTATGAGGTGATCGAGGGCGCCGCGATCGCCGCGCACGTGGTCGATGCGGTGGGCGTCTACGTCGTGGTGAAGCGCTCCTTCACACGCGAGGTCGACCGTCTCCGCACCGCGGTGTCCGAGCTCGAATCGGCCGGACTCGTCGGCGACGTTCCCATCGAGATCGTCGAAGGACCGGATGAGTACCTCTTCGGCGAGGAAACCGGCGCCCTCGAGGTGATCGAGGGCAACGACCCGTTGCCGCGCGTGCTCCGCCCGTACCAACACGGGCTGTTCGCGACCGCGCCACAGCTGGGGTGGGTGTCGCACGAGCAATCTCCCGGCCACGCCGGCGAGCACACCGCCAACCCGACCGTGGTCAGCAACGTCGAGACGCTGGCCCACGCGACATGGATCATGGCGCTCGGGGCCGACGAGTTCCGCCGTGTCGGTACGTCGACCTCCCCGGGCACGATGCCCTTCACCGTCTGCGGCGACGTCGGCTGCCCGGGCGTCTACGAACTCCCCATGGGCACGCCCTTGCGCGCGCTCGTCGACGACTTCGGTGCGGGGGTAGGCGAGGGACGCAGGGTCAAGATGGTCCTGTCCGGAGTCGCCAATCCCGTCATCACGGCGGACCAGCTCGACACCGGCATGGACTTCGACGCGATGGCCGCGATCGGCACGGGGCTCGGATCCGGCGGCTTCGCGGTGTACGACGACACCGTGTGCGCGGTCGCCGTCGCGCGGTCGTATTCGCGCTTTCTGTTCGTCGAGTCGTGCGGGCAGTGCCCGCCGTGCAAGCTCGGATCCGGAACGATCACGGACATCCTCGAGAGGATCGAGTCGGGGCGCGGCGACGCCGCCGACATCGGCTCGTTGCAGCGGGCGCTTGCGACGGTCACCGACGCGAACCGGTGCTACCTGGGTGCCGAGGAACAACGCGTCGTGGGCAGTCTGCTCGACACCTTCGGTTCCGACTTCGAGACGCATCTCGTCGGTACGTGTGATCTCCGCCACGACGTGCTGGTGCCCAAGATCGTCGACTTCGACGAGACGGGACAGTTCGTCTTCGATCGACGGCAGCTCGCCAAGCGCCCCGACTGGACGTACGGGAGCTGAGGCCTCACGCGACGCCAGGGAGCGTTCATCGGCCACGCCGCTTCGTTTCGTTCTGGGGCAGTCGGGCAAGATTTCCAAGCGAATGCTGTTGGAACCCCCCGATCCCCCAGTCGCGTCCGGAAGGAGCTGCCGTGACCTACAAGCTGCCTGATCTGCCGTACGACCCCGCCGCCCTGGAGCCACACCTCTCGGGTCAGATCGTCGAGCTCCACCACGACAAGCACCACGCCGCCTACGTCAGCGGTGCGAACCAGACGCTCGAGAAGCTGGAGGCGGCTCGCAGCACCGGCGACTTCGGCTCGATCGTCGGTCTCGAGAAGACGCTCGCGTTCAACCTGTCGGGCCACGTGCTGCACTCGCTGTACTGGAACAACATGTCGCCAGACGGTGGCGACAAGCCCGAAGGCGAGCTGGCCTCGGCGGTCGACGAGTTCTTCGGCTCCTACGACGGCTTCCGCACCCAGCTCACCCAGGCGACCACGACCGTGCAGGGCTCCGGTTGGGGTGCGCTCATGTGGGATCCGCTCGGCCAGCGTCTGTACACGGCCCAGATCTACGACCACCAGGACAACATCGGCCAGGGCTCGACGCCGCTGCTCGTGATCGACATCTGGGAGCACGCGTTCTACCTCCAGTACAAGAACGTGAAGGCCGACTACGTCGAGGCGTTCTGGAACATCGTCAACTGGAACGACGTCGCCCAGCGCTTCGCGAAGGCGCGCAAGAACTCGCTCGTCTGACGTCGTCGGG
>CAZJSY010000414.1:0-2415 GCA_964548555.1 uncultured Burkholderiales bacterium
TGGAGCTGCAGCGCAGGCCTGGGCGGACGCCCGGGAGGCCGGAGCGGAAGCGACCGATGTGATGGAGCTGCTTCGGTTCGCGACGGCTGGATCGGTCGACGACGGCAAGAGCACGCTGATCGGGCGGCTGCTCTACGACTCGAAGGCGATCTTCGAGGACCAGCTCGAGGCGGTGGAGCGGACGAGCCGCGCCCGCGGCGACGAGCAGGTGAATCTCGCCCTGCTCACCGACGGGCTGCGGGCGGAACGCGAGCAGGGCATCACCATCGACGTCGCGTACCGCTACTTCGCGACGCCGAAGCGCAAGTTCATCATCGCCGACACCCCCGGCCATGTGCAGTACACGCGCAACATGGTGACCGGCGCGTCCACCGCCGACCTCGCGCTCGTGCTCATCGACGCGCGAAAGGGCGTGTTGGAACAGTCCCGGCGCCACGCGTTCATCGCGTCGTTGCTGCGCATCCCGCACATCGTGCTGTGCGTCAACAAGATGGACCTCGTCGGATACGACCAAGAGGTCTTCGAGGCGATCAAAGCCGACTTCCGTGAGTTCGCGACCCGTCTCGACGTGACCGACCTGACGTTCATCCCGATCTCGGCGCTCCGCGGCGACAACGTGGTCGACCGCTCGGCGAACATGCCGTGGTACGAGGGCACGTCGTTGCTCCACCATCTCGAAGAGGTCCACATCGCGTCCGACCGGAACCTCATCGACTGCCGGTTCCCGGTGCAGTACGTCATCCGGCCGAGGAACGACGCGTTCCACGACTACCGCGGCTACGCGGGCACCGTCGCGGGCGGCGTGTTCAAGCCCGGCGACGACGTCGTCGTGCTGCCCTCGGGCTTCTCGTCGCGCATCCGCTCGATCGACACGTCCGCGGGTCCGGTGGAAGAGGCGTTCCCGCCGATGGCCGTCACCATCACGCTCGAGGACGATCTCGACGTGAGCCGAGGCGACATGATCTGCCGGCCGCACAACCGACCCGTCACCGGTCAGGACATCGACGCGATGGTGTGCTGGCTCGACGAGGAAGGCGCGCTGGGCCCGGGCGCGAAGCTCGGCATCAAGCAGACGACACGGTCGGCCCGAGCGCTCGTGAAGGATCTCCGCTACCGGCTCGACATCAACACGCTGCACCGCGACGAGGCGACGACGTCGCTCACGCTGAACGAGATCGGCCGGGTGACGCTGCGCACGACGGCGCCGTTGTTCTATGACGAGTACCGGCGGAACCGTGCGACCGGCAGCTTCATCCTGATCGACGAGCTCACGTCACACACCGTCGGTGCCGGGATGATCCTCGGCGCACCCGACTGAGCAGGGCCGCCCTGTCATGATGGCGGGATGCCCGTCCACGAGATCGCGCAGACCGGATTCGGCAACGAAGCCGGCGCCTACGACCGGGCGCGGCCGACGTATCCGCCCGATGCCATCTCGTGGCTCATCGAAGCCCTCGCGATCGCACCCGGTCGCACCGTCGCCGACGTCGCGGCCGGTACCGGCAAGCTGACGCGGCTCCTCATCCCGACCGGAGCCCAGCTCGTCGCGGTCGAACCGGTGCAGGGAATGTACGAAGTCCTGCACGGCAACCAACCCGATGTGCCGCTCGTCGCGACGACCGCCGAAGCGATGGGACTACGCGACGCGACGGTCGACGCGATCACGGTCGCGCAGGCGTTCCACTGGTTCGACGCGAACCGTGCGCTCCGGGAGTTCCATCGGATACTGCGTCCGGGCGGTCGCGTCGGCCTGCTCTGGAACGCGCGCGACCGCAGCGTGGGCTGGGTCGATCACCTGTGGTCGGTCGTCGATCGCGTCGAGAAGCACGCGCCCTGGCGTGAGCACGACCAATGGCGGGAGACCGCCTTCGTCGACACACCGTGGTTCGGCGAGCTGCACGAGGCGACGTTCCGGCACGAGCAGACGTTGTCCATCGACGGCGTGATGGACCGCTTCCGCAGCGTGAGCCATGTCGCGTCGCTCCCACCCGACCGTCGTGACGCGGTGCTCGACGAGATCCGTGGCGTTCTCGCGTCCGATCCGGCGACGCGCGGACGCGACGAGGTCGCAATCCCCTACCGGGTCGACTGCTACTGGGCCGAGCGGCAGTGAACCCGCGTCTGCGCACACGACTGGCGATCGGCGCGGGCCGCGCCACCGCGTGGGCATCGCGTGCGACGCGTCGCGGCGCAGGTACACATCTGAGCGGCCGCGTCATGCTCGGCCTCGACCACGACCTGCTCGGCGAGCTCGGCGCCGGCCGCCGCGTCGCCCTGGTCTCGGCGACCAACGGCAAGACCACGACGACGCGCTTCCTTCGGGCCGCGTTGGAGTCGACCGGCGACACGGTGGCGTCGAACCACACCGGCGCGAACATGGCGGCGGGTCTCGCGGCCGCGCTCGCGGCGGCGCCC
>CAZJSY010000415.1:0-2409 GCA_964548555.1 uncultured Burkholderiales bacterium
ACGCCACCGCACCACCCGTCGCAGCCGTGAACAACGGCGAACACGTCACCGGAGCAGCAGTCGTGCAGTTCGTCTTCCCACCGGCATCGAACGCGTACAACTTCCCGTCGTTCGAACCGACGTACACCGTGTTGCTCGCGACCGCCGGCGACGACGCCACCGCACCACCCGTCGCAGCCGTGAACAACGGCGAACACGTCACCGGAGCAGCAGTCGTGCAGTTCGTCTTCCCACCGGCATCGAACGCGTACAACTTCCCGTCGTTCGAACCGACGTACACCGTGTTGCTCGCGACCGCCGGCGACGACGCCACCGCACCACCCGTCGCAGCCGTGAACAACGGCGAACACGTCACCGGAGCAGCAGTCGTGCAGTTCGTCTTCCCACCGGCATCGAACGCGTACAACTTGCCGTCGTTGGATCCGATGTAGACCACGCCACCCGCGACCGTCGGCGACGAATCGGTGACCGGTTGTCCGACGCTCGCGGTCCACAGGGGCGTACACGTCTTGGGCGGACCACCGCTGCAGTTGGTGTTCCCGGAGGCGTCGAACGCGTAGAGGTTGCCGTCGCTCGAACCGGCGTAGACCACGTTGCTGTCGATCGCAGGTGACGACAGCCCGCTGCCACCGATCGCTGCCGTCCACAGGGGCGCGCACGTCTTGGGTGTTCCGCTACAGGCGCCCGCCCCGCCCGTCGCGTCGAACGCGTACAGCTTGTCGGAGAGGGTGTACACGAGGCCGCTCGAGACGCTCGGCGACGACGTGACGGCGGCGCCCGTCGAGGCGGTCCAGGCCGGCACCAGCCCACCTGCGACCGGGGTCGTGATCGCCGGGTCGTTGTTGGACCTCGTGTGGTCGGGCCCGTAGCCGAACATCGGCCAGTCGCAGCCGGCGGTGCCCAATGCGAGCGCGACCACGACGGCCGCCAGGACCCGAGACCGCATCCATTCCTCCACCTCGTCCCGCGCGGAACAGCGCTCCACGACGGATGCCCCAATACTTGGAAACTCCGCCCCGCCGAACCGTCCGGTTCGGCGGGCAAGGTTACGCGCGCCCGGGACCGCCCGAGAACAGCTCGTACACATGAAGAACGGGAATCGGGGCTTGTGCTCGCGCATCCGTATGGCCAGCATCGGGAGATGCGAAAGACACTCCTCGCTCTCGTCGTGCTGCTCCTGGTCAGCGGGTGTGCCGGGTGGACGACGTACCACCACGACCTCTCCCGCACGGGAGCTGACACCTCGGCGCCGTCGATCCTTCCGGCCGCGTCGGCCTGGACCACGCCGCCGCTCGACGGTCTCGTCTACGCGGAACCGGTCGTGAACAACGGGCGGGTGTACGTCGCGACCGAGAACGACAGCGTCTACGCGCTCGACCTCGCCTCCGGCGCGGTCATCTGGCGCACGAACGTCGGGACGCCCGTCCCCCGCTCCGCGTTGCCCTGCGGCAACATCAACCCGCTCGGCATCACCGGAACGCCCGCGATCGATCCTGCGTCGAACCTCATCTTCTTCGTGGCCGAGGTCGGTCCCACGATCCAGCACGCGCTCGTCGGCCTCGACCTGACCACCGGGCAACCGCGCGTGCTCGTGCAGGGAGATCCGTTCATCTATGCGCCCACTCACCAGCAGCGCGCGGCGCTGGCCGTCGCGAACGGACGGGTCTACTGGGCCTACGGCGGGCTCAACGGGGACTGCGGCACCTACCACGGAACGGTGTTGAGCGTGCGTACCGACGGCACCGGCCTCGTCGGCTACGTCGTGCCGACGCACAATCGCGGCGCGATCTGGGGCACGTCGGGTCCGGCCGTCGACCAGGCGGGCAACGTGTGGGTTGCGACCGGCAACGGTGACTCGCTGACGACGTTCGACCACAGCGAATCGGTGATCAAGTTGACCCCGACGCTCAAGGAGATCGGCTTCTTCGCTCCGACGAACTGGGCTTCGCTCAACCAGAACGATGCGGATCTCGGGTCGACCGGCCCGATGCTGCTGCCGAACGACCTCGTCTTCCAAGTTGGCAAGGGCGGCGTGGCCTATCTGTTGCACCAGTCGTCGCTCGGTGGGATCGGGAGCCAGCTCACATCCCTCTCCATCGGCTGCGGCGCATACGGCGGCGACGCGTTCTGGGGACCCAGCGCGATCTACGTGCCGTGCCTGAGCGGCACACGCGCCCTGGTGCTGCACTCAGGGCCGAGTCTCAGCCTGTTGTGGACGGGACCGTCGGACGCGAACGGTTCACCCGTGTTCGGTGGCAACACGTTGTGGACGGTCGCGGTCGACACCGGCAAGTTGTACGCGCTGAACCCGCTCAGCGGCGCCGTGATGCAGACGATCGCGATCGGGCACGCGCAGCACTTCACCACGCCGACCATCGCGGGCGGCATCGTCATGGTCGCGGCCGACAA
>CAZJSY010000416.1:0-2391 GCA_964548555.1 uncultured Burkholderiales bacterium
GGTCGCGACGTTGATCGCGACCGCCGTCGTGGTCGTCGGGCTCACCGCGCTGTTCCGTTTCTCCGACATCGGGCTGCGCATGCGGGCCGTCGTCGAGAGCTCTCGCATGACCGAGCTCAGCGGCATCAACGCCGGACGCGTCGGGACGATCGCGTGGATGCTGTCGAGCCTCGTGGCCGGTCTCGCCGGCGTGTTGCTCGCTCCGCTGTTCGCACAGGTGAGCGCGACCAACTTCACCATCCTCATCGTGGCCGCGATCGCGGCCGCGGCCTTCGGTGGGCTCACGAGCATTCCGCTCACGCTGCTCGGTGGCATCCTGCTCGGCGTCGCGCAAGGACTCCTCGGTGGCTACCTGCCTCCCGCGAGCGTGCTCGCACAGGGGCTGCGCCCGTCGCTGCCGTTCCTCGCCCTGTTCCTGCTGCTGATCCTGTGGCCACCGCTGCGGAACCGGCGTGAGGCCACCGACCCGCTCGCGGGCGTCGACCCTCCCCCACCCGGGCTGGCGTCGTTGGATCGTTCGCGCGGACTCACGTGGGCGACGCGGATCTTCGCGATCGTCGTGCTCGCGATCGCCATCCCGTTCGTCTTGAGCTCGAACTACTGGCTGCTGCTCGGCACCGAAGCCGTGATACTCAGCACGATCTTCCTGTCGATCGTCGTGATCACCGGAATGGCGGGCCAGATCTCGCTGTGCCAGGCCACGTTCGCCGCGATCGGCGCGTTCACCACCGCGCAGCTGGTGAGCCGCTACCACACGTCGGTGCTGCTGACGATCCTCGCCGGCGCGGTGATGGCGGCGGTCGTCGGTGGGCTGCTCGCGGTCCCGGTGCTGCGACTCGGCGGTATCTACCTCGCGTTGGCGACGTTCGCGTTCGCCTTGATGTTCGAGAGCGTCCTCGTGCCACTCGACTGGGTGGGTGGCGGCGCGTCACCGATCAAGGTGCCGCGGCCCACCATCGGACCCGTCGACTTCGCCAACAACAAGTCGTTCTTCTTCCTCTGTCTCGCGATCCTCGCGGTCGTCAGCGTGCTCGTGATCTTCGTGCGCGGCGGCACCATCGGGCGGTATCTCGATGCGTTACGCGGGAGCGAGACCGCAGCACAGGCGATCGGCATCAACCCGGCGCGGGCCCGGATCATCGCGTTCGCCTTGTCGGCCGGGATCGCAGGCCTCGGCGGAGGTTTGCTCGCGACCCAGACAGGCATCGCGCAACCGGCCGACTACAACTCGTTCCTCGGGCTGTTCTGGGTCGTGCTCGTGGTCACGTTGGGATCCCGGACGGTCGAAGGTGCGGTGCAGGCCGGGGTCGCGTTCTACGTCGTCGACGAGATCCTCAAACGCATCGGGATCAACGCGAGCTGGCAGCCGATCCTCTTCGGGCTCGGCGCGATGACCTATGCGAAGCATCCCGAAGGGATCCTCGAGTTCCAGAAGCGCCAGTCGCTCGAGTTCGTGCAGCGTCATCTCGACCGGCTGTCGTCGAGGTCGCGGCCGCAAGCCGACGCCCCGCCGTCGGGCGGCGGTGAGGCAGTGGCCGCGGCGACGGCGACCCCGAGCTCCGAGCGTGTGGGAGCCGACTGATGGCGTTGCTCGAAGCTCGTGACATCACGAAGCGCTTCGCGGGTATCACCGCGCTCGACGAGGTCACGCTGGACGTCCAGCCGGGTGAGCCCGTCGGTCTGATCGGACCCAACGGCGCCGGCAAGACAACGTTCTTCAACTGCCTGCTCGGTCTGCTCAAGCCCGACGCCGGACATGTCAGCTTCGACGGCCGCGACATCACACGGCTCCCGGTGTACAGGCGGGCCCGGCTCGGGTTCGGTCGCACCTTCCAACGCATCGAGCTGTTCTCGGGAATGTCCGTGCGCGATCACCTGCTCGTCGCCGAGCGCGCCCATCGCGGAACCGGCGCGCTGTGGAGGGACATCCTGAACCTCAGCAAGGCGACGCCCGAAGAGGTCGAGAAGGCCGACTCGACGCTCGAGCTGCTCGGATTGCTCGACTACGCGAACCGGCCGATCGAGTCGTGCAGCCTCGGCCGCGGCCGGCTGGTCGAGGTCGGTCGCGCGTTGATGACCCAACCGAAGCTGCTGCTGCTCGACGAGCCGTCGTCCGGCCTCGACCGCGTCGAGACCGACGAGCTCGTCGCGACGCTGCAGACGGTGCAGGAGGAACGCGGAACGGCGATCCTGCTCGTCGAGCACGACGTCGAGATGGTGCAGAGCTTCGTGTCGCGTCTGTACGTGCTCGACTTCGGAACCCTCATCGCGTCGGGACCGACGGCCGACGTGCTCGGCGACGCGACGGTACGCAAGGCGTACCTCGGGGAGTACGTATGAGTGCGGACGCAGCCGCACCCTGGGCGGACGCCCGGGAGGGTGCGGCGAGGG
>CAZJSY010000417.1:0-2383 GCA_964548555.1 uncultured Burkholderiales bacterium
TCCGGCGTCGTGTTCTGCGCTTCGTCGAGGATGATGAACGAGTCGTTGAGCGTCCTCCTGGAGCATGCGCTTCTCGTTGTTGATGATGATCTCGGGCGCGCCGAGGTCGAGCAGTCGCTTCAGCCGGTTGTTCCGGTTGATCACCCGGCGGTAGAGATCGTTGAGGTCGGACGTCGCGAAGCGGCCACCGTCGAGCTGCACCATCGGGCGCAGGTCCGGCGGGATCACCGGGACCGCGTCGAGCACCATGCCCATCGGCGAGTTGATGGGACGCCCGTCCTCACCCCGGCGGTTGAACGCCGAGACGACCTTCAGGCGCTTGATCGCCTTGGCCTTGCGCTGACCCTTTGCGGTCGCGATGACCTCCTTGAGGGTGTTCTCCTCCTCGGAGAGGTCGAGGCGCGAGATGAGGTCCTTGACGGCCTCGGCACCCATGCCGCCGCTGAAGTAGTCGCCGAACCGGTCCTGCAGCTCGCGCCACACGCGCTCGTCGTCGACGAGCTTCTTCGGGTCGAGGCCGCGGAACGTGTCCCACACCGTCTTGAGCTGATCGATCTCGGCGTCGGAACGTTCACGGAGGTCGGCGACCTCCTTCTCGGCCGCCTTGCGGATGCGGTTCAGCTCGTTGTCCTTCGCGCCCCGCTCCTCAGCCTCGCCCAGCTCCCGCTCGAGCTCCTGGAAACGGGCCTCGATGCGGAGGTCGCGCTCGTGCTCGATCTCGCCGATCTCCGCGCGCACGTCGCCCTCGAGCTTCGAGAGCTCCTTGTGGCGCTTCTCGTCGTCGACCCAGGTGATCAGGTGCGCGGCGAAGTAGATGACCTTCTCGAGGCTCTTCGGCGGGATGTCGAGCAGGTAGCCGAGCCGGCTCGGGACACCCTTGAAGTACCAGATGTGCGTGACCGGCGCGGCCAGCTCGATGTGGCCCATCCGCTCGCGTCGCACCTTCGAACGCGTGACCTCGACGCCACAGCGCTCACAGATGATGCCCTTGAAGCGGACGCGCTTGTACTTCCCGCAGTAGCACTCCCAGTCCTTGGTGGGACCGAAGATCTTCTCGCAGAACAAGCCGTCCTTTTCGGGCTTGAGCGTGCGGTAGTTGATTGTTTCCGGCTTCTTGACCTCGCCGTTCGACCAGGTACGGATCTGGTCGGCTGTGGCGAGTGAGATCGACAGCCGGTCGGAGTCGTTGACGTCGAGCACGGGGCCTCCGTCGAAGTTCGTGTGCTGAATCGTTGTCGTCGTGTCGTCGTCGGTTGCGGTCAGAAGGTCGCGCCCTCACGGCGCCGCTCGTCTTCCTCGTCGGTGCCCCGCTCCGGGCGGGAGAGGTCGATACCGAGCGATTCGGTGGTGCGGAACGCGTCCTCGTCGAGCTCGCGGATCTGCACCTCTTCGCCCGCCGCGTTGATCACGCGCACGTTGAGGCACAGGGCCTGCATCTCCTTGATGAGCACCTTGAAGGACTCGGGGATGCCGGGCTCGGGGATGTTCTCGCCCTTGACGATGGCCTCGTAGACCTTCACGCGGCCGAGCACGTCGTCGGACTTGATGGTGAGGATTTCCTGCAGTGCGTACGCCGCGCCGTAGGCCTCGAGGGCCCACACCTCCATCTCACCGAACCGCTGGCCGCCGAACTGCGCCTTCCCACCCAACGGCTGCTGGGTGATCATCGAGTACGGACCGGTCGACCGGGCGTGGATCTTGTCGTCGACGAGGTGCGACAGCTTCAGGATGTAGACGTAGCCGACGGTCACCGGCTGGTCGTAGGGCTCGCCGGTGCGGCCGTCGTACAGCGTCGCCTTGCCGTCGGAACCCACCAGCCGCTCACCGTGCGCGCCGTCGGGATGCATCCGCTCGAACAGGTCCTCGATCGTGCCGTGGATCCCGGCCTCGTCGCGCTCGTCCCAGTGCGCGCCGTCGAACACGGGGCTCGACAGCCACACCGCGGGGGGCGTGACGGTGCTGGTCTTGCGGTGACCGTTGGGCGCGGGCTCCGTGCCGTCCCAGCCGTGACGGGCCGCGTACCCGAGGTGGGCCTCGAGCACCTGACCGACGTTCATGCGGCTCGGGACACCGAGCGGGTTGAGCACGATGTCGACCGGCGTGCCGTCGGCGAGATGCGGCATGTCCTCGACCGGCAGGATCTTCGAGATGACACCCTTGTTGCCGTGGCGGCCGGCGAGCTTGTCGCCCTCGCTGATCTTGCGCTTCTGCGCGACATAGACCCGGACGAGCTGGTTGACGCCCGGCGGCAGCTCGTCGCCGTCTTCGCGTGAGAACACGCGGACGTCGATGACCTTGCCGGTCTCGCCGTGGGGCACCTTCAGCGACGTGTCGCGGACCTCGCGTGCCTTCTCACCGAAGATCGCGCGCAGGAGTCGCTCCT
>CAZJSY010000418.1:0-2382 GCA_964548555.1 uncultured Burkholderiales bacterium
GGTGCTGGTCCGAGGCGGGCGCTTCACGCTCCTCGGCCGACTGTCGTTGTACGGGCCGGCGGTGGCGAGCGGCGAGTGGTACCGGATCATCACGGCAGGGTTCGTGCACTACGGGCTGCTGCACATCGCCTTCAACATGTTGTTGCTGTACCAGTTCGGCCGGTCCCTCGAAGGTGCGCTCGGCCGAGCCCGGTTTCTCGCTCTCTACGTGGCCGCGTTGATCGCGGGCTCGTTCGGTGCGCTGCTCGTCACACCGAACGCTGTAACAGGTGGCGCGTCGGGCGCAGTGTTCGGTGTACTCGGCGCGACCGCGGTCGAGTTCCGCCGGCGCGGAATCAGCGTCTGGCAGACCGGGATCGGAGCCCTCATCGGGGTCAACCTGCTGCTGACGTTCGTCGTGCCCGGCATCGCCATCGGCGGTCATCTGGGCGGCCTGGCGGCGGGAACGCTGCTCGGAGCGGTGATGATGTTGCGGCGCTCGCCTTCTGCGCGCGCGACGGTGGAAGGCGTCGTGCTGGCCGCCGCGATCGGGTTTGTGTCGCTGCTCGGAGCGATCGCGGTCGCAGGCGGATAAGCCCTACGTCTCCGAAACCCGTCGGGGTCGTCTTCGATAGCGGGGTAACATCTGATGACTTGTTCAGATGTCTACAACTGTCGAGGAGCACGAGGTGTCGCCGAAGCAGACCCGCCGCCATCGCGACCATCACGGCCCCGACCACGTCGGGCTGATGGCCGACGTGTTCTCGCTCCTCGGTGATCCCGGACGATTGCGGCTCCTGCTCGCACTGAACGATGCCGGTGAGCTGTGCGTGGGTGACCTGGCTGCCGAGGCGAGGATGGACGAGTCCGCGGTGTCGCACGCGCTCCGGCTCTTGCGCGCGTACGGGGTCGTCGGCGTCCGACGGGAGGGGCGCCATGCCTTCTATGCCATCGTCGACGACCACGTGCGGCTCCTCATCGAGGCGACGCACAAGCACGTCGTGGAAGACCACGGAACGCGCCGCCGGGCCCGATCGGCTGGATAGTCGCGTGCATGACCATTCCGATCACCAGCATGACCATGCGGGCGGCGTGAAAGGCGTCGTGCTCGGGATCTTCGCGCCGCACAGTCACGACGCCGCCGACTCGGTCGACACTGCACTCGAGTCGTCGGCCCGTGGAATCCGCGCCGTGAAGATCTCCTTCGTCGCGCTCGCGCTCACGTCGCTGTTCCAGATCGGCGTCATCATCGCGTCCGGTTCCGTGGCGCTCCTTGCAGATGCGATCCACAACTTCAGCGATGCGTTCACCGCAGTTCCGCTGTTCATCGCCTTCCGGCTCGGTCGACGCGCACCGACCCGTCGGTACACGTATGGGTATGGACGTGCGGAGGACGTCGCCGGGCTCGTCGTGATCGCGATGATCGCCCTGTCCGCGGCCGGCGCCGCGTACGAAGCGGCGCGGCGGCTGATGTCACCGCAAGGGATCGACTACGTCCCATGGGTCATAGCGGCCGGCGTCATTGGCTTCGTCGGCAACGAGCTCGTCGCCCTGTACCGCATCCGGGAGGGTACGGCGATCGGCTCCGCCGCACTGGTGGCCGACGGGCACCACGCCCGAACGGACGGCTTCACCTCGCTGGCCGTCGTGCTCGGCGCGGTGGGCGTCTGGGCCGGGTTCGACGCCGCCGACCCGATCGCCGGCCTCGTCATCTCCATCGTGATCCTGGCTGTCCTGCGCACGGCCGCGGTCAGCGTGTTCCGCCGGCTGATGAACGGTGTCGATCCCGATCTCGTCGACTGCATCGAAGACGCAGCCAGGCACTCGCCGGGCGTGCGTTCCGTGCGTGAGGTGCGGGTGCGTTGGGAGGGCCACCGCTTGCGAGCCGATCTGGCAATCCGGACCGATCCCGACCTCACGGTGACCGAGGCCCACGAGATCGCGCACGGCGTCGAGCACGAGCTGCTGCATCACATCGCGCACCTCGACGCGGCGTCGGTGCACGTGGAGCCGGACGACGACACGGCCACTCGAGCCCATGAGGAGCTCCAGCGGCACGCCTGAGCCCCTTTCGCGTTGGGCTATGACATCAGGCGGTCATGCGATGAACGCAGCGTGACTGGTCGGCGGAGTCGTTAACACACGAGACACACACTGGAGACAAGAGAGACACGTCCCGTCTTTACGTTCTCCACACGCGGTGCACGAAGGTCGCAGGGCGGACCGTCACGCGGCACCTCGTCAGTCTTCCCACCGATGGCGCTGGGAGGGTGGGCCAACCGTCGGCAAGCGGAACGCGAAGGGGAATTCCATGGCAGAGACCACCACCGCCGGTGGTGAGATGAAGCGAAGTCTCACGCTCACAGGCGTGACCGTGAACGCGATGGCGCTGATCGCACCGGG
>CAZJSY010000419.1:0-2354 GCA_964548555.1 uncultured Burkholderiales bacterium
CGACCGGTACCGCCTCCGGCGCTTCGGCCGCGGTGGGTTCGTCGCGATCGCGATGCGCGCCGGCGTGCCGGTGGTGCCCATCACGGTCGTCGGCTCCGAGGAGGCGATGCCTCTGATCTACAGGAGCGCGCGCGGAGCGAAACTGCTCAACGTGCCCTACTTCCCGGTGACCGCGAACATGCTCCTGCTCGGGCCCCTCGGCCTGGTATTGCCGTTCCCCGCGAAATTCCGCCTGCGCGTGCTGCCGGCCGTGCATTTCGACGTGCCGCCCGACCAAGAGCGCTACTCCCGCAGTCGCGTCATGGAGGAAGCGGAGAAGATCCGCGAGGAGATGCAGCAGTCGCTCTACGACATGCTGCGGACCCGCCGCAGCGTGTGGTTCGGTTGAGTCCCACCAGGAGCCGTTGAGGCGTGCGCGTACTCGTCACCGGGCTCGGGACGTTCTGGGGCAGCAGGCTCGCGCAGGCCGTGGAAGCGCTCGACGCGGTCGACGTCATCATCGGCGTCGACACGCGCGAACCGCGTCTGCCCCTCGAGCGGACGGAGTTCGTGAGGACCGACTCGTCGTTCTCGATCCTCAACCGGATCGTGCAGGCGACACAGGTCGACACCATCCTCCACACACACCTCATCGTCGATTCCACACAGATGCGGGGACGCGCCCTTCACGAGACCAACGTGATCGGAACGATGAACCTGCTCGCCGCTGCCGGCGCTGCAGGGAGCCCTGTACGGAAACTCGTGGTGAAGAGCTCCACGCTGGTGTACGGCTCCACCTATCAGGATCCGTACTTCTTCCGGGAAGACATGCGGCGGGTGCGCACCCCCCGCTCGCAGGTGGAGCGCTCGCTCGCCGAGGTTGCGTCCTACGTGCGCGACTTCGCCGAGGACAACCCGCACGTGGTCGTGTCGAAGCTGCGCTTCAGCAACGTGCTGGGCGACGACATCGACACCCCGTTCTCACGCGCGCTGCGCCGACCCGTGGTACCGGAGATCCTCGGCTTCGATCCCCGCATGCAGTTCACGCACGAGGACGACGTGATCGGCGCCTTGTGTTACGCCGTGCAGGAGGAGATCCCGGGCGTCTACAACGTCGCCGGCGACGGAACGCTGCCGTGGAGTGAGGTGTGTGCGATCGTCCGCAAACCTCGCTTCGCGCTGGCACCGCTGATGACGAACCTCGCCGCGCGACCGCTGCGCGCCGCGGGCCTTCTCGATCTGCCGGACGAGCTCCTCGAGGTGTTGCGCTACGGCCGCGGTGTCGACAACAGCCGGTTCAAGCGTGCCGGCTTCAAGTATCGGTACACGTCGGCCGGCACCGTGCACGCGTTCGCGCAGGCGCTCCGCCTCGAGAACACCATCGGAGACGCGCGGCCCATCTACCGCTACGAGCGGGATGTCGAAGACTTCTTCCGCCATTCGCCGGCGGTGGCGCACGAGACCGAGGTCGACTAGTGCCGCTTCGCGTCGAGCAACACGACCGCGTCCGTCTCCTCGTGCTCGACGACCCGCAGCGTCGCAACGCGCTGTCCCGTGAGCTCGTCGACGCAATCGTCGACGCGTGCGAGCAGGCCGAGGCCGACCCGGGAGTCGGTGCGATCGTCGTCACGGGCGCCCCTCCCGCGTTCTGCTCGGGCGCCGACGTCGGCAGCCTCGCGTCGCTGGGCGACACGGGCGATGCAGCATCGGACGGCGGCGCGGGCCAGGGCCTGCGCCGCATCTACGAAGGCTTTCTGCGCGTGTTGCGAAGCCCGCTGCCGACCGTCGCGGCGGTGAACGGGCCGGCGGTCGGCGCCGGCTTCAACCTCGCGCTCGCTTGCGATGTGCGCGTCGCGGGCGAGTCGGCCCGCTTCGACAGCAGATTCCTGTCGCTCGGCCTTCACCCGGGCGGCGGACACACCTGGCTACTGGAGCGGGCGATCGGCCCGCAGGCCGCGGCCGCGATGGTGCTGTTCGCCGAGACGCTCGACGGCCGCAATGCCGAACGTGTGGGTCTCGCGTGGCGATGTGTCGATGACGCGGCAGTCGTCGAACGTGCGATCGAGCTCGCGCACCGTGCCGCCGGTGCGCCGGTGGAGCTGAGCAAGTCCGTGAAGCGCACCTTGCGGCACGCGCCATGGCACGGGTCGTTCGACGAGGCCGTCGACGCCGAGCTCGAACAGCAGGTGTGGTCGACCGCGCAAGGCTTCTTCGCACGACGAATGGCGGAGGCGCGACGCCGGGAACCTTGAGCCTGCGACGCGCGCAACGGCCGAGGCGTCAGCCTCCGCCGAGGAAACGCTGCACCAGGTCCGTCCCTCGCTCGAGCCACTCCTCCGCGGTCATCGCGTACCGCACGTGATCCTCGTAGACGC
>CAZJSY010000420.1:0-2342 GCA_964548555.1 uncultured Burkholderiales bacterium
CGAGCGAGGTACGGGACCTGAAGGGCGTCGTGAGTGCCGACGACGTCACCGGCCCCTACGACGTCATCGTCTCCACCGAGGCGCCGACGATGGACGACCTGGGGAAGATGGTCGTGTCACAGATCCAGGCGGTCGAGGGCATCACCCGCACCCTCACCTGCCCGGTCGTCCAGCTCTAGCTCGTTCCGGGCTCTCGGAGCTCCGGGCGTTGCCTGCCCGCGCGGCGGGATCGCCTCGTGTGGCGGGAGAGCGCGAGCTCGACGAGGCGGTCGAGCAGCTTCGGGTACGGCACGCCCGACAGCGCCCACAGGCGCGGGAACATCGAGATCGGTGTGAACCCGGGGATCGTGTTGACCTCGTTGACGAGGAAGCCACGCCCGGGGCGGCCGTCGGGCCCGCGTTCCTCGAGGAAGAAGTCGACCCGGGCCATCGCCTCGCAGCGACACGCCTCGAACGCACGGACCGCGAGCGCGCGCACGGTCGCCCGCTGCTCGTCGGTGAGCGGCGCGGGCGCCCGCAGGTCGGCGGTACCGTGCTCGTACTTATCGGCGTACGTGTAGAACCGGTCGCCGGGCACGACCTCGCCCGCCTCCGAGGCCTCGGGTGGGTCGTCGCCGAGGATGCCGACTTCGATCTCGCGCCCGTCGATGGCCTCTTCTGCGATCGCCCATTCGTCGTACGCCAGCGCGAGCTCGATCGCGGCCTGGAGCTGCGCTCGGTCTTCGGCCTCCGACACCCCGACCGACGAGCCCATGTTGGCAGGCTTCACGAAGACCGGGTAGCCGAGCTCCCGCGCGATCCGCTCGACGAGCTCCGGGCCCGCGTGCGTGTCGCGGAACTCGATGCTGCGCGCGATGGGCAGTCCGCACGCCACGAACGCGCGCTTCATCATCACCTTGTCCATACCGACGGCCGAGCCGACGACGCCCGCTCCGACGTAGGGCACACCGGCCAGCTCGAGCAGACCCTGCACCGTTCCGTCCTCACCGTATGGCCCGTGGATCAACGGCAGGACGACGTCGACGTCGAGATTCGTCGCGTGGGCCGGCGCGCCGGCCGGCGCACCGATACCGGCCACTTGCAGCTCCTCACCGTCGACGTCGAACGCGGGCGGCAACGCGTCGGAACCGCTTGCCATCGCGGCCTGCGCGTGACCACCGACGAGCCAACGGCCGTCACGCGTGATGCCCACCGGCACGACTTCGTAACGCTGCGGGTCGAGCGCCTTCGCCACGGCGACGGCACTGACACGTGAGACGTCGTGCTCCGCCGAGCGGCCGCCGTACAGCAGCAGCACCCGGATGCGCCGACCGCCCACCATCACATCACCTGCATGACGGCCCGGATACCGAGGCCCATGAGGAACAGCCCGACCAATCCGTAGAACATCTCGAGACGACCTCGCATCGAGGCGCGGTACTGGTACGCCAGACCGACCGTGATGAACGCGAGGAAGCCGTAGAACATGTGGAACCGGATGCCGTTCTGCTTCGCCAGTGCCTTGTCGCGGACCACCAAAACCGTTCCTGCGAGGATCTGCAGCAGGATGGCACCTTCCGCGATCGCGGTGGTGATCCACACCCACCGACCGCGAAAGCGTCGCCATCGCCACGCGACGAGCGCGATCACTCCCGCAAGCCCGTTCAGGACGATCGCGACGTAGCCCCAGTTGCGATGGAACGTCAGAATTGCGTCGGCCACGGCGCGCTACAAGACCGCGTCGTCATGCGCCGCGAACGACGTCGAGTCGCCCCGCAGCTGTGCCTTCAACACCTTGCCGGCCGGATTCCGCGGGAGGGGTTCGTCGCGCAGCTCGACGTATGCCGGCACCTTGAAGTCGGCAAGATGCTTCGCCGCGAACATTCGGATGTCTTCGGAGGTCGTGGTGGATCCCGGCCGCAACTGCACGACCGCTTTGATCTCCTCGCCGAGCTCCCGGTGCGGGACGCCGACGACCGCGGCGTCCAACACGTCAGGATGCTCGAACAACACGTTCTCGACCTCGACGGAGTACACGTTCTCGCCGCCGCGGATGATCATGTCCTTCGCCCGATCGACGAGATACAGGAAACGGTCGGAGTCGAGACGGCCGATGTCGCCCGTATGGAACCAGCCGTCGGTGAGCACCTCGGCGGTCGCGTCGGGACGGTTCCAGTAGCCACGCAACATGACCGTCGGGCCCTTGATCCACACCTCACCGGTCTCGCCCACAGGCGCGTCGGAACCGGTCACCGTATCGACGACGCGGAGTTCGACCGTCGGCACAGCGCGTCCGACGGATCCGGGATGCGTGAGGTACTCGTCGCCCACGTTCGCCGTCGCGACGGACGCGGTCTCGGTGA
>CAZJSY010000421.1:0-2334 GCA_964548555.1 uncultured Burkholderiales bacterium
CAAATCAGATGAGCACTACCCGCCCAAGTGGGGCCAGATCAGATGAGCACACCCAGCTGCTTTCCTAGAAGCCTCATAGGCCAACCGTTGCGACGACTGCTGGAATCCAAGCCAGGACCGGCAAGGTGTATCTCGCCGTCGTGCTCGACGCGTTCTCCCGCCGCGTCGTCGGCTGGTCGATCGCGGATCACATGCGCGCTGAGCTCGTCGCGGACGCGATCCAGATGGCCATCTGGCGACGACAACCCGAACCCGACCAGACGATCGCCCATAGCGATCACGGCGGGAACTACACGTCATGGCTGTTCGGGCAACGGCTCCGCAACGCGGGGCTGCTCGGCTCGATGGGCACCGTCGGCGACTGCTTCGATAACAGCGTCGCCGAGGCGTTCTTCTCCAGCCTGCAACGCGAGCTCCTCGATCAACACCCCTGGCGTGACCGCCACCAGCTCTCGCTCGCGATCTTCGAATGGATCGAAGCCTGGTACAACCCTCACCGCCGGCACTCCTACTGCGAGATGCTCAGCCCCATCGACTACGAGACCAACCACGCGGCATGATCCCCACACACAACCCGTCCGTCAGAACGCGGGAACTCCATGCCGTACTCGATCCGTTTGATCTGCGTGTCGGAGATCTGGGCGAAGTAGGCGACGATGCGCCTGCTGAGCCCGGCCGCTTCGCGGGGGAGACGGATTCGGCGCCGAGGGCTTGGAGGTACGGGATCTCCCAGTCTTCGATGGGCCGGCGGCATTCGCTCACGGGTTCCATTGTCCCGCGCTTTCGCGGTGCAGCCCGTGTATCGGAGCGGGGATGGTGCCAAGGTGACGCCAGACGGCATCGTGCGACGCTTGAAGGGAGCAGAGGCGGATGGCCGACGATTGGGGCACGGTGACGCTCGACGGCCGAGAAGCTCATGCGATCGCCACACTGCTCGCCCGGCTGAGCTTGTTGGTCGAAGGTGAGCGGTACCCGGGTGATCTGATCCTCACCTACGACCAGGTCGAGGCGCTGGGCGCACCGCACGCACTGCCGCCCCAGCAGCTCGCCGCACAGCTTCGCGAGCACGTTGCGCGCATCGAGACCCAGCTACCGAACGGCGCGCCGAGCGTCTGGCCCACCGCGGACGGAGCCTGAGAACCCCAAGAACCTCAGCACCGCGGCGGAGGAAGCTCGGGTCTGCTGCTGCACATTGAGGTGACATCTGATCTGGCTTGCCCTGTGGGGTGGCCTGGAAGGATGTCGCGGGCGTCCTGGCGACCTTCGACGGCCCCGGTCGAGCCGTCCACGGCGCGCTCGCGATCCGCGAAGCCGTGCGCGCGCTCGGACTGTCAATCCGCGCCGGACTGCACACCGGAGAAGTCGAAGTACGCGGTAACGACATCGGCGGCATCGCCGCCCACATCGCGGCCCGAGTCGCCGCCGCAGCCGCACCCGGCGAAGTGCTGGTCTCCCAAACCGTCGCCGACCTCACCGCGGGCTCCGACCTACGGCTCACCGACCGCGGCGAACAGCACCTCAAAGGCATCCCCGAACCGTGGCGGCTCTTCGCCGCGGACCTGTGATATGCCGTCCCTCGAGGGCGCGAGGTGTGCCACCTCCGGTCCCCGCGAGTGTTCTTCGACCTGTGCCCCGTGTCGATGATTACCGGGCGGTGCAGCCCGACCACCACTGTGCGGGATTTAGCGGGACGCCAGGCGTGGTTGGGCTTGGGGAGCGCCTTGACGATGATCGCGACGCCGAGACCGAGCCGATGACGTCGCACCCTGCTCACGTTCGGTCTCCGGCAATCCCGGGGCAGCATCCTCGCTCGCGCAGATGCTGAGTTGCGTCTCGGCCGACATGAAGAATGCTTGGGAGATACACGCGCTTTCGCGGGCGGCCGCGGCGACCGGTCATTCGGTGATCGCCCGCGGCCGCATGCGAAGCGTGTTGGTCGAGCGACCCGAACTTCAAGAATCTGCACGGGACCGCGTCGGTGTGCCGGATGATGCACCGCGGCGCGCGGCGGTTGCTGGCCGGGCTCCCGTACGGACGTTCGGCGAAGCCGGGGCGCACGCTGAGGTGCAGCGCGCCGCGGCGGTCACGCCTTTGCGAGCGGCGCGATCGGCGCGTGTCGCTTTGACGTCGCGCGGTGTCGCGTGTTCGTCGCCGCGTGTGTGCTTATTGGTTCGTGCGGTCTTTGTTGTTGTCGGGTGCGCCCTCGCGTGCACCGCGGCGGAACTCGTTTTGGGCGGCGCCGAGCGATCGGGCGAGTTTGGGGATTTGCGACCCGCCGAACAGGAGGGCGAGGACGCCGAGCACGATGAGTAGGTCGGGGCCGAGGATTTCAGC
>CAZJSY010000422.1:0-2325 GCA_964548555.1 uncultured Burkholderiales bacterium
GCCTTCGAGTAGATCGCGAACGGTTGGAGCGTCGCGGTCGCGAGCAGGAAGATCAGTGTCAAACCGGCGAGCAGGATGTTCAGCGCGATCTCGTTCGGTGTCTTCTGCCGCTCCGCACCTTCGACGAGCGCGATCATCCGGTCGAGGAACGTCTCGCCTGGCTTCGAGCTGATCTTCACCGCGATCTGGTCCGACAGCACCCGCGTGCAGCCCGTCACCGCCGAGCGGTCGCCGCCCGACTCGCGGATCACCGGAGCGGACTCACCGGTGATGGCCGACTCGTCGACGGACGCGATGCCTTCGACAACGTCCCCGTCGCCCGGGATCACCTCACCTGCCGAGACGATGACGACGTCGCCGACCTGCAGGGCGGTCGAGGGCTTGTCGACCACGGAACCGTCGGGTTGACGGACGTGCGCCACGGTTTCGGAGCGGGTCTTTCGCAGCGTCTCGGCTTGGGCCTTCCCGCGTCCCTCTGCGACGGCCTCCGCGAAGTTGGCGAACAGCACGGTGAACCAGAGCCACGCGCTGACGAGCCCGGTGAAGACACTGTCGGACGTCTTCGCGGACGGCAGCTTCTGGAAGAACAGGATCGTCGTGAGCACGCTGCCGATCTCGACCACGAACATGACCGGGTTGCGGGCCATCTGACGCGGGTCGAGCTTGGCGAAGGAGTCGATCACGGCGCGACGCATGATCGTGGGGTCGAAGAGCGACCGCGTTCCGGGTGCGCGGCGCCGGACCTTCGGCGGCCGGGTTTCGGGCGGCGGGGCGAGGGTGTCGGTGGCAGTCACGGGCCCGCTCCTAGAACTTGCCGACGAGGTGCTCGACGATGGGTCCGAGCGCGACAACGGGGAAGTACGTCAGGCCGACCACGATCACGACCACACCCGTGAGCAACGTGGCGAACAGCGGTCCGTTCGTGGGGAAGGTTCCGCTCGAGGCCGGCACGGGCTGCTTGCGCGCGAGTGAGCCGGCGATGGCCAGCACGGGAATCATCAGCAGGAACCGACCTACGAGCATCGCCATGGCACCGGTCGTGTTGAACCAGTCGGTGTTCCCGCTCAGCCCCGCGAACGCGGATCCGTTGTTGTTGCTCATCGAGGTGAAGGCGTAGGTCATCTCGGTGAGCCCGTGCGGCCCGGGATTGCCCAGCTGGTTCAGTGCGGTCTTGAGCACGACCGACGCCGCGTCGAAGCACAGCACCGCGAGCGGTACGAACAGGATGTAGAGCACCACGAGCTTCATCTCGGGACCCTGGATCTTCTTCCCGAGGTACTCCGGTGTTCGCCCGACCATCAGCCCCGCGATGAATACCGACAACAAGGCGAAGATGAGCATCCCGTAGAGGCCGGAGCCTGTGCCGCCCGGGTCCACCTCGCCGAACATCATGTTCACGAGCGGGCCGGCGCCACCGAGAGGCGTGTAGCTGTCGTGCATGGAGTCGACCGCGCCCGTCGAGGTCCCCGTCGTGGACGCGGCGAAGAGTCCCGACGCGGCCGGCCCGAACCGCACTTCCTTGCCCTCCAGGTTGCCGCCCGACTGGGTCGCCACCGCGTGCTGGTTCACTCCGTAGGCGTTGAGCTTCTTGTTGCCGCCGGTCTCGAAGACCATCGCGACCAGCGCGATGGCGAGCCACAGCACGAACATCGCGGTGAGTACCGCGAGGCCCTGTTTCACGTCGCCCACCATCTTGCCGAACGTCCAGGCGAGCGCGAACGGGATCATGAGGAGCGTGAAGATCTGCAGGAAATTCGTGACGGCGTTCGGGTTCTCCCAAGGGTGCGACGAGTTCGCGTTGAAGGGCCCGCCACCGTTGGTACCGAGCTCCTTGATCGCCTCCTGACTCGCGATCGGTCCGCCGGGCAGTGACTGCTTGGTTCCGCTGACGGTCGTGACCGTCCGCGTCTTGGCGAAGTTTTGGATGACGCCCTGACTCATCAGCACGACGCCGAACGCGATCGAGAGCGGCACGAGAATGCGAACCACGGTGCGCGTGAGGTCGACCCAGAAGTTGCCGAGTGTGCCGGTGCGACGGCGCACGAGCCCGCGGATCAGCGCCACCGCCACCGCGATGCCCACCGCGGCCGAGAGGAAGTTCTGCACCGCGAGCCCCGCCATCTGGCTGAGGTGCGCCATGGTGGTCTCGCCGGAGTAGTTCTGCCAGTTCGTGTTGGTGAGGAAGCTGACCGCGGTGTTGAACGACAGCGCGGGCTTCACGCCCTTGAACCCGTCGGGGTTGAAGGGGAGGTGGCCCTGCAGTCGTAGCAGCGCGTACAGCACCAGAACCGACGCCAAGCTGAACGCGAGCAGCGAGATCGCGTA
>CAZJSY010000423.1:0-2318 GCA_964548555.1 uncultured Burkholderiales bacterium
CAGACCCTACGCCGGTACGCGAGCACGCGTGCCGGAGTCGTCGTACGGTGTCGCCGGAGCGCCGCATCGGGGGCAGCGGAGCATGACTCAGTTCCACACGATCGCCGAGGTCGTCCGCTCGCACGGCCGTCACCGACCGGACTCCATCGCGCTCACGATGGGCGAGCGCGACATGACGTTCGGCGAGCTCGACCGTCGCTCGAGCCAGGTGGCACAGGCGCTACGCGCGGCCGGCGTGCAACGCGGCGACCGCGTCGCCTTCGTCGAGAAGAACGGCCTCGAGTGGTTCGAGGTGACGTTCGGGCTCGCGAAGCTGGGCGCCGTGAACGTCTCGGTGAACTGGCGCCTCGCAGCGCCCGAGATGGCGCAGATCATCGAGAACTCGAAAGCGCCGTTGCTCTTCGTCGGCCCCGACTTCGTCGAGCACCTCGAGAAGATCGAGGGCGAGCTGACGCGTGTGAAGACGATCGTCGCCCTCGGCGCGCACGACCGGTGGCCCAGCTACGACGCATGGGTGGACGGGCACGCGGCCGAGGACCCGGGAGTCACGTCGACGGGAACCGATATCGCGTTCCAGCTCTACACATCGGGCACCACGGGGCTGCCCAAAGGCGCCATGCTCAGCAACGACAACTTCTTCAAGGGAGTCATCGGCATCGTCGACCAGTGGCGGTTCACCGACGACTCGGTGAACCTCGCCATGATGCCCCTGTTCCACATCGCGGGCGCAGGCTGGTCGATGGTCGGTCTGCACCACGGGTGTCGCACCGTCGTGCTGCGCGATGTCGACCCGGTCGAGATCCTGCGTGTGATCCCGAGATTCCGGGTCACGAACGCGTTCATGGTGCCGGCCGTCATCCAGTTCCTGTTGATGACACCAGGCGTCGAATCGACCGACTTCTCGAGCCTGCGAGCCCTCGTGTACGGCGCGTCACCCATTACCGACGCGGTGCTGGTGCGGGCGATGGAAACGTTGAAGTGCGAGCTCATCCAGGTGTACGGCCTCACCGAGACGACGGGCGCGATCACGCAGCTCGACGGTGTCGATCACGATCCGCTCGGCCGGCCACACCTCTTGCGATCCTGCGGCAAGCCGTACCCGTGGGTGCAGGTGCGGATCGTGGACGCACAAACCGGCGACGACATGCCGACCGGTGAGGTCGGCGAGCTCTGGACGCGCTCACACCAGAACATGGCCGGATACTGGGACGACCCGGAGGCGACGTCGGCCGCCATCACTCCCGATGGATGGTTCCGCACAGGTGACGCGGGTTACTACGACGCGGACGGCTTCCTCTTCCTGCACGATCGCGTCAAAGACATGATCGTGTCGGGAGGCGAGAACGTGTACCCCGCCGAGGTCGAGAACGTGCTGATGATGCACGCCGGCGTCGCCGACGTCGCGGTGATCGGTGTGCCCGACGAGCGTTGGGGCGAGGCGGTCAAGGCCATCGTCGTTCGCAGCGAGGGGGTCGACCTCGAGCCCGGCGAGCTCATCGCCTTCGCTCGTGAGCGGCTCGCGGGATACAAGCTGCCCAAGTCTGTGGACTTCGCGGACGCGCTCCCCCGCAACCCGTCGGGAAAGCTGCTCAAGCGGCAGCTGCGCGAGCCGTACTGGGCGGGTGTCGAGCGACGCGTCGGCTGATACCTCTGGGACGCGCAGCGAGCCACGGGAAAGGAACACCGTGGCTCGCTCGCATTTGAACATGCTGTGACGGGCGCCGTTGACCGTCACCAACATTGTCGGCAGCCGACACACCGACTTGAGAAAACGAAAGTGGAGACAGCTGAGGGTTCTCTTTCCCCAGCTGTCTCCACCGCCACAGCGCCAGCGTTCCCGGGCAGGTAGGAGTCTGGCGCGACGCCCAGTATCGCCCTCCCGCCGCGGCAGCCGCCAGAGGGACACAATTCCAGCGAACCTGTGTTCGCCTGCGCTGTGAGACCTGCGATGCTGGCCCTGTGACCGACGCGGGACGTTCAGTGAGCGCGCGGATACGGCGGGAGCCGCCGCAGTTCCGAAGGGCGAGCGTGCACCGCGTCGTGGCGGTGACTCCGTGGATGTCGCGGGTGACCCTGGCAGGCGCGGAGCTCGAAGGTCTCAGGGTGGAGCAGCCGGCAGCGAGCGTCCGCGTGCTCCTCCCTTTGGCGGCAGGCGAGCTGAACATTCCTCGATGGAACGGCAACGAGTTCCTCTTGCCCAACGGCGAGCGACCGACGATCAGGACGTTCACGCCGCGACGGGTGGACTCGTCGTCCGGCGAGCTCGACGTCGAGATCGTGCTGCACGGGGAGGGCGCCGCATCGGCGTGGGCGACGAC
>CAZJSY010000424.1:0-2304 GCA_964548555.1 uncultured Burkholderiales bacterium
GGCGGGCGCAGGACTGGGCGATCGTGGGTGTCGTCGCGATCACCAACGGCACCACACGCGTCGGATTGGTCAACATGGGAACCACGCCGTTGCGTGCGCGCGCCGTCGAGGACGCGCTCGCGGCGGGCGCGTCACCCGCGGAGGCCGCACAGCACGCGGCCGAGGGAACGGAGCCGGCCGGCGATCTCAACGCGTCGCCCGACTACCGGTCCCACCTCGCGCGCGTGCTCACCCGCCGCGCGGTGGAGGAAGCCGCGAGCTGACCATGTCCGCGGCCGTCCGCACGCTGGCCGGCGTCGTGCTCGCCGCCGGAAGCGGTACACGCACCGGCGAGCCGATTGCGAAGCCGTTGCTGGAACTGCGCCGTCGGCCGTTGGTCTCGTGGGCGCTCGATGCAATACGGGCCGGCGCGCTCTCACCGGTCGTGCTCGTCGTCGGCCATCAGGCGGAGGCGGTCGGTGCGGTCGCGCCTCCGGGCGTCGAGGTGGTCGTCAGCACCGACTGGCAACGCGGCATCGCGCACAGTCTTCGCGCTGCGCTCGGTGCATTGTCGGGGCGGCCGGCCGTCGACGCGGTCTGCATCGGGCTCGCAGACCAACCGCTCGTCGGTGCGGAGGCCTACCGTCGCGTCGCCGCCGCCTACGATGACGGCGCCGAGCTCGCGGTTGCCACGTACGGTGGGGTACGGGGGAATCCCGTCATGCTTCGCCGTGCACGGTGGGGCGAGGCCATGCGACTGGAAGGCGACGAGGGCGCGCGGGTGCTTCTCCGGCGCCATCCGGTGGCGGAGGTGCCGTGCGACGGCACGGGGGATCCGACCGACGTCGACACACTCGACGACTTACGAGCGATGGAGATTCGATGCGCATCGAAGACCAGTTCCACGTGACCGTGCCGGTCGAGGAGGCGTGGCGGTTGCTCCTCGACATCGAGCGGATCGCTCCGTGCATGCCGGGCGCGCAGTTGCTGGAGATCGAGGGGGACGAGTTCCGCGGCACGGTGAAGGTGAAGGTCGGCCCGATCACCGCGCAGTACAAGGGAACCGCCCGGTTCACGGAGGTGGACGAGAACGAGCACCGCGCGGTCATCTCGGCCAGCGGTCGCGACACGCGGGGGCAGGGGAACGCGTCGGCGACGATCACCGCGACCTTGGCAGCCGCGGGCGACCGGACCGAGGTGCGCATCGACACCGACCTCTCCATCACCGGCAAGGTCGCGCAGTTCGGCCGCGGTGTCATCGGCGACGTCTCCACGAAGCTGCTCGCGCAGTTCGTCGAGAATTTGGAGCGCGACGTCCTCAGCGGTCCCGCGCCGAGTCCGACGGCCGGCACGGCTGACGCGGATCAGGTGATCGACCTCGCGGAGGGCCGAAGCTTCGAGGGCCAGGAGGCCGACGCCGCCACTGCGACGGAGATCCCCGGCCCGGGACTGGTGCAGCCCGGAGGCGCGGGCTCGATGGCCGCGGCCAACGGCAGCGGTGTGCGTCAGATCGAGTCACGCGAGGTCGAACCCGTCGACCTGCTCGCCGTCAGCGGCACGCCCGTGCTGAAGCGGCTCGCGCCCGTGCTGGCCGCCCTGGTGGCGCTGATCCTGTGGCGGGGGGTCCGGCGCCGGGGCCGCAAGCACTCCCGCCGAAAGTAGAGGGGACCGTCTCGCGACGGTCCGCCCGGCCAACCGACCCGGCCCCTAGGATCGAACTCGTGTTCGATCGTCAATTGGTGCTCGGCATCGACCCGGGCCTCTCCCGTTGCGGTTACGGGGCGGTGCGCGCCGGCGGTCGCTCGCCCGTCGCCGCGGCATACGGCGTCATTCGCACGCCGGCCGGGATGGATCTGGCCGAACGCCTGGCGATGCTCGAGGCGGAGCTCGAGCAGCTCGTCGGCGAGCTACGACCGGCGGCGATGGCGGTCGAACGCGTCCTGTTCCAGACGAACGTGCGGACCGCGATGTCGGTGGGCCAGGCGAGTGGCCTCGCGCTCGCGGTCGCGGCCCGCGCCGGCGTGCCCGTCGTGCACTACAGCCCCAACGAGGTGAAGCTCGCGGTCACGGGGTACGGCGGCGCCGACAAGAACCAGGTGCAGCACATGGTCACGCGGTTGCTCGGGCTCGACGAGCCGCCACGGCCGCCGGATGCTGCCGACGCGCTGGCCCTGGCGTTGTGTCACACGTGGGGTGCACCGGTGCGCGCGGCGGCGTCCGCGCACGGGCCGACGCACACCGACGGGTTCGGCCGCGCGGTCGCGACCGCGCTGGCGAAGGAGGAACGGTGATGATCGGCTCCGTTCGGGGCTCGGTGCTGGAGCG
>CAZJSY010000425.1:0-2304 GCA_964548555.1 uncultured Burkholderiales bacterium
GTGACATCGAGGGTTTCGAGCGCTACGAGGAGATGCTCGGCGCCGAACCCACGGGCGACATCGAAGACCCGTCGCTCGGCACGACGATGCTCTACACGTCGGGTACGACCGGCCGCCCGAAGGGTGTGCTTCGTCGTGAAGGAATGCGGATGAAGCTCACGGCCGGCATCGTGATGCACGGGTACCGTGCCGGCGACGTTCATCTCTGCACGGGGCCGCTGTATCACGCGGCACCGTTGCTCTTCTCCCTCAGCGTCCCGTTGACCGCCGGCGTGACCGTCGTCCTCATGGACGGCTGGGACGCACAGCAGGCTCTCGAGCTCATCGACGAGCACCGCGTCACACACACGCACATGGTCCCGACGATGTTCCATCGACTGCTCGCGTTGCCGCCCGACCTGCGTGCCCGCGCCGACATCAGCTCGTTGCGCTCCGTCTGGCACGGCGCGGCGCCGTGCCCTGTCGCGGTCAAGCAGCGGATCATCGAGTGGTTCGGTCCCATCGTCGACGAGTACTACTCGGCGACCGAGGGCCTCGGGACGTTCGTCGACTCGACGACGTGGCTCACCCACCCCGGCACGGTCGGGCGGCCGTTCCCGCCCGATCAGGTCGTCGTCGGCGACGAGGACGCGAACCCGCTGCCCGTCGGAGAGGTCGGGTTGATCTGGCTCAAGGCGACGACCGTCGGGCGCTTCGAGTACCACGGCGATCCCGACAAGACCGAGCGTTCGTACCGCGGCGACTACTTCACCGTCGGAGACCTCGGCCGCTTCGACGACGAGGGGTTCCTGTATCTCACCGACCGCGACGCCGACGTGATCATCTCGGGCGGCGTGAACATCTATCCCGCCGAGATCGACGCCGTGCTCCTCGAGCATCCTGCCGTGGCCGACGTCGCGACGATCGGTGTGCCGAGCGAAGAGTGGGGCGAGGCCGTGAAGGCGGTGGTCGAGCTACGCGATCCCGGTGCGGCAGGACCCGAGCTCGAGGCCGAGCTCATCGCGTTCTGCCGTGACGGGCTCTCGCACTACAAGTGTCCCCGCAGCGTCGACTTCGTCGACGAGCTGCCGCGAAGCGACACCGGCAAGGTGTACCGGCGCCGGCTGCGAGACCGGTACCGGGCGCAGGAAGGTGGGTAGCGTCGGACCATGCGCTACCGCCCGATGGGTCGTTCCGGTCTGATGGTGTCGGTCGTGGGTCTCGGTGGCAACAACTTCGGGTCACGCATCGGGCTCGACGAGACGAGAGCTGTGGTCGACGCCGCGCTCGACACGGGCATCACGCTCGTCGACACGGCGGACGTCTACGGCAACCGCGGCGGCAGCGAGGCACTGCTCGGTGAGGTGCTGAAGGGCCGCCGGGAAGACGTCGTGCTTGCGACGAAGTTCGGCATGGACATGGGCGGGGCGAACGGTCCCGACTGGGGTGCGCGCGGCTCGCGCCGTTACATCAGGCGCGCAGTGGAGGCGTCGCTCGAGCGACTCCAGACCGACTGGATCGATCTATACCAGTACCACATCCCCGACGGCGTCACGCCGATGGAGGAGACGCTCGCCTCGCTCGACGAGCTCGTGCGCGAGGGCAAGGTGCGCTACCTCGGCTCGTCGAATTTCGCCGGTTGGCAAGTGGCGGACACCGAGGCGATCGCTCGCCGCAACGGTCGGAACCGCTACATCAGCGCGCAGAACTCGTACAGCCTGCTCGACCGCTCCGTCGAGCGCGACCTCGTCCCCGCGTGTGTGCACTACGGGATCGGAGTGCTTCCCTACTTCCCGCTCGCGAGCGGCATCCTCACCGGCAAGTACCGACGGGGTGAAGCGCCCCCCGAAGGCACTCGTCTCGCGTCGCGCGGTCAAGCGGTGACCGATCGTCAATTCGACGTGCTCGAGGCACTGGAGGAGTTCGCCCGCCAACGCGGCATCTCGCTCCTCCACGTCGCGATCGGCGGACTCGCGGCCATGCCCGCCGTCGCGTCGGTCATCGCCGGCGCCACTCGGCCCGAACAGGTGCGCGCCAATTCCGAGGCCGGCGAGTGGGAGCCGCCAGCCGAAGACCTCGCGGCATTGAACGCGATCGTCGGACCCGGCCGTCGAGTCGGATAGCCGGCGAACATCACCGGCCGGCGCCGGCCCTTTCCAGGGCTGCGCTGCGGGCATACCCTCCGCGTATGAGCGACCTCTTGGAGCTGCAGCAGCAGGCCACCGAAGAGTTCGGCCGCCGCGTCGACGCGATCGGCGCCGACCAGTGGGACCAGCCGACGCCGTGCACCGATTGGAACGTGCGCGCGCTCGTCAACCACCTCGT
>CAZJSY010000426.1:0-2290 GCA_964548555.1 uncultured Burkholderiales bacterium
CGGTCGTACCACTCGGACTGGTCGAGATAGGCGAGGTCGACGTCGGCGGCGCGCTCGAGGAATTGGCGCTCCGCGGCGAGTTCGACCAGCCATGCGAATACGACCTTGCGATGGCTCAGCACGCTCGCCGCTGCCCGCTGAGCCGTGACCAGTGCGGCGATGAACACAACGATCAGGAACACATGCCCGCGGTCGGGGGGAGGGGAGCCTCGCGGCGGGACAACCGCGTTCACGAGGTACTTCCCGACGAGGATGGTGACCGGGGCAAGGATGCCGCCGAGGAGCGCGAGTGCGGCGGTCAGCAGCATCTCCCGCGGAGCGGCGTGCCAGGCCAGCGCCAGAGCCCGCCTCGCACTCCTCCGTGCCTGCCCGCCCATACCCGAAACGGTAGTGAGGATTCGGTACCGGCGCCCCGCTGCGGACAAGAACCCGGCCTGTTCGAGCAGGAATTCCGAGGCCTCGGTCGATTCAATGACCCATGTGATCCGGTTGTGTGGAAAAGCTGTGGGTTCAGCTGTGTATTTCGGGATGGTCAAGGGGGGCGCGCGAGCCACGTATTCTTACGGGGATTCCCCACGCTGTTGTTGTCGGTACTTCCCCTTCTGAAGCGAAGAGAGGGACGTACGTCTTGGACGTGAAGACGGACCAGAAGCAAATCGCCGCCCACGAGCTCGACGCCTTTCTCGACGGCGTGCCCGGCGAGTTCGACGGGTGGTTCCTGCAACTTCGCGACGGATCGGTCGCGGCGTTACGGAGCGTTCGTCGACGCCCGCTGCACTCGCCGAACGCGTCCAGAGGACTCGCGTGGTCGGTGCAGTTCGTCGACGACGCCGGGGCCCGGCGCACGCGCACGTCCGAGGCCACACGCGGCCCCGCGTGGATCATCGAGGTCGAAGACGGCACCGTCCGACAAGAGGTCTACGAGCACGCATTCGAAACACTGACGTTCGTCCGGCGGCCCCGGTCTTCCTGACCCCCTCCGGATCCTCGATCACCGCTGCGCTTACCGGTATCGGGTCAGGTTCGTCGCGCCGACCCGTCTCCATCGACGGCAAGGTGAAGGGACTCGATCGCCCAGGGATCGCTCGCGTCCTCGCGAGCGCGGAGCGGTTCGAGCCACTGCTCGGTCTGAGTGCGCCACTCGTCCTCGATAGCTGCAGCGGCCCGCCGATCGCGGATTCGCTGCACGATCGGGCTGAGGAGCCCCGCGCCGGTGACGATCCACGCCCGACGGAGACCGTGATGCCGCGCCAGCGCGCTGTGCACGCGTGCCGCGGAGAGGCGCTGCCCGGCCCGCAAGTACATCCCGCCGATGTACCCGAGCCACTCGGCGGCCCGTTCGTCGGTGACGCCGAGTCGCTCCCGTTCGGCCGCGTACTTCAGGGCGATGGACTCGTTCTCCTCGACGGACCGTCGTACGTCGTGCGCCATCCCTGCGCTGTGGATCACGTAGCCGACCAACGGCTGGTTCACGATCGCCGCCGGCGCCTTGAGTGCGAGCCGGATCCAGAGGTCCCGGTCGGCGAGGTTGGCGAAGTTGGCGTCGAAGCCGCCGACCTCGCGCACGAGCGCCGCCCGGGCCAGGACTCCTGAGCCCCCGCCGGGGATGACGTTGAACTCGAGCAGCGCCGCCGTGAGGTCTGGCAGATCCGGAACGCTCTGCTCACCGAGCAGCGCCAGATCTGCCGTGAGGGCGGTGGCGCCCGGCACGACCCATCCGGCAGCATCGCCTGCAGCTTCGAGCTGGGTCGCGAGCTTGTGGGGAGCCCAGAGGTCGTCGTCGTCGAGGAACGCGATCCAGTCGCCGCGGGCCCGTTCGATTCCGGCGTTGCGCGCCGCGCTCACCCCGAGGGGCAACCGGTGCCGAACGACGGTCACGGCGTCGCCGAGCGTCGCGAGCGCCTCGCCCGTGCCGTCGTCGGACCCGTCGTCGACCACGATGACCTCGAAGTCGACGCCGCGTTGGGCGAACACGGTCGTGAGCGCACGGCCGAGGAGCCGTCGCCGGTTCCGGGTCGGGATCACGACCGAGACCTGCGGACGCGACGTGCCGTGGAACGGGCGCGTCGCATCAGCAGCCTCGTGGGAAGTCATATCAATGCTCCCTCGTCAGATGGAGGGGCCTCCTTGACACCTTCCACGGGAGCGTGAGCTGGAGCAAGCGGTCCGGTCGCCCCCGCATGTCGCCCTCGAGCCGGAACTGCAGCACGCGGTCTTCCCAGACGAACGTCTCGTCGTCGGTGCCGATGAACACCGACACGCTGTAATCACCCGGGTTGAGGATGGGCGG
>CAZJSY010000427.1:0-2250 GCA_964548555.1 uncultured Burkholderiales bacterium
ACTTCCGGCCCGAGTTCCTCAACCGCATCGACGAGGTGATCGTCTTCAACGAGCTCACGCGTGAAGAGGTCACCGAGATCGTCGACCTCCTCATCCGCCGGGTCACGGCGCAGCTCGAGAGCCAGGGCCTCGGCCTCGACCTCACGCACGAGGCGAAGCTGTTGCTCGCGAGAAAGGGCTACGACCCGCAGTTGGGTGCCCGGCCGTTGCGCCGTGCGATCCAGCGGATGGTCGAGGACCCGCTGTCCGAGAAGATCCTCTGGAAGGAGTTCCACGCCGGCGAGACGGTAAAGGTCGACGCCGACGGCGAAGAGATCGTCTTCCGGGCGATCGAGGGCGTCGAGCCCCCGCCGGTGGAGCTCGCCGGGAGCGGCCAGGAGGGGTAGCGAGGGCCGAGCTTCGTCGAAGGCGACGAATCGAATGATGAAACGGCGGACGGGAGACCGTCCGCCGTTTCGCGTCGACGACCGTCTGTTTGCTTCGATGAACCCGATGAAGGCACGGCGTGGGGCACTGCTGCTGATCGTCGCGGCGCTGCTGCTCGGCGCGTGCCGGGTGGAGACGACCGTCGGCGTCGAGCTGCACCGCGACGGCAGCGGCCGTGTGCGTGTGCACGTCGCGTTCGACGAGGACGCGAGACAACGCGTGCCGGTGTCGTCCATCAAGCTCGACGATCTGCGCGCGGCGGGTTGGCAGGTCACGACCGACGCGACGTCGATCACGCTCGAGAAGCCGTTCGCGCGCCCGCAGGATCTCTCCCCGACCGTCCACGAGTTGACCGGTTCGGGTGGCCTCGTCGGAGTCGCCTCGGCCGCACGTACACGCGGGTTCTCGCGCACGAAGTACACCGTGCATGTCGACCTCGACCTCCGTCCGTTGGCGGTGGGCGTGCTCGACGACCGTGATCTCGCGAACCGGCTGCGTCTCGTCGGCCTGGACCCGACGGTTCTCGAACTGAAGCTCGACGCGCCCTTGCGGCAAGCCGTCGACGTGCGTCTCCTGCTCGCGCTGCCGGACGGTCGGGTGAAGACGTGGTCGGTTGCGCCCGGCGGTCACGTGGAAGCGCGCGCCACGAGCTCCGTTCCCAACCCCGGTCGGTTGGCATGGCTGTTCGCCGCGATCGCGCTGGGCGGCGCGGCCGTGCTGCTGCTCGTGACGTCGTTGTTCCTGCCCGGCCGCCGCCGACGGCGCGGACGCGACGAACCCGAGCCCGAAGGCCCGACCGGCGTGGGGCCGCCTGACGCGACCGTGCCGGAGGAGGGCGCACCCGGCGACGGCAGCGAAGCACCGGAGCCGGTCCCCTCCTCGCCGATCGCGCCGGACGGTGACGACACCAGACCGGTGGCACCCGAGGCCGCCACCGCCGCCGACGAGGCATCGCCATAACGGTCACACCCCGTCGATAACGTCCGGCAAACGTGCGGACGGAGCGCAGCCGTGGCCGGAGGCCGGGACGGCGGAGCGTAGGGAGCCGAGGAAACGTGCGGACGGAGCGCAGCCGTGGCCGGAGGCCGGGACGGCGGAGCGTAGGGAGCCCGGGGACATGTCGAAGGCCCGAACCGTTCATCGCTGTCGGGAATGCGGTTCCGCGACCCCGCGCTGGCTCGGGCGCTGCCCCGAGTGCGGCGAGTGGGGGACGCTCGTCGAGGAACGGGATACCCCCCGGAGTGTCGTGCGCGCGGCCGCGCCCGCTGCCGACGTTCCCGTGCCACTCGCGGAGGTCGATCCCGTGGGGGCGACACGACGCGCCACGGGCGTCTCCGAGCTCGACCGGGTGCTCGACGGCGGCCTCGTCCCCGGGTCGGTCACGTTGCTCGGCGGGGAGCCCGGCATGGGCAAGAGCACGCTCGTGCTGCAGGCCCTCGCTGCGATGTGCGACCAGGGCGCGCGTGCCCTGCTCGTCACGGCCGAGGAGTCGAAGCATCAGGTCCGACTGCGCGCGTCGCGTCTCGGCGCCGCGCCCGCCGGTTTGTTCGTGGTGAGCGAGACCTCTCTGCCGGCGGTGCTCGCGCACGTCGACGCGCTGCACCCCGACGTCGTCGCTCTCGACTCGATCCAGACGGTCGTCGACCCGGATCTTCCTGGTAATGCGGGCTCCGTCGGCCAGGTGCGCGACTGCGCGGCCCGCCTGGTCCGCATGGCGAAGGAACGCGAGGTCACGGTGCTCCTCGTCGGGCACGTGACGAAGGAGGGCTCGCTCGCGGGGCCGCGCGTGCTCGAGCACGTCGTCGACACCGTGCTCGCGTTCGA
>CAZJSY010000428.1:0-2246 GCA_964548555.1 uncultured Burkholderiales bacterium
TCGGATCCTGTCCCGGCCCGTGCACGCGGATCTCCATGGGCTCTTCGGTGACGAGCCGATCCGGGCGTTCGACGAGGCGGCCCTCTCGGAGCGCGCGAACACGTACGGATGTCGTGGGTCGGCGGATCACGACGTCGCTCACGACGGCAACCTACCCGTCGAGACGACTCCACCATCGCGTGACGTCGTCGGGCGTGTCGACGTCGGCGAACGCGTGCACCGGTGCGACCTCCTGCCAGCGTTCTTCCGGGATGCGGTCGACGCTCGTGCGATCCACGAGGTCCACGAGTGAACGCCGGCCCTCGGCGAGCAGGCGTGCCGCAGTTGCCGTCGCGTCCGTGCCGTAACGGGCGCACAGCACCTGCAGGTGCCCGTCTGCGACAGGAATCGCACTGCGCTCACCGGGCCATTCGGCGAGCAACCGGATGAGCTCGCCACCGACGAAGGGAAGGTCCACCGCGAGGACGACCACGGGGGCCGCCCGTTCGCCACGGCGCTCGAGTTCGCCGACGCCTGCAACGAGCGCCGCCAGTGGTCCGGCGCCGCGCGGTTCCTCGACCGTGGCAGCCAAGCCGGTGTAGCCGGGACCGACCTCGATCACCGGGCTGCACACACCGACCAGGACCGCGGCTGCACGGTCGGCGAGACGTCGCCCGCGCCAGAGCAGCTCGGCCTTCGGCGATCCCATGCGACGACTGGCACCGCCGGTGAGCAACAGCGCGGGCCGGGTCACGCCACGACGGTATCGTCCGGGCGATGGACGAGACCGAGATGCGAGCGCGCTTCGCAGCGGCGCCGGTCGCGCGACTCGCAACGGCCGGGTCGGGTGCTCGGCCGCACGTCGTCCCGGTCTGCTTCGCGGTCGAACGCGACACCATCGTCTCCGCGGTGGACGCGAAACCGAAACGGACCCCGGCGTTGCGTCGCCTCGACAACATTTCGGCCAATCCCGCGGTGAGCCTTCTCACCGACGAGTACTTCGACGACTGGACGCGACTCTGGTGGGTGCGGGCCGACGGTGACGCGCGCGTGGTCGCGTCGGGCGAAGAGCACGCCCGTGCGATCGAGCTCCTCGTGAAGAAGTACCCGCAGTACCGCGTGGGCCGCCCCGACGGAGCCGTCATCGTGGTGACGGTGCGGCGCTGGCGTGGGTGGGCGTGGCAAACGGGTGGTTGACCCGACGGACGCGCTATCCCGCGGCCGGCGCTCGAAGCCCGTACGTGAGCACCTGCCAGCGTCCGTTGCGACGGACGAGCTTCAGCTCGTCGCGAAGCCGTGACCCGTCGTGCAGCTCGACCGACGTAATAACCACCGCGACGTGAGGCCCGGCAGTCGCCTCCTCGACCTTCACGTGGCGTGCGAGTCGCCGCAGACCCGGCTGGTCACGATACGCCGCCCGCTTCGCGGCGATGAACTCGTCGCGCGAGCGACCGTCGCGAAGCTCGAGCGTCGAGAGGTTCCACAACGTCTCGAAGTCGAAGCGGTCCCATGCGAGCTCGTACGCGAGCGCGACGTCGGCCGGGGCGGGCCCCGGTTCGTTACTCATCGCGACCCCCGCGGCCACGATCAAGACGACCACGAGCACCGCGACGACGGCGAAGACGATCACGGGACAACCGTACGGAGGGCGTCGATCTGACGCGCGAGGTCGAGATCCTTCGTGGTGATCCCGCCCGCGTCGTGGGTGCTCAGCGTGACGTGCACGGTGCGCCAGCGAACGTCGAGATCGGGATGATGGTTCGCCGCCTCGGCGAGGAAGCCGATCCGAACGACGAAGGCGATCGCATCCGCGAACGACGGCAGCTCGTACGATCTCCGGATCGCGTCACCGTCGCTGCTCCAACCGGGTAGCGCGCGCAGGCCCGCTTCCACGTCGTCGTCGGGGAGCTTTTCCACACCGCCATTGTCGGCGCGACTCGTCAGCCGTTCCAACCAGGGCGTCGCTTGCCGTGGCGAACATACGTTCGATAACGTGTGTTCCGTGGCAGACGTGGAGGACGTCGACATGCCGGCGGGCGGGGCGTCACGACCGCGTCATCGCTGGGCGGGGCTCGATGCGGGACACGGGGCCCAGATCGCGCTGTTCGACCTGCCCGAGCGCGAGATCGGCACCGGCGAGTTCCGCGGGCTGGAGTTCCTCCACGTGCGTGCCCGCCAGATCGTCAACGTCGTTCCCGATCGGTCGCCCGTGCCGTTCCGGTACACGATCAACGCCTACCGCGGCTGCAGCCACGCCTGCACGTACT
>CAZJSY010000429.1:0-2245 GCA_964548555.1 uncultured Burkholderiales bacterium
GTGCAGCGCGTGGAGACGGAGAACGCGCTGCACCGCGCCATCGAGCGCAATGAGTTCGAGGTGTTCTACCAACCGGTCGTGTCGCTGCGCGACGCCGGCTGCGTCGGTGCGGAAGCACTCGTGCGTTGGCGGCACCCCGAGCGGGGCCTTGTGTCACCAACGGAGTTCATCACGGTGGCAGAGGAGACCGGTCTGGTCGTGCCCCTCGGTCGCGCCGTGCTCGAACAGGCCTGCCGGCAAGCCGAGATCTGGCGGCGCGAACGGCGCGACGGCGCGTTCACGATGTCGGTGAACCTCTCGGCTCGACAGTTGGTCCGTACCGAGCTCATCGGCGAGGTGGCGAACGCATTGAGCGGCACCGGCCTGCCACCCTCGATGTTGTGTCTCGAGATCACCGAGAGCGTCCTGATGGACGACGTCGAGGTGTCGCTGGGCGCGATCCGTTCGCTCAAGGCGCTCGGGGTTCGTCTCAGCATCGACGACTTCGGTACCGGGTACTCGTCGCTCGGCTATCTGAAGCGGCTCCCCGTCGACGCGGTCAAGGTCGACCGCTCCTTCGTCGACGGGCTCGGCACCGACCCGGAGGACTCCGCGATCGTCGCCGCGGTGGTGAACCTGGGCCACACCCTCGGGCTGACCGTCGTCGCGGAAGGGGTCGAGACGGAAATGCAGCTCGCCGAGCTGGTCGCACTGGGATGCGACCAGGCCCAGGGATTCCTGTTCGCACCTGCGCTTTCGGCCACGGCGTGGGGAAGCGCCATGCCCTCGTTTACACGCCCGTAACGCACCTGCGACAGGCGTGTAACACACTCTGATCACCATCCCGTCAGTCCTGAATGGGAGGTGAACGTTGCTCGCGACGGTCAACACGGGCGACACCGCATGGGTCCTGACGTCGGCCGCGCTGGTCATGTTCATGACACCCGGTCTCGCGCTCTTCTACGGCGGGATGGTGAGATCGAAGAACGTTCTGGCGATGCTGATGCAGAACTTCTTCTCACTCGGTCTCGTCAGCGTGCTGTGGGCAGCCGTCGCGTTTTCGCTCGCGTTCGGCGGCGCCGGCAGATGGATCGGCAATCTCCACTTCGCCGGGCTCACCGACGTCGCGCACACGGCACCACCCGGTCTGGCGCTCACGATCCCACCGCTGTTGTTCATGGGCTACCAGATGATGTTCGCGGTCATCACGCCCGCGTTGATCACTGGCGCGATCGCGGATCGCATGCGGTTCGGCGCGTGGGTGTGGTTCCTCGGTCTGTGGGTCGTGCTCGTGTACTCGCCCGTTGCCCACTGGGTGTTCGCACCGGCGGGCTGGTTGTCCCGTCGCGGCGCACTCGACTTTGCCGGCGGCACCGTTGTGCACATCAACGCGGGAATCGCCGCCCTCGCAGTCGTGCTCGTGCTCGGCCGGCGTCGTGGCTGGCCCCGCTCGCCGATGCCACCCCACTCGCTGCCCCTGACGTTGATCGGCACGGGCATCCTCTGGTTCGGATGGTTCGGCTTCAACGCGGGCTCGGCCCTGGCCGGCAGTGCGGTCGCCGCGCACGCGTTCGTCAACACGCACCTTGCCGCCGCTGCCGGAATGCTGGGCTGGCTCGCCGTGGAGCGCGTGAAGGAGGGTCACGCGACAACGCTGGGTGCGGCATCAGGGGCCGTCGCCGGTCTCGTCGCCATCACGCCGTGCGCGGGATTCGTCGGTGGTCTCTCGCCGGTTTGGATCGGCCTCATCGCGGGAGGGGTCTGCGCCCTCGCGGTGTCGTTGAAGTTCCGGTTCGGCTACGACGACTCGCTCGACGTCATTGGGGTGCATCTCGTCGGTGGGATCGTCGGTTCATTGCTCCTGGGCCTGTTCGCCGACGCCGGCGTGAACTCCGCCGGCCGGAACGGCCTCTTTCTCGGCGGCGGACTCGGCTTGCTCGGTGAGCAGGCGTTGGCCGTCGTCGCAACTCTCGTGTACTCGTTCGTGGTGACGCTGCTGATCTGTGTGGTGCTCAAGCGCGTCCTGCCGGGCGGCATCCGCGTCTGCGACGAGGACGAGGACACCGGACTCGACCTCGCGTTGCACTCGGAGGTCGGGTACGCGCTCGAACGGGTGTGATGCTCTTGGCTCTCTCGCTGCGCCCTCCCGGCCGTCCGCCCAGGGCGTAGCTCGATACGCATTGAGGAGAAACGTGAAGCTGATCACCGCCGTCATCAAGCCGTTCAAGCTCGACGACGTGAAGGAGGCGCTCAAGGACCTCGGCGT
>CAZJSY010000430.1:0-2224 GCA_964548555.1 uncultured Burkholderiales bacterium
GATGCGGCGGAAACGCGGATGGGGCGGAGTCTCGCTGCGACCGTCCAACGCGCCAGGGGCGGGAGCTTTGATGGCTGCGGAAAGAGCGTGCGGCACCGAGACTGGCCTCGTCGCCATGCTGGGTCCCGAGCAGGAGCGCTAGTCGGCGCAACCCCAAAGCAAATATCCGTCTAATCCGTCTAATCCGTCTAATCCGCCTCTCCGCCGTATCCGGATGAACCTTCGTCTGAGGAGCTAGCCCGAGCGGCTGTTGAGCTGATGAAGCGGATGAGTGGATGAACCTTCGTCTAAGGAGCCTGGCCGAGCGGCGGTTGTCCGTGGAATTGAGATCTTGCCGCCCCACTGGCGGCCTCGTAACATCGTGCGCCCCAACGTCTCTGGGACCGCGACGCGGCGGAGCCAACAGGCCGGATCGATTCCGGCGCATCCCTCATTCGGGCAGGAGATCCCACCATGAGGCGAACTACTGTTGTCGCGGCAATCGCGCTCGGCCTCGCCGCTTGTACGGACGTACCGGTTGCACCCGTCGCACCGGACGTCGCTCCCACCGCTGCCACGTTCACACGGGCGACGAACGGCACTCCGATCGCAGGACAGTACATCGTCCGCTTCCGCGACGATGAACAGAACATCGATGGACGGGCGAGCAGCATCGCCGCGACCCACGGCGGCAAGGTCACCCGCGTCTACAAGTCGGCGATCAAGGGAATGGCCCTCCAGCTCTCCCCCGCCGCAGTCACGGCGCTCCTCGCCAACCCGAGCGTCGTGTCGGTCGAAGAAGATCAGACCGTCTCGATCAGCACCACGCAGACCGGTGCCACGTGGGGGATCGACCGCATCGACCAGCGCGCGCTCCCGCTGGACGGCCTCTACGTCTACAACGCGGACGGCACCGGCGTCACGGTGTACATCATCGACACCGGCATCAACTTCACTCACACCGAGTACAACGGCCGCGCGTTCACCGGGATCGACGAGGTGACGTCGGGAGGCACGGCGGCCGACTGCAACGGCCACGGCTCGCACGTCGCCGGTACGGTGGGTGGTACCACCTATGGTGTTGCCAAGAACGTGAAGCTCGTCGCGGTGCGCGTGCTCGACTGCAACGGCTCGGGCACGACGTCGGGCGTGATCGCCGGCGTCGACTGGGTCACGTCGCAGAAGAAGGGCAGCCCCTCCGTGCCGAGCGCGGCGAACATGAGCCTCGGCGGCGGCCTGTCGACGACGCTGAATCAGGCCGTCGAAAACTCCATTGCCGCCGGTGTGGCCTACGCGATCGCCGCCGGAAACAGCACGGCCGATGCGTGCAATTACTCGCCGGCAAGCGCGCCGAGTGCCATGACCGTCGGCGCGACAGACAACACGGACACCTTCGCGTACTTCTCGAATTTCGGCACCTGTGTCGACATCAATGCCCCGGGCGTGAACATCACGTCGGCGTGGTACACCAGCAACACGGCGACGAACACGATCTCGGGCACGTCGATGGCCACGCCGCACGTTGCCGGTGCGGCGGCGCTGTACCTCCAGGCGAATCCGTCGGCGACGCCGCAGCAGGTGCGCGATGCGCTCGTGACCAACGGCACGACGGGCGTGATCACGTCGATCCCCGGGGGCACGCCGAACGTGCTGCTCTACACCGGCTTCATCTCGACCGCGGCGCAGCCGCCGGTGGCGCGCTTCACCTCGAGCTGCTCGCTCCTCACGTGCACCTTCGACGCGAGCAGCTCCTCGGCACAGGCGGGTGCGACGTATAGCTGGAACTTCGGTGATGCAACGACGGGCACCGGGGTGAAGCCGAGTCACACCTATGCGGCAGCGGGCACCTACACCGTGACGCTCACCGTGACCGATGCGGTCGGCACGAGCACGTCGAGCTCCACGGTCACGGTCAGCAGCAACGCCCCCCCGGTCGCGAGCTTCACGAAGAGTTGCGCGGGATTCACCTGCAGCTTCGACGCGAGCGCCACCACCAATGCGACGTCGTACAGTTGGAGCTTCGGCGACGGCACAACGGGAACGGGCGTGACGACCTCACATGCCTTCGGTGCGCGCGCGACCTATACGGTCACCCTGACGGCCACCGGCCCCGGTGGCTCCGGCACGTCCAGCACGACCGTGACGTGCAGCAAGCGGAACTGCTCGTGAGGGCGGTGGGACGGTCGGACAGTCCGACCGTCCGACCGTCCGACCGACCACGTTTGACAACCCACCAACGGCGCGC
>CAZJSY010000431.1:0-2222 GCA_964548555.1 uncultured Burkholderiales bacterium
GGACCGGCGGAGCGAACATCAGGCTCGCCGCGAGGTCGAGGCGGCGGCGCATGCCGCCCGAATACGTGCGCAACGGGCGATCGGCTGCATCGGTCAGCGAGAACACGGTCAGCAACTCGGCCGCGCGGTCGGAAGCCGCGCGCTTCGGCATGCGGCCGAGGCGCCCGACGAGCACGAGGTTCTCTCGTCCGGTGAGGTCTTCGTCGACCGCGGCGTACTGACCCGTGAGGCCGATGACGCTTCGCACGAGCTGCGGCTGTTCCACGACGTCGTAGCCCGCCACCGTCGCATGTCCACCGTCGGGATGCAGGAGCGTGGTGAGGATGCGGATCGCCGTCGTCTTGCCCGCGCCGTTCGGGCCGAGGAGCCCGGTGACGCGGCCTTCGGGCGCCACGAAGTCGACTCCCTTGAGCGCGAGGAAGCTCCCGAACCGCTTGACGAGTTCCTCCGCGACGACTCCCCCGGGCACGAAGCTGAATATAGCTCATGATGTAGACTGTTCACTAATGCGCAAGGAGAGCACGGGTGTGCAGGCCGCCGCGACGGGCGTCGAGCAGCTGCGCGCGGACGTGTTCTCGCTCCTGATGTCACTCGCTCCCCTGCTCGAACAGTTGCGCACCGAAGGTCTGCGCCGGCGACGGCTCACGCCGGCGCGCGCCCGGCTGCTGCGCGTGCTCGACGACGACGGACCCTTGTCGATGTCGGAGCTCAGCCGCGCGCTCGACGTGACGCCGCGCGCGGTCACGGGTCTGGTCGACGGCCTCGAGTCGGACGGCTTCGCGCGCAGAACCGAGCATCCGTCCGACCGGCGCACGACACTCGTCGAGCTCACACCCACCGGACGGCGCTTCTGCCGCGAGATGCGCGCGGGACTCGAACGTATCGCGCGTGATCTTCTGGGCGACGTACCGGTCGCGGATCTCGAGGCCGGGTCTGCATTGCTCGACGTGGTCCGCGAACGCTTGGCGAAGCGACGCATGTCGTAGCCCGGGCGCGCGTCCCCCTAGTGCGGCGCGCGCGGCGGCTCAGAGTTGCCCGGGCGCGGCGCGACGGTCGTCCAGCCTGTCGGCGGGCGCCTTGCCGGAGTACTCCTCGTCGAAGGTCCAGTCGGGCTGCTTGAGCGCCTCACGGTGATCGACCACTGCCTGGTTGCGCAGGATCTGGACGAGTGCCGCGATGGGGTACGGCGGCGACGCCGGCACGGTATCGCTGCGGTGCGCCTCGAACTGGTCCTGAAAGAGGCGCATGATGCTCTCGACCACGATCTGATGCTGAGTTGCGAGGTTGCAGCGTGCACCGAACGCGACGTTGGCGAGACGGACGCCGATCTCGTCGAGATCGTTCCGGCGTGCTTCCCCCTCACGCAGTCGTTCGAGCGCGTCGGAGATGATCAGGCCGTCCTGCTTGCACGGTGTGCACTGCCCGCACGACTCCACCGCGAGGAACCGCGAGACGCCGGCCGCGACGGCGACCATGTCGGTCGCGTCGTCGAACACGATGAATCCCGCGCTGCCGAGCCCGCTCCCGATCGACGCGAGCGTTTCGTACGCCACCGGTGTGTCGAGCAATGCCTCAGGCACGAGTGCGTTGGCCACTCCCGACATGACCGCGACAATGCGCCGGCCGGGACGCGCACCGCCACCGAGGACGTCGATGACCTCACGCAACGGTGTGCCCATCGGGAACTCCCCCACACCCGCACGCCGAGTGGCTCCGCTCACGGTGCACACGATCGTGCCCGGCGATTCGGCGGTACCGACCTCTCGGAACCAGGACGCACCACGGGCGATGATGTCGGGGACGTTGGCAAACGTCTCCACGTTGCTCGCGAGCGTCGGCGGTGCGACGGTCTCGCCGGACGGTCCGGCCATCTCGACGTGCGCGGCCGAGGTCGAGTCGTCGTCGACGTCCGTCGCGCTCTCCACGATCTCCTCGACGCCCCGCCGGAACGGGGGCGCGATTCGGGGAAAGGGATAGCGGCCGTCGATCACCTCGAGCAGTGCAGTCTCCTCGCCGAAGAGATACTCGTTCGGTCCCTCGACCACGTCGATGCTCACGCCGTTGGCCCAACCGGCTTCCTGAATCTCCGCGATCGCGCGGCGAAGGCGCGCGATCTCCGGCTCGAACGATCGCTTGATGCCGACGATCACCGTGTCGGCGCCGACCGCGTGCGCGGCCACGAGCGCGCCCTCGATGACGCGGTACGGGTCGTAGCGCAGGAT
>CAZJSY010000432.1:0-2213 GCA_964548555.1 uncultured Burkholderiales bacterium
TGCCTCGTCGGCGGAACGCTGGTGCCGACCTCTCGTGGGCTGGTGCGTCTCGGATCATTGGGCGACCCGACCGGCGACCAGTGGCAGTCGCTCGACATCGACGTGCAGACCGACGAAGGCGCGCGCGCGGCAACGCAGTTCTACGTCAACGGCGTCGAGCCCGTTGTCACCGTCGCCACGAAGCGGGGTTACAGCCTTCGCGGCACGACCAAGCACCGGATCAAGGTCGTCGACGAGCACGGCGCATGGGTGTGGCGAAGGATGGGTGACCTGCAGCCCGGCGACCGGGTGCCGCTGTCGCTCGACCAGCTCGTCGGCGAGCCCCAGACCGTTTCGCTGCCGCCGCCGCCCGACGCACACTGGACCCGTGAGCTCGGTGTGCGCGTTCCCCGGGTGATGACGCCCGAGCTCGCGGAGTTCGTCGGCTACTTCATGGGCGACGGCTCGCTGCACTCCAAGGGCATCCGGCTCTGTGTCGCCGAGCGCGACTTCGACGTGCTGGAACACCTCGCGCTGCTCGGCAAGGAGCTGTTCGGGCTCGAGCCGCACATGAAGGCGTGCCAGGGATACACCGAGCTTGCGTTCCACTCCGTGCGCCTGACGCTGTGGTGGGAGGCGTGCGGGTTCGCGAAGCACCTTTCCAGCGAAAGTCACACGGGCAAGGGGCACCGGCCGCACATCCCCGATGCGGTCCTCGCCTCCAACGACCGCGAGGTGTACGCGGCATTCCTGCGCGGTCTCTTCGAGGCCGACGGCACCGTGACGATGGGCATCCCGACATGGGTCACCGCCGCCGAGCCGTTCGCCGACGACGTCCAGTCGCTGATGCTCGCCATCGGCTTCCCGACGACGCGCAAGCACGACGTGAGCGGACGCGGATCGCAGTTGACCAGCCTTCGCCTCCTGAACACGTCGTACCACGACCGGTGGCTCGACGAGGTCGGGTTCATCGGCGGAGCGAAGACCGCTCGCGTCGGACGAAGCACCGACCGTCAGGCCGCTCGTCAGGACCATGTCCCGCTCACCCGTGAGCTCGTCGACCGCCTCGCACCGACGAACGACCGGCTTCGCAAGGTTCTCCTGATGGAGATCGCGCGCAACCGGGTGTCCCGCCGGGCCGCCACGGAGCTGTTCGAGCGGACCAACGATCCCGAGCTCGCGCACCTGCTGCGGTTCTTCTACGACGAGGTCACGTCGGCGGAGCTCGGTGACGAGGAGCTCACCTACGACATCTCGGTGCCGAGCAACGTGACGTACGTCGCGAACGGGTTCGTGAGCCACAACACGATCGGCCTCATGATGGATTGTGACACCACCGGCATCGAGCCCGACCTCGCGCTCACGAAGGCGAAGAAGCTCGTCGGTGGGGGCACGATGCTGATCGTCAACCAGACGATCCCGCGTGCGCTGCGCCGGCTGGGTTACGACGACACGCAGGTCGATGAGATCATCCGCTACATCGACGAGCACAAGACGATCGTCGGTGCGCCGGCCCTCAAGCAGCAGCACCTGCCGGTGTTCGCCTGCTCCATGGGCGACAACGTGATCCACTACATGGGCCACGTGATGATGATGGGTGCGGTGCAGCCGTTCATCAGCGGTGCGATCTCCAAGACCGTCAACATGCCCGAAGAGGTGACGGTCGAGGAGGTCGAGGCGCTGCACGTCGAGGCATGGAAGCTCGGGCTCAAGGCCGTCGCGATCTACCGCGACAACTGCAAGGTCGGTCAGCCCCTCTCCACGCAGAAGAAGGCGTCGGCCGGCGCGCCGGTCGAGATCGTCAAGGAGATCGAGCGGGTCGTCGAGCACGTCATCATCCAGGAGCCGGTTCGCCAGAAGCTCCCGCGAACCCGCACGTCGAAGACGTTCTCGTTCCGGGTCGCCGACTGCCACGGCTACGTGACCGTCGGTGAGTTCGAGGACGGGCGGCCGGGTGAGCTGTTCCTGAAGGTGGCGAAGCAGGGTTCCACGCTCGCCGGCATCATGGACGCGTTCGCGATCTCGGTGAGTCACGGCCTGCAGTACGGCGTGCCGCTCGAGGCGTTCTGCGACATGTTCACCAACATGCGCTTCGAGCCGGCGGGCATGACCGACGACCCCGACATCCGGTTCGCGACGAGCCTGGTCGACTACATCTTCCGCCGCCTCGCGGTCGAGTACCTCCCGAAGGACAAGCGCGAAGACCTCGGCATCCTGACGGTGGGGGAGCGGTT
>CAZJSY010000433.1:0-2209 GCA_964548555.1 uncultured Burkholderiales bacterium
CCGATCATCGGCCAGGGACTGTCGATCGCGATGCGGGACGCGCGCATGGTGCGCGATCTCCTCGTCGACGGCGCACGTACACCCGACGCATTCGCGTCGTACGGAGCCGAACGCCTGGCGCGGATGAAGCGGTTGCGCTTCATCGCGGACGTGATGTCGGTCGCGCAGAGCGAAGACGCCGACAACCGCAAGGCGCGACGCGACATGTTCGCCCAGCTACAGGCGAGTCAGGATCCGCAGTTCTTCGCCTTGCTCGTCGGCGCGTTCGCCGAGCCGATGAGCGTCACCGACGAACAGGTCGACGACGCCCTCCTTGCGAAGATCCGCGCCGCCTGACATCCGGCTCACGGGACTGGCCCGGGTCCGTCCGCCGCACGAGGCAATCGGGTGGAGTCCGTGACGGCGGCGCGCCTGCCGCGCCCGTGCCGGTGAGCTCGACGCGGGCGATCGCCCACGCGGGCAGGCCCGAGAAGTCGACCGCGGCGCCGAACTGGCCGACCGCAACGCCGAGCGCCTCTCCGACACGATCGACGTCGGCCAACGGGATCACCGCGCCATAACGGCTGTGGTCCTCGGTGGACAGGGTCGTCGCGCGAACAGCGTCCAGCTCGTGCGCGAACCGTCGGAGTTGCAGATCCGTGTAACCGCCGGGTTCCCCCGTCGTTTCGATGACCACAGCCCAGCCCATCCGGGGCCTCCGTTTGGCATCCGTGCCGTCCGCCCTGATGAATCCTCTAACCGGCCCCGAGCCGCGTCAAACCGGTGAACTCCGTCTGTTCACAGACACGCGACGACGCGCGGCCACCAGAGCCGGTCGCCCCTCCGAATCCACCGCGACGGGCGTTCGTCGCGACGTGGAGCGTGGACAGTTACGACGCCGCGGGCTTGATGTTCTGGTTCAAGTGGAACAGGTTCGTCGGGTCGTACTTCGCCTTGACCGTCGCCAGGCGGTCGTAGTTGCCGCGGTAGTTCGACTGGATCCGGGTCTGGTCGTCGCCGTCCATGAAGTTGATGTAGCCCCCTGCCGGCGTGAGCGGCTGCAACGCCTCGTAGTAGCTGCGAACCCACGCGATGTTGCGCTCGTTGTCGGCCGGGTCCTGCCACATGCCCGCGATGACCGGTGAGTAGTTGACGTCGCGGTACGCGAACGCCGTGTCGTCGGCGCCCACGCGCTGTACCGCACCGTTGATCGGATACAGGTGCACCGCGGACTCGATCGACGGGACGCGCGCGCCGTGGTCCATGTGCACCGCGACCTCCGCGTCACTGAGATCACGGCTGAAGCTCGCCTTCCAATAGTGCTGGAGACCCGCTGGTAGCAGCGGGTCGAAGGCGGTGTTCAATGCCGGATACGGCATCGGGCCGACCATCGCGCCGACCGGTTCGACGACATCGAGGAACGGCTGGACCATCTTCTCGCCCTGGTCGATCGGCCCGGCCCAGCAGGGCACCGCCAGGCAGACGTTCTTGAAGTGCCACTCGTCCGGCAGGAACGGAAGCGGAGGCGCCAAGTGGAAGCCGACGAAGCCGCCGAGCTCTTCGGGTGCCTCGGTGATGTACTCGCGGAAGAAGCGGATCACTTCGTCGGCACGGTCGACCGGATACGCGATCGGACCGCCGTAGATCTCCGCCACCGGATGCAGGCGGTATTCGAATGTCGTCACGACACCGAAGTTGCCGCTCCCCCCGCGCAACGCCCAGAAGAGATCGCTGTTCTGCGTCTCGCTCGCGTTGAGCACCTCTCCCGACGCCGTGACCACCTCCGCGGAGATGAGGTTGTCGCACGACAACCCGTACTTGCGCGCGAGGTAGCCGATCCCGCCGCCCAGTGTGAGTCCGGCGATACCGGTCGAGCCGATGATCCCGCCGGTCGTTGCAAGTCCGTGGGCATGTGTCGCGGCGTTGAACACCTCCCAGGTGCACCCGCCGCCGGCACGTGCAGTTTGCTCGTCCGGATTCACCGCGACGTTCTGCAGCGGACTCAGATCGACCACGAGACCACCGTCGTTGGTGCCGAAGCCCGGCGCGCTGTGCGCGCCTCCCCGCACGGACAGGTCGAGCCCCGTTGCACGGGCCGCGCCGATCACCGCCGCGACGTCGGCAGGCCCGGTGCAGCGGACCACCGCCGCCGGGCGCTTGTCGATCATCCCGTTGTAGACCTTGCGCGCCTCGTCGTACTCGGCGTCTCCCGGTGCGACGACGTCCCCGT
>CAZJSY010000434.1:0-2208 GCA_964548555.1 uncultured Burkholderiales bacterium
GCGGACGCGATCGAAGCGTTCTGCGTGCACGCTCGAAGCGTAGAACCCGCCGGCGGTGCGGGCTGAGTCGCTCGCCGGTCAGACCCGATGGGGCAGACCCGGCAGTCCGTCGACGCTCGTCGCGTTCTTCTCCGCGTGGTACGCGGCGATGCCGGCGGGACCCTTACGCTCGGCCCACTCGACGAGGGTCGACCGTTCGCCGCGGTACTCCATCAGCGGGACGGCATAGCCGCAGGACGTCGCGATCCGTTCGACGTCGACACGCACGACCGACCGCGAGCCCGGATACTCGGGGAAACGGCTCACGAGGCTGGACGCTGCGGGATCGTCGACCGACAACACCTCGCCGCTTCCGTGCAACCGCACGATGCGCGGCGGGCCCTCGAACGCGCAGAACATCACGACGACGCGGCCGTTGTCGCGCAGGTGCGACACGGTCTCGATCCCGCTCCCGGTGAGATCGAGCCACGCAACCGTGTGGTCGTCGATCACGCGAAAGGTGTCGAGCCCCTTCGGTGACACGTTGACGTGCCCGCCGTCACCCGACGGCGCGGTCCCCACGAAGAAGATGTGCTGACGACCTATGAACTCGGCGAGCTCTTCCGTAATGCCTTCATATGTGCGCGCCATCGACGCCACCCTACGGCGCGACCGAGTGCGGACGAGCCCATTTTCAACCAGAACGACCCGCCGTGACGCTCGACGCCGGCCAGACGCAGGTCATCCCACAACTCGTCGAGCACGTGCATCAGCGAGGAGTCGTGGCTCACGAACCAGCCCGGCAGCACCGTCTCGATCTTCGACCCGGGCGCCAGCAAGAGCGCAGCGAGGAGGTACTGCTCGGTGTAGAAGCGCTCGTACCACTCCGGCGGGTAGTCGTCGGGAAGGCAGATGTCGTGGATCTCGACGAGCACGTCGCGCGGGAGCTGCGGGAGCACGTCGAGGAACAGCGCGGTGGCGTCGGAGTTCTGCAGACAACGGTGGGAGTTGTCGATGAAGAGCAGATCGCCCGGCTGCAGGCGGCGGTAGACGTCGAGATCGACCGACTCGGCCGGCGCGCGCACGATCTCGTCGCAGATGTCGTCGATCTCGGCGCGCGGATACGGATCGATCGAGACGAGCCGCGTCCGCAGTCGGTGATCCGTGATCGCGCGCCGCGCGAATTTCGTCGAGTTGCCCGAGCCGACTTCCAGGTAGAGCTTCGGGTTCGTCAGCACCAGGAAGGAATAGAGCGCTGCAGCATCGAGCCCGGGCAGCCAACCGTTGATCCAGCACGGCTGCGTCACATCTTCCGACGGCCCCACGGGGATCCGGAGCAGATTCTCCTTGAACGCGAGGATCCGCTCGAGCATCACCCGGTAGCGGCCGGCCTCGCGCTCGAAACGCGCCTGCAGCAACGGGTGGGCCGGGCGTCCGTGGCCCCAACGCGCGGTGGGAAAGATGGGGTAGTCGAGCTCGATCGACGCGTACCCACCTTCACCGACCTCGTGTCCGCTGAGCACGACGGGTTCGTCGGACTCGGACGCCGCGTTCATGATCGCGTCGCCGGCAGCGCGACGGCTTCGGGCGCGTGATCGGCCGCGGCGCGCGCGTGATAGCTGGACCGCACGAGCGGCCCGGCCTCGACATGAGCGAAGCCGAGACCGAGCGCGTACTCCCGCAACCCGTCGAACTCGTCGGGCGACCACCACCGCACGACAGGGAGGTGGCGTGCCGACGGTCGCAGATACTGGCCAAGTGTCAGGATGTCGACGCCAACGTTTCGCAGGTCGCCGGCCGCAGCCCGAACCTCTTCGGCCGTCTCACCCATCCCGAGGATCATGCCAGACTTCGTGACCAGCCCCGCGTTCTTGGCGCGAGCCAGCACGGCGAGCGAACGGGTGTATCCGGCCGACGGTCGCGCCGCGCGTTGCAGACGCGCGACGGTCTCCAGGTTGTGGTTGAGCACGTCGGGTCGCGCTTCGAAGATCGTCGCAAGCGCGTCGGGATCGCCCTTGCAGTCCGGGATCAGAACCTCGACGCGCGTCGCAGGCATGCGCGCGCGAATCGTCGCGATGGTAGCGGCGAACGCTGCGGCACCACCGTCGGCGATGTCATCACGCGCGACGCTCGTCACGACGACGTGTGCCAGACCCAGCGTCGCCACCGCGTCCGCCACGCGCGCCGGCTCGTCGGGATCGAGCGGGAGCGGCCGGCGCGTGTCGACCA
>CAZJSY010000435.1:0-2208 GCA_964548555.1 uncultured Burkholderiales bacterium
AAGTGCTCAGCGCGTGGAAGCGCTCGGGCCGTACCGCGCGAGAAGGCGTCCTGCGCGAGCTCGCCACGATCACCGGTGTCTACGTGCCCTCGATGTACGACGTCGAGTACGACGGTCAGGCGCTCGTGTCGGTTACACCGCGCTTCCCCGACGTGCCGGAACGTGTCGAGAAGCGCACCGTCGCCGATCTCGCGGAATGGCCGTACCCGAAGAATCAGCTCGTCCCGCTCGTCGAGGTCGTGCACGACCGCCTCAACGTCGAAGTCTTCCGCGGCTGCACGCGCGGTTGTCGTTTTTGTCAGGCCGGCATGATCACGCGCCCCGTGCGCGAACGCCCTGCCGACCAGGTCCGCACGATGGTCCGCGACGGACTGCGTCGCACGGGCTACGACGAGGTCGCGCTCACGTCGTTGTCGAGCGCCGACTTCTCCGGCATGGACGCGGTCGTCGGCGACCTCGTCAACGACCAGGACGGGTGCGGCAACGTCAGCTTGTCGCTTCCCTCGTTGCGGGTCGACGCGTTCACCGTCGGGATCGCGAGCGAGATCCAGAAGGTGCGGCGCACCGGCCTCACGTTCGCCCCCGAAGCGGGCACCTGGCGCATGCGGCAGGTCATCAACAAGCTGATTCGCGAGGAAGATCTCTACAGCGCGGTCGACGCGGCCTATTCGCAGGGCTGGCGGCGCGTGAAGCTGTATTTCCTCGTCGGTCTTCCGACCGAGCTCGACGAGGACACCCTCGGGATCGCGCACCTCGCACGGAACGTGGTCGAGATCGGGCGCACGCACACGAAGCAGGCAAGCTGTACGGCCTCGGTGGGTGGCTTCGTGCCGAAGCCCCACACGCCGTTCCAGTGGTTCGGCCAGAACGGCGTCGCCGAGCTCGGCCGGAAGATCTCGCTCCTACGCGACGAGTTGCGGGGCTCGCGCGCGCAGGTGCGATGGCACGATCCCGCGGCGAGCTTCGCCGAAGGGATCGCGAGCCGGGGCGACCGGCGCATCGGTGCCGTCATCGAGCGGGTGTGGCGCGCCGGTGGGACCTTCCAGGAATGGAGCGAGCGATTCGACCTGTCGCGTTGGCTCGACGCGATGGCGGCCGAGGGTCTCGATCCGGACTGGTACGTCACCCGCCACCGACACGAGGACGAGGTGCTGCCCTGGGACCACATCTCGGCTGGGCTGCACCGGGACTTCCTCTGGCACGACTGGCAAGAGGCGTTACGGGCGCATGGGCTGCCCGATTGCCGGTGGACACCGTGCTACGACTGCGGGGTGTGCACCGACTACGCGCTGGAGCACGTGGTTGCGTCAGCCGTCCCGCCGGCGGGGGGCAGCCAGGGCACCGGGCAGGACCTCGCAACCGGACACGCCGTTCCGGTGCAGCTACGGCCCCGCGTGGGGGAGGTCACGGGTGCGCGGTGACGCGGGCTTCCCGGTCCGCATCCGGTTCACGAAGCGTGGCAAGGTGCGTTTCATCTCCCATCGCGACGTGGCGCGTGCCTTCGAACGGGCGTTCCGCATCGAAGCGCTCCCACTTGCGTTCACCCAAGGCTTCTCGCCGCGTCCCAAGGTCAGCTTCGGTCTTGCGCTGTCCGTGGGATACGAGAGCGAGGCCGAGTACCTCGACGTGGAGCTGCAACACGAGTTCGACGTCGACGCGCTGCCGTTCGCGCTGTCGGCAGCGCTTCCCGAGGGCATCGACGTCGTGACGGCGGCTGCACTCGCCGACCGCGCACCGGCGTTGCAGGAAGCAGTCACGGCCGTCGAGTACGAGGTGGTCGCCGAGCGTGGCGACCGGGATCACCTCGACGGCGGCGTCGTGGCGGATCTCGTCTCCGACGCGCTCGCGTCGGAGACGCTGCACGCGATCCGCCGGCGCAAGGGCCGCGACGTTCTCGACGACGTTCGGCCGCTCATCCGCGCGGTCGACGTCATCAGCCCTCACGAGCGCGGGGTGTTATTACACCTCGAGCTGGTCACCCAACCGAGCAGCATCAAACCCGGTGAAGTCGTGGCCGCACTCGGCGACCTCACCGCGACATCGGTGCTGCGAACCCATCAGTGGATCGAGCGCGGCGGCGCGCGGCTGGAGCCGCTCGAAGCCGACCCGCGCCCGCGTGCCGTGGAGGTACGCGCGTCGTGAGAGAAGGATTCGATGTCCGACGACCTGCGGGAGGCCGGTGCGGCCTCCGCGAACCCCGATGCCGCG
>CAZJSY010000436.1:0-2197 GCA_964548555.1 uncultured Burkholderiales bacterium
GCCGCTCGAGCAGCAGGGCGTGAACGTCCAGTTCTCGGGCAACTGGTTCGGGAACACCTCGATGCCGGCGAGTGAGATCGTGGGGGTCGTTGCCGCCATCGTGGTGTTGCTGATCGCGTTCGGCTCGCTGATCGCGATGGGACTGCCCATCCTCACCGCGCTGGTCGGGATCGGTATCGCGCTCGCCGGAGTAGGCGTGATCGCCAACGTGTTCACGACCCCGGACTTCGCGCCACAAGTGGCCGCGATGATCGGCATCGGTGTCGGCATCGACTACGCGCTGTTCATCGTCTCGCGCTACCGCGCCGCGCTGCACCGCACCCGCTCCCCGGAAGCGGCTGTGGCCGAAGCCATGAGCACCTCCGGACGCGCGGTGGTGTTCGCCGGGATCACGGTCATGATCTCCGTGCTCGGGATGTTCCTCATGGGCCTCAACTTCCTGCACGGGCTCGCGGTGGGAACGTCCATTGCAGTGGCGGTCGCGGTGCTCGCAGCGATCACCCTCCTGCCGGCGCTGCTCGGCTTCGTCGGCTTCAACATCGACCGCTTCCACGTCGGGCGCCGTACCACTGCCGAGGGTGAGGGGATGTGGCACCGGTGGGCGCGCACCGTGCAACGCCGCCCCGCCCCCGTGGCCCTCATGGGGCTTGCCGTCCTCGTGCTCGTCGCGTTGCCCACCCTCAGCCTGCGACTCGGCAACGCCGACGCGAGCAACGACCCGGCGTCGAGCACGACCCACAAGGCGTACGAGCTCGTCGGCCGGGGCTTCGGCCGCGGCGCCAACGGCCCGATCCTCGTCGTCGCCGACACCACCACACCGGCCGCCGCAGCGTCGCTCCCCCGACTGACCGACGCATTACGCGCGACCCCCGGCGTCGCGTCGATCACCGACTTCCGGCCCAACCCGTCGGGCTCGGCGGCGATCGCCACGCTCACGCCACGTACGGGACCGCAGGACAAGGCGACCGAGCAACTGGTCCACCGGCTCCGTGACCACGTCGTGCCCGCGGCGACGAAGGGCACGGGGCTCACGGCGCACATCGGCGGGCAGACCGCGAGCGCGGTCGACTTCGCTGACGTCATCGGCCGGCGTCTGCCGATCTTCATCGGCGCGGTGCTGGCGTTGAGCTTCCTGCTCCTCCTGCTCGTCTTCCGCTCGCTGTTGGTGCCGCTGAAGGCGGTCGTCATGAACTTGCTGTCGATCGGTGCCGCATACGGCGTGATCGTCGCGACGTTCCAGTGGGGATGGGGCGGCAGCGTTCTCGGGGTCAGCCCGGGCCCGATCGAGCCGTGGGTCCCGATGATGCTGTTCGCGATCGTCTTCGGACTGTCGATGGACTACGAGGTCTTCCTGCTCAGCGCGGTGCGCGAGCACTACGACGCGACCCGGGACAACGCGACCGCCGTCGCCGAAGGGCTCGCGAGCACCGCCCGTGTCATCACCGCCGCCGCGCTGATCATGGTGTTCGTCTTCGGAAGCTTCGTCGTCGCCGACATCCGCGCCCTCAAGCTGATCGGGCTCGGTTTGGCAGTCGCGGTGGCCGTCGACGCGTCGATCGTCAGGGTCGTGCTCGTGCCCGCCACCATGGAGCTGCTCGGTGACGCGAACTGGTGGCTCCCCCGCTTCCTCGACCGCGTGGTCCCGCGTGTGCGTGTGGAGGACACCCCCGCCCTGGAAGAGCTCGCCGCGTAGTCGCCCGCCGGCGTCAGTTGGGACACTTTCTCGCTGTATGCACGAGGAAGTGTCCCAACTGCGCGTAGCGCAGGGTCAGGCCTTCGGGTGCACCATGTCTTCGGGACGCACGGCGGCGTCGAACTCGTCGCCGCTCAGGTAGCCGAGTGCCAGTGTCGCCTCGCGCAGCGTCGTACCTTCGTGGTGCGCCTTCTTGGCGATCTCCGCGGCCTTGTCGTACCCGATGACGGGACTGAGAGCGGTGACGAGCATCAGCGACTGCTCGACGTGCTCCTGGATACGAGCGCGGTTCGGCTGCAGGCCCTCGATGCAGAACTCGCGGAAGGTGCGACACACGTCGGTGAGCAGGTCGACGGAGTGCAGGAAGTTGAAGATCATCACCGGCTTGAACACGTTGAGCTCGAAGTTGCCCATCGAGCCGGCCATCGCGACCGCGGTGTCGTTGCCGATCACCTGAACGCACACCATCGTCATCGCTTCCGACTGCGTCGGGTTCACCTTGCC
>CAZJSY010000437.1:0-2191 GCA_964548555.1 uncultured Burkholderiales bacterium
TATTGGCCGGCTGGCGCAGCGCGTCGGCGTTCGTTTCGAGCGAGGCCGAACCGGGTCGTGGCCCGCGCGTCGGGCTCAGGAGATCGCGGACTCGGCGACGGCACGCGCGAACCGCTCGTCGGTGATGCGGGCCGGTTGGGTCGAGGCGATGAAGTCGGTCAGCACGCGGATGAAACGATCGGGATCCTCACAATGGGGGAAGTGCCCAACCCGTTCGAAGATCTCGACCCGGCTGTCGGGAAGCGTCGCCGCGGCATCGGTGGCATGCGTGCTGGGGATGATTGCATCGTCGGCGCCCCACACGATGAGCGTCGGGACCTCCCGCGCGAGCGGCAAGCGGTCGCGGGCGCTCACCCGCTGGCCGGTCACGTCGACGACCGAACGCAAGGTACGCGCGAACGCGGAGCGAGTCGTGGACTCCGTGAGCGATTCGTAGCTCTGCCAGATCTGATCGGCGTATGCGCTCGGACGCAGCCCGATCCTGCGCAGCCCGCCGAGCACGCCTCGGCCTGCGTCGCGTAGAACCGGCGCGAAGATCGCCGGATACAAGAACTCGACACCTGGCAACGCGAGTATCCGCAGCAGCGGTGAGACGTCGCGCCCGAGCCCTCCCGAGCCGACCAGCACCAGACGCTCGCAACGCGAGGGGAACTGATATGCGAACTGCATCGCGACCCCGCCGCCGAGCGACTGCCCGACGATGGTGCCTCGATCGAGGCCGAGCGTCATCATGAGATCGCGCACGACGCTCGCAAACGAACCGAGCGAATAGTCGCCGTCTGCAGGTTTCGCAGACGAACCGTGACCGGGGAGATCGAGGGCAAGAACCGCGAACCGTTCCGCAAGCGCTGGGATCACGCGATCCCACGTGGCTGCGCTGCCGGCCATGCCGTGCACCAGCACGATCAACGGACCATCGCCCTCGAATCGGTACGCGACCTCGCGACCGTGCATCACCATCTGCTTTGTCACAGGCCTTCTCCGAACGAGGGTCAGACGAACCGTAGCGCCCGATGCCCTCTACGAGCCGCGTGCTCGACGCGTGACCGACGGCACTTCGGACGCTTGAATCGATCACGGACTTTCGGCTTCCGCGTGCCGGCATCCGAAGCGCACGCGACCGAGCTGAGGAAGTCAACGGCGTGGCATGCACGTACACGAACAATCCGCGTTCAATCGTTGACGGGTCGCACGGACCTTTGTAACGTGCTGACACTTTTCTGAAGGCCCGATGCGATGTCGGCGGGGTCACTCGTCGAGTGGAGCACGTATCGCATCGGGTTTGGGGGGCGGCGGACATTCTTGCGTAGGTCCACGCGGCTACGTCTCGCGGTCGCGTGAGGTCTCGCGCGTTCCACGCGTCGTGAATGCGACGCGCAGAGCATGGCCATGCCCTGAGTTCGGGTGGCGCGGCAAGAGCTCGCGTCGCAGACCGAGTCACGACAACGAAGTCTGACGGGTGTGGGGGCCGGCATGCGAAGGGCTGGAGATACGACACGCGGTGGGCGCGCGCGCCCGGGTCGGAGGCTCGTGACCAGAGGGAGGCTTCGCTTCGTCGCGCTCCCGATCATCATCGCGACGATGGTGGCGGCCCTCGCCGGATGCACACCCCCTCCCACGGTGTCGCTGTCGAGCTCGACGGCTCCGCCGGGTGGCGAGGTGACCGTGACTGCAGCGAACTTCACCCCCGGCAAGGCGGTGGACGTGTACTTCGACACGACCGACCTGATCCTCGCCACCGTCGACGCAAGCGGCACGTTCTCGATCACGCTCGCCGTGCCGGCCTCGGCGCAGCCGGGGACGCACTGGGTCACCGCCGTGCAACGAGGAGACAACCTCAGCGCCAACACGGCGCTGCTCGTGCGGACCAACTGGTCGGCGTTCCGTCGCGCACCCGCACACAGCGGCTACAACGCCCAGGAGAACACGCTCAACATCTCGAACGTGCCCGGGATCACGACACGGTGGACGGCCTCTACCGGCAACCAGGTGTTCTCTTCACCCGCGGTCGCCAACGGCGTCGTGTATGTCGGCTCTTGGGACAAGAACGTGTACGCGCTGGACGCGAGCAGCGGCGCCCAGCTGTGGACCGCGCCCACGGGAGGCGCGGTGTTCTCGTCACCGGCGGTCGCCAGCGGTGTGGTCTACGCCGGCTCCGACGACAAGAAGGTCTATGCGCTGGACGCGAGCA
>CAZJSY010000438.1:0-2185 GCA_964548555.1 uncultured Burkholderiales bacterium
ACCTCGCGGTGTTCCCGTACCACGGCACCGCCGCCGACCACCTCCGTGAACGCTCGGTCGACCTGCTCCCCGCGACGGCCGTGCTGGCGGGTGTCGACGAGCACACCGCGCTCGTACGCGACTCCGAGGGCGTGTGGACCGTGGGCGGCGTGGGATGCGTGACCCTCTATGGCGACGGCGCGCCCCGGGTCTTTCGGGCCGGCGACCAGGTTCCGCTCGCGCGCTGACGCGGCGGCGACGCTGCGAGTCGGGACGCCTACGACACCGCGATCGTGACGGTGTTGATCTTGACGGGCTTCGACGGCGCACCGTCGTAGCTCTTCGGGTCCTGTCCGGCCGGCACGAGCTTTTCGATCTTCTGGGCGACGTCGAGGCCCCCGGTGACCTTGCCGAAGCGGGCGTAGTCGTTCGGCAGCGTCGCCCCGTTGCCGCCCGTGACGATGAAGAACTGCGAGCCGAACGTGCCGGCGGGGTCGGTGCCTGTCTTCGCCGCGGCGAGCGAGCCGATGGGGTAGTGGTCGGTCGGCGGCTCGCCCTTCACGGTGTAGCCCGGGCCGCCGCTTCCGTCGCCCTTCGGGTCGCCACCTTGGATCACGAAGTTGGACGAGATCCGGTGGAAGGTGAGCCCGTCGTAGAAGTGCTTGTTCGCGAGGTACACGAAGTTGTTGGTCGCGACGGGCGCGTTCTTCCCGTCGAGCTGGATCGTGATCGTGCCTTCGCTCGTCGCCATCGTGGCGGTGTAGGTCTTGGTGGGGTCGATCGTCATCGCCGGGGCGGCCGCGGCCTTCGCCGTCGTGGCGGTGGTGGCCGTCGCCTTCTTCTTGCTGGATCCCCCGCCCTGGAACACGTTGATCAGTACGACGGCGACGATCACGACGACGGCGGCGATGATGACGTTGCGGGCCGCCTTCGTGCGCTGGCGCCGCTTCGCCAGCGCCACCTCACGGGCGCGCGCGAGCTCTCGGTTCTGGCGTTGACGTTCCCGTTTGGTGGCGTTCGACACGGGGCGGCAGTCTACCGACGCGCCCGTGCCGCCCCGTCGCGGGAAACCCGGAACGGGATGCGGCGGGCCCACCGGTAGAATCGCCGGTCGTGGCCCCCTCCGGCGCGCTGGAACGCGCATGTTGATCGTCCAGAAGTTCGGTGGCACCTCGGTGGCCGATCCAGACCGCATCCGGGCGGTCGCGGAGCACATCGTGCGCACGAGGCGCAACGGCGACGACGTGGTCGTGGTCGTCTCGGCCATGGGGAAAACGACCGACGACCTCGTCCGGTTGGCCAACGAGGTCTCGCAGACCCCCGCCCTGCGCGAGCTCGACATGCTGCTCACTGCAGGCGAGCGGATCTCGATCGCGCTGCTGTGCATGGCGATCATCGACCACGGCGAGCCGGCCGTGTCGTTCACGGGCTCTCAGGCAGGGATCGTCACCGACACGACGCACGGCAGGGCCAAGATCATCGAGGTCAAGGGCGACCGCATCCGCGAGGCGATCGCAAGTGGGAGCGTCGCCGTCGTCGCCGGCTTCCAAGGCGTGTCGACGAGCCGCGACATCACCACGCTCGGCCGCGGTGGCTCCGATACGACTGCGGTCGCACTCGCGGCGGCGCTCCAGGCAGGTGCGTGCGAGATCTATACCGACGTCTCCGGCGTCTACACCGCCGATCCGCGGATCGTGCCCGAGGCCCGCCGGCTCCAACGCGTGTCCTACGAGGAGATGCTCGAGGCGGCGGCGAGCGGCGGAAAGGTGCTCGCGCTCCGGTCGGTGGAGTTCGCGCGGCGCTACCGCGTGCCGGTCCACGTGCGTTCCAGCTTCACGTGGGAACCCGGCACCTGGGTTCGGGAGGAAGATCCGATGATGGAACAGGCGATCATCTCGACCGTCACGCACGACGTGTCGGAGGCGAAGGTCACCATCGAGCAGGTACCCGACCGTCCGGGGATCGCGGCCAAGCTGTTCCGCTCCCTGGCGGAAGAGGCCGTCAACGTCGACATGATCGTGCAGAACGTGTCTGCCGGTGGCCACACCGACATCTCGTTCACCGTGCCGAAGGACGACCTGCCCCGCACGTTGAAGGTGATGGAGACGATCGTCGCCGAGACCGAGGCGAGCGGCTTCCGTCACGACACCGGCATCGGCCGCGTCTCGCTCATCGGTGCGGGCATGAAGAGCAATCCCGGTGTCGC
>CAZJSY010000439.1:0-2175 GCA_964548555.1 uncultured Burkholderiales bacterium
GTCGCCGCGTGCACGCGCCGGCAGCAGCTCGACGGCGAGATCGGGCACGCGACCGCGTGACGCGAAGCTGCCCTCCGGCTCCCGGTCGCCCTGCACCCTCACCTCCCGAGCCCTGGACCGACCACGGTACGACGCCGGACCACCACCGCAAAAGGCGTGTGCGCGCACTTCTGGTGCGCCATCCTGTTGGTCCCGACAGGAGGGTGGACCATGGCGACGCACAGCAGCACCGCCGGTGTGGGAACCCCCGCGCCCGACTTCACGTTGAGCGGAGCCGCAGGCCACAAGGTGCACCTCGCCGACGAGCTGGCGCAGGGTCCGGTGGTTCTCGTGTTCCTCCGAGGCTTTGCCTGACCGTTCTGCCGCCGGCACCTCTCGCAGTTGCGGGACGACGTCGGGAAGTTCGAGGAGCTGGGCGCGCGCGTCATCGCGATCGCTCCCGAAGGGGTCGACGCGCTGTCGCGCTATCCCAACGGCGGCGAGTTTCCGTTCCCGCTGCTGGGCGACGAGAACCACGTCACGTTCGACGCCTACGACGTCGCGAGCCGCGCGCTCAGCCTCGGGCAGCGGCCGGCCGTGTTCGTCATCGATCGCGACGGCATCGTGCGCTTCGACTCCGTCGGCACGCAGCAGTGGCAGATCCCGAACAACGACGAGGTGCTCGACGTGCTGCGCAACCTCTCGTCGCCGACCTCGACCTGATCCGCACTAGCCGGCGCGCTCGCGACTCCGTGCCTGGCTGACGATGAGCACGGCGAACCGCTGGAACGTCGACTCGCTGACGTGGAAGCGCCGCGAGACCTTGGAGACGAGCGCAGCCTCGCCGGGCGTGTAGACGCTCGTGACCCGCAGCGTCCCGCTCGAAGTCGCGACGTCGGCATCGCGACGGTCGTCGCCGCGTCGGTTGGCGTCACGGCCGTTGCGGTCGTCGTGCGCGAACGAATCGAGCAGCCTCGCGAATGACACAGTTGCATCGTGTTGCGCGTCGGCATCGGTTCGGTGCGTCCGTGCCGCCAACTGCTGCAACCACCGCGCCTGGTCGGCGTTGTACGTGCTCGTGAACGAAACCGTCGGCGTCGTGAGCGGCGTGATCGTCACCGACGCGCCACCACGGTTGACGCCGTCGGAGATCACGACGTCGTGTGCGCCGGTTGCAACGTGGTCGGAACCACCGCCTCCTCCGCCACCTGAACCGGCGAAGCCCTGGTACAGGCCGGCGCCCGCGCCGCCGCCGTACCAGCCGCCACCTCCGCCACCACCGACGGCATCGGTCGCGTCGTCGCCGAGCGCGGTCCCGCCGGCACCGAAGCCGCCGTCGCCCGAGTGATGCACCGTTACGTAGAACGCGTCACCGCCGGCTCCGCCCGTTGTCGCCGTGGCGCCCTTGCCACCGCTGCCGCCCGGCGAGCACTGGTCGTGCTGGGCCGGGCCGGGCGCGCCTGCGCCGCCGCCACCTGTACCGCCGGAACCCGGAACGCCGCATTGCGACGAGTCGGCGCCCGCGCCGCCGCCTCCGGCGGCGACCACCAAACGATCGGCGAGCCCGAAGGGCGTGGCGCGCACGTCGGACGCTCCCCCGCCGTTCCCACCGAACTGCGATGTTCCGCCGCCCACTCCGACGTTGACCTGCAGCGTGGTGCCCGGCGTGACGGTGAGCGTCGCGCTGACACGCGAGCCGTTGCCTCCGGTCGAACGGTAGAAGCTCAACGGCGGCGTGTCGGCGCCTTCCGCCCCCGTCGCCACCACGCGCACCTGTGTGACGCCTGCGGGAACCTTCCACGTCGTGGAGCCCTGCGTGGAGAACGACACCGGTGACGGTGAAGGAGACGCGCCGGAAGCCGACACGCCGAAGCCGGTGACCGCGAGCACAACACCCGCGAAGACGGCGATCAGGGACAGGCGCAACCGTTGCACGGCGCCTCCCTTTCGTAACTACGGGGGTCCAGAGCACAGCGACCATACCCACGCTGCACGCGGAACTTGCGGACCCCTTGGGCGCTCCGCCGTGTACCACCCGCGTGAGCAGGCGTTGTCGCGGAACGCAGTTCGCGCGAGCTCGGATCGCGCGCTATGCAGGCGCGACGTATCCGAAGCCGCGCAACGTGCGTTCGACGACGTCACGCTGGAAGGCCTGCGTCAGCGGTTCGTCGAGCACGAAGCTGCGGTAGTGCAGCG
>CAZJSY010000440.1:0-2175 GCA_964548555.1 uncultured Burkholderiales bacterium
CAACAACGGGAAACGGGATGCAACCACGGGCGACCGCCTGGCTCGTCGGGCTGTTCCACGCGGCACCGGTGGATACGTCCAACCGGACCTCTGGGTACCCGGCCGTGCGCCGAGACAAACCGAAAATGTCGCGCTCAGCAGTCGCGTGCCGACGGATCGTGATCGTCAGCAGGATCTCTCGGGCCCGGCTCCGTCCGCACGTGTTGATGGCTCCCTCCGCCGGGCCCGCCCGGGCGTCCGCCCAGGGCCCGGCTCCGTCCGCACGTGTTGATGGCTCCCTCCGCCGGGCCCGCCCGGGCGTCCGCCCAGGGCCCGGCTCCGTCCGCACGTTCAGACGTTGGGGACGGGCGACGCCGGGCACGCGCCCGCGCCGCGGAGCAGGTACCACACCTCGCTCCCGACGCGGCGGATCGGGCAGTACAGGTCGCGGATCACCGCGCGTGTCTGGGGCGACCGTTGCCGAACCTTGGCCGCCGGGAAGTCGTCGACCGCGAGCGCAACGGGGCGTGCGCGGCGAAGGCCGGCGGCGATGCGATGCCAGAGCGTCTGGTCGTACTGCTCCGCTTCCCAACCGTTCGCCGCGATCGCCTGCGCACGGCCGGACACGTACAGATCGATCGGATTACCGAGCACGTAGACCGCGCCTGCCCCAGGATCGTTTCGCTCGACGAAGCGGGCGAACTGTCGGGCCGTCGCGTACTGGGACTCGCCCGACTCGTGCAGCGCGATCCGCTGCGACGCGCTGAGTCCGAAGCCGTGACGCGCGGCGAGTGCGGTCCATCCGCCGGCGGAAACGGCGAGCGGGACGGCGGAGACCACGACGACCGCGCACGTTGCAACCGTTCGTCGCCGAGGCAGCGTTCGCCATCGCAACACCAGCTCCTGTACACCTCGAGCGGCGAAGAACCCGAGCGGAACGAGGAACATCTGGAGCTGGTACGGCCACCAGTGCTGTGTGAGCCACACGGGCACGCCCACGACGATCCATCCCGCGAAGGCGACCGCGAAGCGGTCCCACCCACGCCGTACGTTCCGAGCCACGCCGAGCGCCGCGAGCAGCAGAACGGGTCCCCATACCGCACCGAATCGGCCGAGCGCGTCGGTGAGTCGGGACAGCGGGCGTCCGGCGATGCCGGTCGTCTTCGGGGTGTACGTGAAGTAGGTCCACGTGACTTCGTGGAGCAGGCCGTGAGCCGCGAAATAGGCGGTGGCGGCCGTCAACGGTATGGCGACGCCGATACCGATCCACCCGACGTCGCGCAGCGCCGCGCGGGCCCGGTGGGCCGAGGCGCGCGCAGCCGCCGTTCGCCCGTGGACGACCAAGGCGACGAGCCACGCCGGGACCGCGAGCGGGAGGCACACGATCTTGAGCAACGCCGCCAGGGCGGCCGCGAAGCCCGCCGCGGCAAGGAGCGCTCGGCGCTCACGATCGCCCGCGTCGACCGATCGCAACGCGAACCACACCGACGCGAACAATGGAATGCCGACCAACGCCTCCAGCTGTGTCAACTCCCACGGCCGCGCGCTGGCGTAGTAGAGGCCGACGACGAACAGGGGCAGCAGGCTGGCGACCCATCGCGGTTCGAACAGCCGCCGACCGGCGCGCTGCAGCGCAAAGGAGAAGCCGAGCAGGGTCACCAGCTCGAGGACGTGGACGGAGACCTCGTCGTAGCCACCCAGCGTGCCGGCCAAGAGGTAGAAGACGTAGATCGCCGGCTGCTTGATGTCCCAGAAGCCGCCGTAGAGCACGGCGCCATGACGCATCGACCGAGCTCCGACCATGAACATGGCCTGGTCCCCGCTGAACGGGAACGTGAGCTTGACGAGACCGAGCAGGGCGACGACGGCAAGCACGAGCCCGTCGAGGTGCGCAGCAATCCGATGCGGTGAGGGAAAGGCCCCACGCCGCGCGCGAACCCGCACGACGGTCTCGACGGTCAGGGGCTCCGCGATCGTCATCGGGCCGACGAGAGACGCCGGCGGCAATGGCTCGCTCGGGGGAACGGCACGCGTCCCTATCGGCGCGGTGCGGTGGTTTCCCAGTTCACGAGTGGAATTGAGCCGTCCGACCCATGCGCGGCGGTCGGGAACGACGAAGCCTCGACGGGAGGTACACCCCGCTCGTCGTCCCGGTTAGGATGACGGCGCCCGGTGGGCGATGGTCCGATCCCAGGG
>CAZJSY010000441.1:0-2173 GCA_964548555.1 uncultured Burkholderiales bacterium
CGCCGAGCAACCGCACACCGGCTTCCTGCAACGCGATGTCCATCTCCGACCAGAAGATCTTGTTGAGGCTCGACTCCGGTCCGATCCGTCCGCCGTTCGCGAGGTGGGTCACGGTCTGGAGCGTGTTGAGTCGGTACGCCTCCGTGTCCATCCAGGCCCGCGTCACCGCGTCGCGCAGTGTCTCGTCGCCGCCGTCGCCGCGCTCGCGGTAGAGGGTGACCAAGCGGTTCGACTCGGCGGTGAACCGCCCCGGGCTTCGTAGGCTGAGCCCGCGTTCCGAACCTGTGGTCGCCATCGCGACCTCCCACCCCCGATTCACATCACCGAGAACGTCGGAATCGGGCACGAACACGTCGTCGAGGAAGACCTCCGCGAATGCGGCGTCACCGTCGAGCACGTCGACCGGTCGAACGGTGACGCCCGGCCCGTCGAGCGGCAACAGGAAGTACGTCATCCCGCGATGGCGCTCGGCGTCGGGATCGGTACGGAACAGCCCGAAGAGGTGGGTGCAGAAGGCGCCACGCGACGTCCATGTCTTCTGACCGCTGAGACGCCACCCGCCGCGCTCGTCGTCGCGAACGGCGCGACTCGAGATGCCGGCGAGATCGCTTCCCGCGTTCGGCTCCGACCACCCTTGCGCCCAGACGTCTTCGACGGCTGCCATCCGAGGGAGGATGCGATCCTGCTGCTCCGGCGTCGCGAACTCGAAGATCGTCGGCGCAAGAAGGAAGATGCCGTTCTGCGCGACGCGTTGCGGCAGCCCGGCGCGGTAGTACTCCTCTTCGAAGATCAACCACTCGAACAGCGTCGCGTCGCGACCCCCGTACTTCTCGGGCCACGAGACGACCGCCCAACCACCGTCGAAGAGTCGACGCTCCCATTCGCGGTTGACCGCGAAACCGCCGGCGGTGTTCCCCGACGGCAACGGGTCACGGGGTCTGTTGGTCTCGAGCCATGCACGGGCTTCGGCGCGAAACGCTGCCTCTTCCTCGGTGTCGGTGAGGTCCATGCCGGCCATCCGCGGCACCCTATCTGATCGACCGTCAGGTACCGCAGAGCGACGTACCGACCGGCGGTGGTGCTGGTGACGAATCGACGAAGTCGCGTGATGTCGTTGGGGCGCTCTCGCGATTGACTGGTCCTGAACCGGCCGGCCGCGTGCCGGGGGCTTGCGCCGTGGCTCTGCCCACAACATCGTGGCGGACGGGTCGATGCGGGTGGAGACCCGTGCGCCCGGGAGATCCGGAGGTGCTCTGATGCGCCGTACCGAGACGGACGAGACCGCGCCGCGGCGTCCGGAAGCGACATCGTTGGGCCGGGTTGCCGGGTGGTGTCACGACCACCGCAGGCGGGTCTTGGTGGTGTGGGTCGTCGCGCTGGTCGGAGTGCTCGCGACCGGCGGGTTCGTCGTCCGGGGCCGGTTCGAAGACAAGTTCGGACAGGGCCACGGCGACTCACGCACCGCGCAGACGATCCTGCAGCAGCGGTTCCCGGCGCGCGCCGGGGACACGGCTGACGTCGTGTTCCGGACAACGGGACCGGTGACGTCCCCCGCGAGTCAGGCCGCGGTGGCGCAGGTGCTCGCACGAGTCGCGCCCTTGCCCCACGTCGTCGCTGTGCGGAGCCCGTTTGCGCCGGGCGCGGACCGTCAGGTGTCACCAGACGGCCACATCGCGTACGCGGAGATCCAGTTCGACGCGAAGACGGCCAGTCTGCCGAAGCCGGCGCTGGTGAAGGTCGTGGACACCGCCCGAGCGTTCAACCGCTCCGGGTTCGAGGTCGAGCTCGGAGGCGCGCCGATCGACAAGGCCCTCGGCGTGAAGCTCGGCTCGAGCGAGTTCGTGGGCGTTCTGGCCGCCATCGTGATCCTGTTGATCGCGTTCGGTTCCGTGATCGCGATGGGTCTTCCGATCATGACCGCTCTATTCGGGATCGGTGCCGGTGTGGGGCTGATCGACCTGCTGAGCCGCACGCTTGTCGTGCCGACCTTCGGCACCCAGCTCGCGGCGATGATCGGTATCGGGGTCGGAATCGATTACGCGCTGTTCATCGTCACCCGGTACCGCTCCGGGCTGCATCAGGGCCACCCACCTCGTGACGCCATCGTGGTGGCGTTGGCGACCTCGGGGCGCGCCGTGCTGTTCGCGGGCTGCACCGTGGTGATCTCGCTGCT
>CAZJSY010000442.1:0-2160 GCA_964548555.1 uncultured Burkholderiales bacterium
TGGCCCGGTCGGCTGCAGCACGCGCCGCCGTCGCGAGCTCGAGGTCGGAGGGACGGCGACCGACCGAGAACCCGTATCCAGTCTGCGTCGCCGTGCCCTCGCCCGCCATCGCGAACGAAAAGCAGGAACATGCGGTACGTCGCACCAGGGCCTCGACGCCCGTGGAGCTCGCGATGGCAGCCTCGATCGCGGCGTCGCCGTAGGAGGCCGACTCCACACCGCGGACGCGGGGATCCGCCGCCTTCGTGGCTGCCTCCAGCTCGAGCGCGATGCCGACCTTCTCGTCGGTGGGCACCGAGAGCAGCTCGTCGCGCCAGAGGTCCAGCGACACGGGTTGCACGCCCAAGAAGTCGGCCGGTGTGGCGAGTCCGAAGAACTCGTCGGGAGCGCCGAAGGATGCATTGTCGCGAGCCTCGGCGATCGTGTCGGCGACCACGTCGTCGTCGAGTGAACCGGCCCACGCATATCCCTGGCGTCCTCCGGCGACCACGCGCACACCCACACCCGAGACCTCGGCGACGGACAACGACTCGACCTCTCCGCCGAACACCTTCACGTCGGTGTCGCGGGAACGAACGACGTAGGCCTCGATCTGCTCGGCGTCGCGTGCTCCGGTCGCGATGCGACGCGCGACGTCGGGCAACTCGGAGGTGCTCAACTTGCAGTGCCTCCCACGGTGAGCTCGGACACGCGAAGCGTCGGCTGGCCCGACGAGACGGGCACGCCCTGTCCTTCTTTGCCGCATGTCCCGGCCCACGTGTCGAAGTCGTTCCCGACCACGTCGACCCGCCGCAGCGTCTCGGGACCGTTGCCGATCAACTGCGCAGCGCGCACCGGCTCGGTGATCTCACCGTTCTCGATCATGTACGCCTCGGTGATGCCGAACACGAAGTCGCCCGAAGCGGTGTCGACCTGTCCCCCGCCGAGTGCGACGCAATACAGGCCGTACGGCGTCTGCCGGATGATCTCGTCGGGATCCTCGTCGCCCTCGACCAGATATGTGTTCGTCATGCGCACCATCGGCAAGTGCTGATACGTCTCCCGCCTCCCGTTGCCGCTCCCTTGCCGCCCCTCTTTCCGCGCGCGCAACAGGTCCCACATGTAGTCGGTCAGGACACCGTTCTCGATCAGTACGTTGCGCTGCGCAGGTGCGCCCTCGTCGTCGATCGCGTAGGCGCCCCATTGCCGCGCGAGCCTTCCGTCATCGACCAGCGTCACGAGCGGCGAGGCAACCTGCTCACCGACGCGGCCCCGGAACACCGACGCGTCGCGCGCGACGAGGTCGGCTTCGAGCCCGTGGCCACACGCTTCGTGGAACAGCACACCGCCGGCGCCGCGCTTGAGCACGACCGGCAACTTGCCCGATGGTGCCGGACGGGCGCGCAGCATGGTGAGGGCCCGCCGGGCTGCCGTGCGCGCCACCTCATCGGGATCGATCTCGTCGAAGATCTCGAACCCGACGGTGCGGCCCGGACCCTCCATCCCGGTCTGCAGGCCGGTGTCGCCCACGGCGACGCACTGCACCATCAGGCGTGTGCGCACCTGGTCGTCCTCGGCCAGAAGACCGTCCGAGTTCGCGACGAGGATGCGCCGCCGGGAATCGGCGTAACCCACGCTCACCTGACGGATGGCGTCGCCTTCGGCGCGTGCGGCGTCGTCGGCCTGCTGGAGGAGATCGACCTTGCGCGTCTTCGGAACGGTCTCCGGAAGGATCTCGACGGTGTGTGGCGGTACGACGGCCCGTCGCCGGAGCGCGACGACCCTGGACCCACCGCCACCGCCACGCGCGGCCGACGCCGCGGCTTCGGCCGCCTCACGGAGACCGGCCTCGGACAGGTCCGCCGTGTGCGCGTAGCCGGTCGTATCGCCGACGACGACGCGAACACCCGCACCACGGTCGCGGCCCGACACGAGCTCTTCCACTTTCCCGTCGTCGAGGCGGGCGCTGCTGGCGCGGCGGTCCTCCGCGAAGACCTCGGCGAAGTCGCCCCCGCGTCGCAGTGCGGCGGCCAGGGTGCGTTCGAGGACGGCTTCGTCGAGCACGGGCGGACTCCCGGGGGAACGAAGAGGAGCGCGAAAACCTGCACCGCGAACTGACGGCGCAACGGGGTACTGCCCTATGGTACGCCCGTGAATCTCCAGCCCGGCCTGGTCGCGCGC
>CAZJSY010000443.1:0-2153 GCA_964548555.1 uncultured Burkholderiales bacterium
GCGTTGCCGCTGCAGTTGCCCGCGACGAGCGACAGCGCCTTGATGTACAACGGCTTGTCGGTGTACTTGTGCGCGTCCTCCGCCCGCACGACGATCGCCGCGGCGGACCCGTCGGCGACACCGGAGCAGTCGAACACGCGAAGATCGCCGGCCATCACGGGCGCGTTGCAGATCGTGTCCATGCTGACCTCGCGCCGGAACTGCGCGCGGGGGTTGCGGGCGCCGTTGTAGTGGTTCTTCCACGCGATGCGGGCCAGGACCTGGCGCATCTCGTCCTTGTCGACGCCGTACTTCGCGCCGTAGGCCGGAGCGCACATCGCGAACATCGCGGCTGCGGTGAGCGTGCGGCCGGTGCCGTCGGTCGGTGGCTTGCCCGCACCGACGAGGCCCTGGTATCCGCTGTCCTTCACCTTCTCCACACCGACGGCCATGGCCACGTCGTACGCGCCAGAGGCCACGGCGTACGCCGCGCCGCGCAACGCCTCGGATGCCGTCGCGCAGAAGTTCTCGACGTGGGTGACCGGCTTGTTCTGCAGCTGCAGCGGGCGGGCAAGCATCATCCCGCTCGCGCCCGACATCGCGGTGCCGACCCAGTACGCGTCGATCGCGTCCTTGTCGAGGCCGGAATCCTCGAATGCCGCCGTCGTCGACTCGATCATGAGATCGTCGGCACTCTTGTTCCAGTGCTCGGCGAACGGCGTGCAGCCCATCCCGACGATCGCGACGCGGTCCTTGATGCCCTGCGATGCCATGGCTTCTTCCCCTTACGCCCGGATGGGTCGGGCCTTCCAGAAGTAGTTGTGAATGCCGTCGGCGGTGAACAACCGGCGGAACGTCATCTCGACGCGGTCACCGACTTCCAGCGATCCGACGTCGGTGTCGGTGAGCTCGACCGCGTGGCGGCCACCACCGTCGAAGTCGACCACCGCGAACACGATCGGCGGGCTCGGCGAGTACGCGATGCGGTCGACGGTGATGTTCGCGATGGTCCCCGCCACGTCGGCCATCGGCGCCGGTTCCATTTCGTCCTGCGCGCCGCCTTCGCGTGACACGCGCGCCGGCGGAAGGTGCAGCGCTCCCGTGGAGCGGTCGCGCGAGCCCACGAACGCGTACTTCCAGTCACTCGTGCGTCCGGAAGCGGAGGCGGAGATGCGGTCGGGCTCGGGACGGCGGGGCCGCTCGAGCGTGACCACGCCGCGCCACGAGAGGAACTTGCCGTAGTCGACGTCGCCGCCCGCGCCCACCTGAGTGGAGACGGCACGGGTGGGTTGGTACGACGAGATGGCGTCGGTCGTGCGGAACAGCAGCACCTCGACGCCGTCGGCGAGCACCACGAGCGCGATGACCGTGTTGGGCTCCGCATCCTCGAGCGCGCTCGTGAGGAGCAGGAGCGGGTGCGCAGTTCCCGTGTTTCCCACCGTGGCGGAGAGGTCGTCGACCGTCGCGGCGTTGGTGGCCCCCAGCCGTCCGGCGAGGCTGCGAACGGCGCGGGAATGAAGGCCCGTCACGATCAGACGGTCGACCTGCTCCGGCGACAGATTCGCCTGCTTCAACGCGCCGTTCCACGCGCGCTCACCGAGCGGCAGGTAACGGGTCTCGCCGAAGCGCTCTTCCCACACCTTCGACACGCGGTCGCCCGGCGTGCGCCAGCGGTCGATGAACTCCTCCGTCGCGCTCGCGCCGCCGAGATACTCGGCGATCACCGGCCCGTCGGAGTCGTCGCCCACGAGCGCGGCCGCGGCGCCGTCGCCCCCGGCGCTCTCGTCGCTGCCGGTGGGTGCGCCGTTGCGCATGTCGGACGTGACGACGAGGACAGGTCCGCGACCGTCGAGCGCGGTGCGCAGCGCACCGACCCCCGACCTCACCGCGCCGAGCATGTCGAGTGCGGGCGTCTCCACTCCGAGGCGCAACGCGGCGTGGATCGTGGTCGCATTGGTCTTGTCGAGGTACGCGGGCTCGGCCGTCGCGAACCAGAGCGCGGAAGGCTCGAGATCGGGAGGCGCCGAGCGCAGCGCGAAGCGAGCCGCCTCGACTCCCAGCGTGGTGCTGTCCTCGTCGTACGAGGCGACCGAGCGGGTGCCTCTCGACTTGGAGCCCTTGAACAATGCACCGATCGCCTCTCGTTGCAGGCGGTGGTACGGGACGTAGCCGGC
>CAZJSY010000444.1:0-2151 GCA_964548555.1 uncultured Burkholderiales bacterium
GGCGGGAAGCCACCCGACACCTACCGCGCCGGCACGACGGTGAAGCTCGATCCCCCACTGCGGAGACCGAACGGCCGGAACTGAACCGCGCGCAGAGTTGCGTGCGATGCCGGTCACGCAGGCGTAAGTTGCCGGCATGCGGGGGGATGTAGAGCGGCGGGAGTTTCTCGCCATGCTCGGCGCGGCCGGACTGCTCGCAGCGTGCTCGGGCAAGTCTTCGAGTCATCGGCGCGCGGTGCCGACCACGAGGAGTGCCTCGCCCCGAGTGCTGCCTCGACCGGCCGACGCGCCGTTCGACACGGTCGTGGTGTTGATGATGGAGAACCGCAGCTTCGACCATCTGCTCGGCTGGCTGCCGGGAGCGGAGGGCGAGCAGGCGGGCCATCAATTCGCGGATCGCAACGGCACGCTGCAGGCCACGCACCCGCTCGCGCCGGACTTCCAAGGCTGCGCGTTCCACGACCCGAGGCACGACTGGAAGTCGGTGGCCACACAGTTCGACGGCGGCAAGTGCGACGGGTGGCTGCAGACGCAGGCCGTCGGTGACACGTTCCCGATCGGCTACTACACGGCCGCGGATGTTCCTGTGATGGCTGCGCTGGCACGTGGGCACACGGTGTGCGATCGGTATCACTGCTCGGTGCTCGGGCCGACCGGGCCCAACCGCATGTACCTCTGGAGCGCGACGACCGACTTCATCGAGTTCGACGGCATCCTCAACGGGGAAGGGCAGCGTCCGAGCAACGTGCAGCTCGCGATCTTCGACCGGCTTCGCGACGCGGGCGTGTCGGCCGGCTATTTCGCGGGCAAGGAACCGCAGAACAACGCGTACAACAGCAAGAAGTACGACTCCCTGATGCGCCCGCGTGCCGAGTTCTTCGCCGCAGCCGCGGCGGGGACGCTGCCGCACGTGACGTTCGTGGATCCCGATCTCGACTCGGTGGCGGAGTTCGTCGGGATGGCGAACGACTACCACCCGTATGGCGACATCCGGCGGGGCGAAGCGTTGATCGGAGACGTGTACCGGGCGCTGGCGCAGAGTCCGCAGTGGAGCCGGACGGTGTTCGTGCTGACGTTCGACGAGCACGGCGGCTTCTTCGACCATGTTGTCCCGCCTGTCGTCGCCGACGACACGGTGTTGTCGGGGCCCGGACCGGATCTGAAACGGCTGGGCTTCCGCGTGCCGTGCATCATCGGAGGCCCGTTCGCTCCGGCGCGTGTCCAACACGCCGGTCCGTTCGAACACTGCTCGATCCTGCGCATGATCGAATGGCGCTGGAACCTGTCGCCGATGACGACGAGAGATGCCAACGCGAGGAACCTTGCCGAGGCGCTCGACTTCTCAGCCCGGGTGCAACCGGTCACCGTGCCGAACCTCGCTCCGCTGCCCGACCAGACCTGCCCGTCCTCGACGAACGCCATGCACGCGGGCTCCTAAGGGCGCGCGCGGTTCAGCGGTGACGTGCCCGACGCTGTGCTTCCGCGCTGATCGATTCGAGTGATTGCTGAACCGTCGCTTCCCATTGACGGGCGACGATCGTCCCCCACGCGCTTCCCAGAGCCCAGAAGTCGGTGCCGAGCTCACCTCGATACTCGAAGTCCGTGCCCGTATCGGTTGGTCGAAGTTCGAACGTCTCGACGACATGCGGGACCGAGCCGCGCAGCAATCGGAAGCTGACCAGGTGTGGCCGCTCGAACCGAACCGTCTCCACGGTCGTCGTCGTGAACCAACGGGTGTGCGTGAAGTGCGCGGCGAGAACCATGTCGGTTCCGCGTTCCCACACCTGCAGCTTGCCGGCCATGGCGTGCGGGGTTCGGTGCAGGTACGGCGCCGCGATCACGTCGAACACCGTCTCGGGCGGGGCGTTCACGGTCATGGAGATGGGTCCGAGCTGACGGCACCGGCGGCCGATACCCGTGTCGAGCACGAGCGCACCTCGCGCGATGAGCACGAGGCCGGCTGCGGCACATGCTGGGACGGCGAGCGCGCAAGCCGTCGATCGAGCTCGCATCTCAGCCCCTCGAGTATGAGCGATACGTCGTGGCGTTCGACGGCTCACGCGCGAGTTGCGCGTCGACCCACTCGTCGAGACGGCACCACAGCTCGTCGAGCCACACGACTCGAGCGTTGTCGTCCCGTGGGATGTCGTC
>CAZJSY010000445.1:0-2135 GCA_964548555.1 uncultured Burkholderiales bacterium
TCGAACGACAACAGCACCATGGGCGTGAACGCGTCGTAGATCTGACAGATGTCGACGTCGTCGGGCGTGAGGCCGGCGCGCTCGAACGCGAGCTTCCCGGAGCGCACCGCGGGTGATTCGGTGAAGTCCTCCCACTCGCTCATCGTCGTGTGGTCGACCGTCTCGCCCGTTCCCAACACCCAGACCGGATCCTTCGCCAGATCCCGGGCCCGTTCTTCCGACGTGAGCACCACCGCGCCGCCGCCGTCGGACCGAATGCAGCAGTGCAGCTTCGTCAACGGCTCCGCCATCATGCGTGAGCTCTGCACGTCGTCGATCGTGATGGGGTCGCGGTAGTAGGCGAAGGGAGTGAGTGACGCGTTGTAACGCGTCGACACCGCGATCTCGGCGAGCTGCTCGATCGTGGTGCCGAACTCGTGCATGTGTCGCCGGGCCGCCATCGCGTACTTCGAGATCAGCGTGTGGCCGTACGGAGTGTCGAACTGCACCGGTCCGCGTGCTCCGAACGAGAGGTTTGCGCTGCGTCGCCGGGCTTTCAGATCGGCCCGCGCGGTCGACCCGTACACCAGGACGACGACCTCCGCGTGTCCGGCGGCGATCGCGTCGGTCGCGTGGCCGACCATGAACTCCCAGGTGCTCCCGCCGACGCCCGTGCCGTCGACCCACGTCGGGCGCAGTCCGAGGTACTCGGCGACCTCGACCGGTGCGAGCAGACCCATGCCGCTCGATCCGAACCCGTCGACATCGTCCTTGGTGAGCCCGGAGTCGGCCAGCGCGCGGCTCGCCGCCTGATAGTGCAGCTCGAACGGTGTCCTGACGTCGACCCGTCCGATGTCCGACAAGGCTGCGCCGACGATCGCGACCCGCCGAGCCGTCATGCCACCCTCTCGTCGCCCAGTGTCGTCGCGGCTCCCACCGACGGCGCGGCCGCGCTATCGCTGGATCCGGGCGATCCCCGGGTTGATGGTGTTGAAGACGAACTTGTTCAGCGTTTGACCGATGTCGACGGGATCCCAGCGCTGCGGGTTGCCTTCCTTGTCCTTCGCGAGGAACTGCTCACCGAGCTCCCACGGCTTGTACAGCGCGAGGTTGTTTCCGACGAGGCGCACCACCTGACCCGTCACGGGGATCGAGTCGTCGGACGCCAACCACGCGACCGCCGGCGCCGAGTTGCCCGGGTTCATGTTGTTGAACTCGGTGTAGTCCTCGGGCTCCTTGACCTCGATGTCCTTCATCGCCTGCCCCACCATCCGCGTGAACCCGCCGGGACCGATCGCGTTCGCGCGCACCCCGTAACGGGCGAGCTCGAGGCTGGCGATGATCGTGAGCGCTGCGATTCCGGCCTTCGCGGCACCGTAGTTCGACTGGCTGGCCTGACCCTGCAGTCCCGCGCTCGACACCGTGTTGACGATCGAAGCGCGCGGTTGGCGGCCTTCCTTCGACTCGTTGCGCCAGTAGGCCGACGCGTGGTGCACGGTGTTCCACGTCCCCTTCAGGTGCACCCGGATGACGGCGTCGAAGTCTTCCTCCGCCATCGAGAAGATCATCTTGTCGCGCAGGATGCCCGCGTTGTTCACGAGCACGTCGAGCTTGCCGAACGCTTCGATCGCCGTGTTGATGATGTTCTTCGCGCCGTTGAAGTCGGACACGTCGTCGTAGTTCGCGACCGCCTCGCCGCCGCGCTTCTTGATCACCTCGACCACCTCGTCGGCCACGCGCTTGTCGCCGCCGCCGCCCGACACCGCACCGCCGAGGTCGTTCACGACGACACGCGCGCCCTGATCAGCGAGCTCGACCGCCTCGCCCCGACCGACACCGTGCCCGGCGCCCGTGACGATCGCGACCTTGCCGTCGAGGATGCCCATTTGCGCGTTCCTTCCGTCGCGGGAAAACTGACGTGGCCGTCACCGTAGCGCGGGCGGCCGGCGAGCCGCCAAGGCGCGTGCCGCACGCACGTGCCCTCGGCGCGGGCCGATCGTCAAACGATCGCACGAGTCTGGAGCGCAGCACATGGCCGTCGACACGAGCGTCATCGGGAAGCCCACCGGCGCGGCGAAGGTCGTCGTCGAACGCGGACCGGTGTCGTACTTCGCGTCCGCGGTGAAGGACGAGAACCCGATCTTCCACGACGCGGG
>CAZJSY010000446.1:0-2135 GCA_964548555.1 uncultured Burkholderiales bacterium
GGACGGTCCTTCACCGCGGCGGCTCGGTCGCGGAATCGTTGGAGCATTGCGTCGACGTCGAGCTCGTCGGCCATGCCGCAGACCCTACCCGCAGCCTCGCGACGAGCACCCGCTCCCGACCGGCGAGATCGGGGCGCACGAAGGCCTCGTCGTAGCCCGCCTCGAGGGCGATCGCCACCGCGTCGACGGCCTGGTGCGGCGCGATCTCGCACACCACGGCGCCTGCCGGCTGGAGCCAGTCCACCGCGCCGGTCACGACGCGTTCGATGGCCTCGAGCCCGGTGGGCCCGCTGACGAGCGCCTCGAGCGGCTCGTGATCGGCGACCTCCCGTGGCAATGAGGCGATCTCGGAGTTCGCGATGTACGGCGGGTTCGACACCACGAGCCGCAGCTCGCCGCGCATCCACACCGGCAACGCTTCGAACCAGGACCCGGTCGCGAGCCGTACCCGCGCGGCCGCGGTGCCACAGCCGGCGAGGTTCGCGCGTGCGACGGCGAGCGCGGCCTCGCTCACGTCGGTCGCCCACACCTGCGCACGCGGCAGCTCGTCGGCGAGCGCGAGCGCGAGCGCGCCCGAGCCGGTACCGAGGTCGACGACGTAGTAGTCGGTGTCGGTACCCGCCCACGAGCTGCGCTTGCCACGCTTGGCCCCGAGCCGTACGGCCTCCTCCAGCGCGACCTCCGCGACGACCTCTGTCTCCGGCCTCGGGATGAGCACGCGCCGGTCGACGAGCAGGTCCAGGCGGCGGAACGACCAGTGACCGAGCACGTACTGCACGGGCTCCCCCGCGACCCGCCGCTCGACCATCGACTCGAGGCGGGCGACCGCCCGGTCGGACGGACGCTCCGGGCCACTGCGGAACAGCTCGGCCGCGTCGTAACCCGATACCTCTTCGATCATCCAGCGTGCTTGCGCGGCCGCACCCTCGATCCCCGCGGCCTCGAGCGAGGCCTGCGCGCGGGAACACAGCTCACGCCAGGTCGTCACGCAGGGATCACTCCGCTGCGCCGAGCTGCTCGGCGCGTTCCGCCGCCGCCAACGCACCGACGATGTCGTCGAGCTGACCCTCCAACACCTGATCGAGCGAGTGCCAGGTCTGTCCGACACGGTGATCGGTGACGCGGTTCTCCTTGTAGTTGTACGTACGACTCTTGTCGGAGCGGTCGCCGCTCTTCACCTGGCTGCGCCGCGCGCTCGAGAGCTCCTGCTGCTGACGCTCCTGCTCGATCTGCAGCAGTCGCGAGCGCAGGATGCGCATCGCCTTCTCCTTGTTCTGCAGCTGGCTCTTCTCGTCTTGGCAGGTCACGACCAGACCCGAAGGCTTGTGGGTGATGCGCACCGCCGAGTCGGTCGTGTTCACCGACTGTCCACCCGGTCCGGTGGAGCGGTACACGTCGATGTCGAGGTCGTTGGGATCGATGTCGACCGCGATCTCCTCGGCCTCCGGCAGGACCGCGACAGTGGCCGCGCTCGTGTGCACACGACCTTGGCTCTCCGTCACGGGGACGCGCTGCACACGGTGCACGCCCGCCTCGTACTTCAACCGCGCCCACGCGTCGGGGCCCTTCACGACGAAGGTCACGTCGCGGAAACCACCCATCTCCGATGGCTGGCTCGAGAGAGTCTCCACCTTCCAGCCGTGGGCCTCCGCGTACCGCTGGTACATCCGCAAGAGGTCGCCGGCCCAGAGGTTGGCCTCCTCCCCACCGACCGCGCCGCGGATCTCGACGATCACGTTCCGGCCGTCGTTGGGGTCGCGGGGCAGCATGAGCTCTCGAAGACGCGTCTCGAGCTCCTCGACAGAGGATTCCTTCTCCGCGACCTCGCCGCGCAGAAAGTCACGCATCTCGGAGTCGTTCTCCGCGCCGAGCATCTCCTTCGCCTCGCGAAGATCGGACTCGTTCTGCTTGTACTCGCGCCACGCGTCGACCACCGGCTTCAGCTCGGCGTGCCGTCGGCCGGCGTCCCGGGTCGCGCGCTGGTCGCCCGAGGCGTAGATCTCGGGCAGGCGTGACTCGAGCTTCTCCAGCTCGGTCTCGAGGTCGGCAAGGCGGTCGCGCGGAAGCATTCTTCCCAGGGTAACGGGAGGTACCCGTCGGAACTTCCGGCCTCTACGGTCGCACTCGCTGCGGGC
>CAZJSY010000447.1:0-2113 GCA_964548555.1 uncultured Burkholderiales bacterium
TCGCGGATCTGTTCGAGGCCCGCATCGACGGGTTCGTGGCCGAACGCGAGCACCTCAGGGGCAAACCTGCGCCCGACACGTTTCTCGCGGGCGCCCGCGCACTCGGTGTCGCGCCCGGTGAAGCAGCGGTCTTCGAAGACGCGCTCGCCGGCGTGGAGGCCGGACGCGCCGGCAAGTTCGCGTTCGTCGTCGGCGTCGACCGGGTCGGGCAGGCGGACGCGTTGCGAGCTCACGGCGCCGACATCGTCGTGAAGGATCTCGCCGAGCTCCTCGACAAGCCATGATCCAGCATCCCGCGTTCTCGGTGGAACCATGGTCGCTCCGTGAGACGGAGCTGCACTACGACCGGATGGCGCAGACCGAGTCGCTGTTCGCGCTGTCGAACGGGCACATCGGTTGGCGAGCCAACCTCGAAGAAGGCGAGCCCTACGGACTGCCCGGTTCGTACCTCAACGGCGTCTACGAGCTGCGCCCGCTGCCGTATGCCGAGGCGGGATACGGAAATCCCGAGTCGGGCGAGACGATGATCAACGTCACCAACGGCAAGATCATCCGCCTGCTCGTCGACGACGAGCCGTTCGACGTGCGGTACGGCGAGCTCAAGTCGCACGAGCGGCTGCTCGACTTCCGTGCCGGGACGCTGTCGCGCCGAGCGGAATGGTCGTCGCCCGCGGGACGGACGGTCCGCGTCACATCGGTGCGCATGGTGTCGCTCACACAACGCGCCATCGCCGCGATCCGATACGAGGTGGAGCCGCTCGACGGTCCGGCCCGAATCGTTATCCAGTCGGAGCTCGTCGCGAACGAGACGATGCCGCCGTCCAACGGTGACCCGCGGATCGCGGCGGTGCTCGAAGCACCGCTGGAATCAGAGTCGTACGGGAACGTGGGCACACGCGCGGGACTGGTTCACCGCACGCGGCGGAGCGGGTTGCGCGTAGCAGCGGTGATGGACCACGTGATCGAAGGCGCCGATGCGGACCTCCACGGGGAGAGCTTCGAAGACGTGGCCCGCATCACTGTCACGACGCTGCTGCAGCCGGGCGAGCGGTTGGTGCTGACGAAGATCGTTGCCCACGGCTGGTCGGCGGTCAGGTCGTTGCCCGCCTTGCGGGACCAGGTCGAAGCCGCCCTCAGGGCAGCAAGCCAGACAAGCTGGGACGGTCTCCTGAGCGAGCAGCGCGCGTACCTCGACCACTTCTGGGAGCATGCCGACGTCGAACTCGAGGGCGACGCGGAGATCCAACAAGCGGTTCGTTTCGCGCTGTTCCATCTGCTGCAAGCGGGCGCCCGCGCCGAAGGACGAGCGATCCCGGCGAAGGGATTGACCGGATCGGGCTACGACGGTCATGCGTTCTGGGACACCGAGACCTTCGTACTGCCCGTGCTGACCCACTCCTGTCCGGACGCGGCGGCTGACGCACTGCGCTGGCGTCACAGCACCCTCTCCGCCGCGCTCGACCGCGCGCAGCAACTCGGATTGCGCGGCGCCGCGTTCCCGTGGCGCACCATCGACGGTCCGGAGTGTTCGGGCTACTGGCCGGCCGGTACCGCGGCGTTTCACGTCGGCGCCGACATCGCGGCGGCGGTGCGTTATTACGTGGCCGCGACCGGCGACGAGTCATTCGACGAGAAGATCGGGGTCGACCTGCTCGTGCAGACGGCACGGTTGTGGCGCTCGCTCGGCCATCACGATGCAAGGGGCACGTTCCGCATCGACGGCGTCACCGGGCCCGACGAGTACAGCGCAATCGCGGACAACAACGTGTATACGAACCTCATGGCCCAACAGAACCTGCGAACCGCGGCTGCATGCGTCGTCCGTCATCCCGCCCAGGCGGCCAAGCTTGGAGTCGACGCCGAAGAGGCTGCCGCGTGGCGCGACGCGGCCGCGTCGATGTTCATCCCGTACGACACGGCGTTGGGTGTGCATCCACAGGCGGAGGGCTTCACCACACATCAGGTCTGGGATTTCGACAACACACCACCCGACCATTACCCGCTGCTGTTGCACTATCCCTACTTCGACCTGTACCGGAAGCAGGTCGTGAAGCAGGCCGACCTCGTGCTGGTGATGCAGCTACGGGGCGACGCGTTCACCGACGAGCAGAAG
>CAZJSY010000448.1:0-2097 GCA_964548555.1 uncultured Burkholderiales bacterium
ACGCGGAGCAACTGCGCGAGCTTCTCGGCGCGTACGCACTCGACGCCGTCGACGAAGAGGAACGCGTCGAGATCGAGCGGTTCCTCGCCCGGGACGCCCGCGCGCGCGCCGAGGTCGCGGAGTACCGCGAGCTGGCCGCGCTCATCGCCAACGCCGGCGGTGACGCCCCGGTCGGAGTGTGGAACCGCATCACCGGCGCCATCCACGGTGATGCGCCGACGATGCCTCCGCCGCGGCGCGCGGCATCGCAGCATCCGGCGATCAGCGACGTCGACGGTGTTCGGCGCCGGAGGAAGTCGAAGGCGCTACGCGTCGTCGCGGCCATCGCGGCGATCGGGGCCGCGGCAGCAGTCGCGCTCGGCATCCGGGTCAGTCAGCAGGACCACCACATCGACACCTTGTCGCGGGCGCTCGGCGAGACCGGTGCGCTGCAGCGCGCATATGCCGCGGCCCGGGTGGACCCCGGCGCGAAGAGTGTCGTCCTCTCGCAACCCGATGGCGTCCCGACTGCACACGTGGTCCTGCTTCGCGACGGCAGCGGATACTTCGCGGGCGAGCGGCTCGCCCCGCTCGCCCAGGGTCGGACGTACCAACTGTGGGCGCTCGTCGGTGACCCGGCGAACCCGACGGCCGTGTCCGCCGGCGTGTTGGGGCCCGCACCACGACTCGCTGCATTCCGCTACGACGGCCGCGTCATCGGCTTCGCCATCACCGAGGAGCACGACCCGGGCGTCGTGATCAGTCAGAACCAACCCGTCGCGGTAGGCAAGTTCGTCTGAGCTCCACCTTTCGCCATCCGGCGCGATCATGCTTCGGTGCCGTTCGGCGTCTACGTCCACATCCCGTTCTGCTCCCATCGCTGCGACTACTGCGACTTCGCGACGTGGACCGACCGCGTCCATCTCGTGCAGAGCTACGTCGACGCGTGCGCGACGGATCTGCGCCGTCGTGTCGAGCGTGGCGATCTCACGTCCGCCTCGAGCGTCTTCTTCGGCGGAGGGACGCCATCGCTGCTCACTTCGCAGCAACTGGCCGCGATCCTTCACGAGATCCCGGTGGATTCCGGTGCGGAGATCTCGGTCGAGTGCAACCCCGACTCCGTCGACCAGGCGAAGCTCGACGGGTACGCCGCCTCGGGCGTCAACCGTCTGTCGCTCGGCGTGCAGTCGATGCGACCGCACGTGTTGCGCGCGCTCGGCCGTACGCACGATCCCGACAACGTCGCCAAGGCGGTCGCGATGGCGAGAGCGTCGGGCTTCCGCCGGCTCAACGTCGACCTGATCTACGGGACGCCGGGTGAGTCGCTGGCCGACTGGGACGCGACGCTGCGCGAAGCGCTCGCGCTCGCGCCGGACCACATCAGCGCGTACGCGTTGACGGTGGAGCCCGGCACGCCGCTCGGGCTGATGGTCGCGCAGGGCACCCGCCGCGCTCCCGACGACGACGACCAGGCCGACAAGTACATCCTCACCGACGAAGTGCTCGAGGACGCCGGGCTGTCCTGGTACGAGATCTCCAACTGGGCCCGGCCGGGTCAGGAGTGCCGCCACAACGAGCTCTACTGGCGGGGCGGCGAATACCTCGGCATCGGTTGTGCGGCGCACGGCCACACGGCCGGACGGCGGTGGTGGAACGTCCGCACACCCGAGCGTTACATCGCCCGCGTCACCGCCGGCGAGTCGCCCGAGGCCGGGGCCGAGGTCATCGATGAACGGGTCCGCGCCGAGGAGGAGCTCGCGCTCGGTCTGCGCACCCGTCGAGGCGTCTCGCCGGGCGCAGGCGCCGAGGCGGTCGTCGCGGAGCTGGTCGACGCCGGGCTCCTCGAGCACGACGCCGGCCGGGCGCGCCTGACGCGCCGGGGCCGGCTGCTGGCCTCGGAAATCACCGTGCGTCTGCTGCACTCGGTGTGAGATCGGCTGGCACTCGGTACAATCGAGTGCTAATCGAGCAGGTGGGAATGCCGATACCCCTGCGAGCAGTGGCCGGCCGGGGACCCACCGGTCCGGCCTCCGAGCCCAACGAGCGACAGGCATGAGCGAGCCCGAGCACGTCGACGAGCGCAAGGCATCGATCCTCCGGGCCATCGTGGAGGAATAC
>CAZJSY010000449.1:0-2082 GCA_964548555.1 uncultured Burkholderiales bacterium
GCGAGCTCGAGCGCGGTCTCGCTCGCGAACAGCTTCGCCATGCCCGCTTCGACGTCGCAGCGGACCCCGGCCTGCTTCTTCTCGGCGGCGGCGACGGTCAACAACCGTGCCGCTTCGAGTCGCGTCGCCATGTCGGCCAGCTTGAGCTGAATGGCCTGATGCTCGGCGATCGGCTTGCCCATGGTGTGACGCTGCTGCGCGTACGCGAGCGCGGCCTCGAACGCGGCGCGCGCCACACCCACGGCGCGTGCCGCGATGTTGATGCGACCCACCTCGAGCACGCTGAGGATGTGCGCGAGCCCCCGGCCCGGTGTTCCGATGAGTGAGCCGGCCGACAGACGGTGGTCGACGTACGCCATCTCCACGGTCTCGATGCCCCGGTAGCCGAGCTTGCCGACGTTCTTCGACACCGACAGACCGCCGAAGCTGGGACCCGGCTCCTTCTCCACGATGAACGCCGAGATCCCCTCGTCGGTGCGCGCCGCCAGCGCGACGATCCCCGCCCGTTCGCCGTTGGTCACCCACGCCTTCGTGCCGTTGACGATCCACTCGTCGCCGTCGCGTATGGCGCGGCAGCTGATGTTGCGGGTGTCGGTGCCGGCGTCGGGTTCCGACAGTGAGAGCGCGCCCCGCCGCGCGCCCGAGGCCATCTGCGGCAACCAGCGCTGCTTCTGCTGGTCAGAGCCGTGCGTGTTGATCAGCGTCGCGCACATGTTGTGCGTGTTCACCACACCCGACAACGACATCCACCCGAACGCGAGCTCCTCGACGACGCCGATGTACGTGAGGAGGTCAAGCCCCAGACCGCCGTACTCCTCCGGGATCGTGATGCCGAACAGGCCGAGGTCCTTCATCGAAGCCACGATGCCTGCCGGATACTCGTCGGCGTGCTCGAGATCGTTCGCCACGGGGATCACGTCGCGCGCGACGAACTTCCTGACGGTCTCGATCATCTCCTGCCGGAGTTGCGGGTCCGTCACCGTGTCGGCCATCACTTCGACAGGATCGAGACGCCCGCTGTGCCCGGCGCGCCGTACAGCTGTGTGTAACCGACCTTCGGGTTGCCGGGTACCTGCCGGTCGCCCGCCTGCCCCCGCAGCTGCCGCACGACTTCGTGCACCTGCCGCAGCCCGGACGCCCCGATCGGCTCGCCGTTGGCGATCAGCCCACCGTCGGTGTTCACCGGCAACGAGCCGCCGATCTCGAGCGCGCCCTGCGCGACGAGCTTCTCCTGCTCGCCGTCGGCGCAGAAACCGTTCTCGGCGAGATGGATGACCTCCGCGCCCGCGTCGGTGTCTTGCAGCTGGATCACGTCGACGTCGCGTGGCCCGATGCCGGCCATCTCGAACGCCGCGCGCGACGCGTCCACGGTCGGACCCGGCGTCTGCTCCATCGGCAGCCAGGGGCTGTGCACCTCGAACGCGCCGAGCCGGCGCGTTCGCACGGTGGTTGCCCGCAGGTAGATCGGCGTGTCGGTGTAGCGGTGCGCGTGCTCGGCGCGACACAGCACCACCGCGGCTGCACCTTCGTCGGGGCTGCAGAACATGTACTGCGTCAGCGGGTAGTTGAGCATCGGCGACCCGAGGATCTCCTCCTCGGAGAGCGGCTTACGTCGGAAGGCGTTCTCGTTCAGCGAGCCGTTGCGGTAGTTCTTCGCCGCCACCTTCGCGAGCGTCTCGGGCGAAATGCCGTGGTCCTGCATGTACTTGTTGATCTTCATCCCGAAGAACTTCGTCGTGACGAAGTGCCCCAGCTCGCCGTACCACGACGGGCACGCATACTGGCGCGGATCGGCGCTGAAGGCACCCGGCAGGTGCTTGTCCATGCCCACCGCGATGCCGAGGTCGTGCTCGCCGAGGCGGATCGTCTGCGCGGCCAACGTCAACGCGCTCGCGGCGGTCGCGCAACCGTTGTACACGTCGGTGAACGGGATCCCGGTGAGACCCATCAACGCGACGACGGCATCCGGATTGTCGACCTCGTAGCTGCCACCGAACGCGAACTGGATGTCACGCCACTCGACGCCCGCGTCGGCAAGCGCGCGGCGGATCGCCACCGCGCCCATCTCGATGCCCGAAACCC
>CAZJSY010000450.1:0-2071 GCA_964548555.1 uncultured Burkholderiales bacterium
TCGGTGGGGTAGCGCACGAACGCGCCGTCGGCGGCATCGTGGCCCGGCGGGATCCACCAGAGACGGTGCAGCCCGATTGCATGGTCGATGCGCAACAGTCCGGCGTGAGCGAGGTGAGCGTCGATGCACTCCGCGAAGTAGGCGTGTCCGTCGGTGCGGCTGCGCTCGGGATGCACCGGAGGGAAGCCCCAGTCCTGACCGCGTGTGAAGAACTGATCGGGCGGCGCCCCGACGCTCGCGTCGTCGACGAAGAGCCCCCGTCCCTCCCACACGTCGTAGCCCTGACGGTGGGTGCCGAGCGGGAAGTCGAGGTACAACACCTGCGATCGATCCCGCAGCCGCCGCGCGAGCGAACCGAGCTGCTCGTCGACGATCGCCTGTGCGTACCGGTGATATCGCACCCGCGCGTGATCTACGGCGTCGTCCGGAATCCCGCCGACCCGCCACTGCGCCGGCCACGTCGACCAGTCGATCCCGTACTGCTCGACCGCGGCGCGGAACCTCGCGTACCCGTCGACGCGCGGACACCGGGAGACGTACGCGCGCACCAATTCCGCATGCTCGTCGCGCGCGGCGGCTTCCTCGAGCGCGCGGCGCTTCTGCTCGTACGCGCCGCGCAGATCGACGAGGCCGTCCTCGCTGGTCGTGCCGACCGACGCGTCGGTGCTCGCGTACAGCTCGTTCCAGAACCGGCGGCTCACCGGCGAGTAGGGACTCGGCTCGTAAGGGTCGTCCAGGAACGCGGCCAGCAACGGCAGCGTTCCGACCACGGCCCCGCCGAGACCACCGACCCGGTCGGCGAGCGCCGAGAGGTCGTCGAGGTCGCCGGGGAGCGGATCGTCGCGGTGCGTGCGGAGCGCGTACACAGGAGCGAACACACCCCACGCCCGGGCCGCCGGGAACTGGTACGCGTGGCGCGGCGCTGCCAGCAGCATCGACTCGGCCTCACGTCCGGCGGCGCGACATCGGAGCCGATGCGCGCCGTATGGAACCGGGTCAGGGAACATGACTCGCCGCACGACTGTCGTGCCGTCGTCTTCCGAGCGCTCGAGACTCTCGACGCGACCCGAACGAGCGTCGATGTGAAGCGTGGACCCGTCGTCCAGCGCGAGCTCGAAGGACAGATCGCCGTCCGCGTCCGCCGTCGGGGTTCGCACCGCGACGACCGGTGCGGCGCCGTTCCACACGACCGTGACGGGTTCGAGCATGGTGTTCTGCCGCTCAGCGAGGCGGGCCCGCAGCGCTTCGGAAGCGTCGTCCGCTCGCTCGATGGGAGCGCCGAGCGCCCGCAGCACTCCGATCAGCGCGTCGGGAGACACGCGTCTGCGGGTGCCGTCGTAGCTGCGGTACGAGACCGCGACACTCCACGCGTCGGCGAGCCGTACGAGCACGCGGGACAACGTCACGCTTGCGACCCCGTGATCGCAAGGATGCCTGCGATCGGTATGCCGACCCAGTCGGGACGGCTACCGAGCTCGTAACCGAGCTCGTACAGCGCCTTGTCGAGGAGGTGCGCGTCGAGACAGACGCGAAGCTCGTCGGGCGTCGACGGCAGGAGGTCGGTGCCTTCCATCACCTGCAGGTAGCACGACAGGAACGCGCTCGACACCCATGCCGACCAGAGCTCGGCCCACGGCCGCAGCGCGAGCTCGCCGCGCATGTCGCCCCCGGACGCGCCGCGCGCGACGAGGTCGCGGATCGCGACGTGCGAGGCGTAGTGGAACGACCGGAGCATCCCCGCGACGTCACGCAGCGGGGAGCGCTTGTGGCGGCGTTCGTCAATCGAGCGCGACGGTTCGCCCTCGAAATCGATGATGACGTAGTCGCGTCCGGTGGACAGCACCTGTCCGAGATGCAGGTCGCCGTGATTGCGGATCCGCATCCCCGTGGTAACGCCGGTCACGCCGCGAAGCCGCTCCAGCACGATGTCTTCGAGAGTGAGAACCTTCTCGGCGTCTTCGCGGTCGATCTCCGCGACGCGAGACACCGAGCGTCTCAGCTGTCGCAACGAACGCCGAGCCGAGTTGCGCATCGACTGGTACAGCGCGCGCTGGCGCAACAGCGTGACGGG
>CAZJSY010000451.1:0-2069 GCA_964548555.1 uncultured Burkholderiales bacterium
GTGCGCACCGAGTTGGTCTGCACCGCGGCCGTGACCTTGTTGCTCGGACCGACCTGGAGGAACCACAGCCGCGCGAACAGCGCGCTGAAGACGGCGACGATGACGACGCCGACGATCCCGACCCGAACCTGGCGCGCTTCGGTCACGAGCGGCAGCCACGACGTCTCACGCGCCCCATCCTGGCCCGGGCGCAACCGTGCGGGATGTCGCGGCAGGCCCTGTCGCCCACATCGCGAGCGGGAACACGAATGCCGCGATCAGTGCGTCGTACAGCACTGCGAAACCCGTGACCTCGAGTGCGTGGACCGATCGGAGCTGGTCCTGACCGGCGAGAATCCCCACCCCGATGAACAGCAGGTTCCCCGTCAGGCCGCCGAGTGCACCGAGCAGCGGCGCCACCCAGCGTCCGGGCCGCAGGAGACCGGCCTGCACGACGCCCACCGCGGCGCCGGTGAGCGCGAACGCCAGCGCCGACAGACCGAGCGGGGTCTGCAGGTAGAGGTCGACGAGCAGCCCCGTCACGAAGCCCATCGCGGCGCCGACCTCGACGCCCTCGCGCGTGGCGACCGCCACCACGAGCACGAGTCCGACGTCCGGCGCGGCACCGCCGATGCGTAGGTGCGGGAACACCGACGTCTGCAGGAGTACGGCTACCGCCAGCAGCAGCGTGAGTCGGAGCCGGCGCATCATCCGGCGCTACCGGCACCGGTCCAGAGCACCACCTTCACGAACTCGACCCGTTTCAGGTCGACCGAGGGCCGGACGGTGACCTCGTACTGATTCGTCGCCGGAGTCTTCGTCGCCGCGACGACCGAGCCGATCGGGATCCCCGCCGGATACAGACCGTTCTGCTGTCCGGCCGTCACCACCTTCTCGTCCTTGACGACCGTGACATCGGGATTGACGAACGTGAGCGTCAACGTGCTCACGGCGCCGTGCCCGCTCGCGACGCCCGTGGCGCCGCTGCTCATGAGGCGGACCCCGACGTTCGACGCGGGGTCGGTGATCAGCAAAACGGTCGCTGTGTGCCGGCCGGCTTCGACGACGCGTCCGATCAGGCCCAGATCCGACACGACCGGCATGCCCTTCTTGACGCCCTGGGCCGTTCCCTTGTCGATCTGCAGCGTGTTGTCGAAGTTGCCCGGCGCGCCGATGATCACCTGCGCGCCCACGGTCTTGGCGTCACCGATCGACGGCATTTCCAGCAGCCGGCGCATCGCGTCGGCATCCCGCCGCAACGTGTCGGTTTGCCCGACCCGGGTGCGCAGCGACTGCACCTCTTGACGCAGTTTCCGGTTCTCGCTCGCGAGCGATCCCCGGCTCGTGACGCCGTCGAACCAGTCGGACACCGGCTGGACGATGTCCCCGACGCCGCGCTGCACCGGCGCGACCACGTCGTGCGCGCCCGAGCGGATCGACCCGATGATGCCGCTGCCGCCGCCGCGCTGGTCGAGCGTGATGAGCGTGATCGACGTGATCACGAGCAGGATCACGATCGAACGTCGGCGAGCGCTTCGTCGGTAGACCACCATCGGGAGGTCTACACGCTCCGCACGGAGGGCGGTGAGCTCACGGCGGCGATCAAGAGCTCAGTTGCCTTGCGACGAGATCAGCACCTGCTTGAGCGCGTCGAACTCCTCGAGGCATTGACCCGAGCCGATCACCACCGAAGTGAGCGGATTGCTCGCGACACGGATGGGCATACCCGTCTCAGATGCAAGCCGGTTGTCGAGCCCGTGCAACAGCGCGCCGCCACCCGTGATGACGATGCCCTTCTCCATGATGTCGGCCGCGAGCTCGGGAGGCGTCTTGTCGAGCGTCACCTTCACCGCGTCGACGATCGCCGAGACGGGCTCCTCGATCGACTCGCGGATCTCCTGCGTCGACACGACGATCGTCTTGGGCAGGCCGGTGACGAGGTCGCGACCGCGGATCTCGGCGTAGAGCTCCTCCTCGAGCGGATATGCGCTCGCGAGGGCCATCTTGATCTCCTCCGCGGTGCGCTCACCCAGCGCGAGCGAGTACTCCTTCTTCACGAAGTTGATGATCGCCTCGTCGAGCTCGTCGCC
>CAZJSY010000452.1:0-2069 GCA_964548555.1 uncultured Burkholderiales bacterium
AGGCCGGCGCGCCAGTGCTGCCAATAGCGGATCGCGGGCGGCACGAGCGGAAGAGACCGCCGGACGGCATGGGCCACGGACGCGAACATCAGCCTCGTGTCGCGTTCCCAGCGCAGGCCATATCCATCACGAAGTGATGCCGGTAGGAAGGCCGCGGCAGCGATCTGTCCCAGCGGGGACACCGGAAGCAGCGAGAGACGAGCTCCGAAGATCACGCGGGCGATCTCGCGAGCGTCGTGCCCGACGACGAGGTCGTCGCACGTGTTGACGTAGAACGCCTTGAAGGCGTCGTAAGTCTTCGGCAGTGTCTCGCGAGGAACTCCGAACAGCGTGGCGAGCGCCGTGCCGTGCATGTAGTACGCGTCGCGTTCCTCCGGCGTGACGGGCCGAACGAACGCCGCGAACGAAGCGAGCGCGGTTTCGACGAGCGTTGCGAAGACCCACAGCAGAAGGTCGGGATCGGTGGCGGAGTACGGCGTGCCCGCGGGGACCTCGCCCGTGTCTCTCGTCGACCGACCGTGCACGCGCTCATGAAGATCCTCGACTCGACGAGCGGCCGACGCGGCCTGCTCGTGGTCGCCGAAGACGACGACCAGCATTGTGGCGAGGGTGTGGTTCAGTCGCTGGAACGGCTCCTCGCGAAAGTTGCTGTGCTGGGTGACGCCGGCCGCAACGAGCGGGTGTGCGATCTGCAAGAGCAACGCGGCAGGCCCACCGGCAACGAGCACGCGCTCGCGCGCGACTTCCCACACGAGACTGTCCGGGCCGAAATATCCAGGATCACCCGGGATGCCGGCCGGTAGCGGCGGAACGACGTCGGGGACAAGAGCACCTGTCACTCTCTCCGCTGCTGCGGTCCATGACTCGAGGACGTGCCTCATGTGCACAGCGTCGCGCTGCCGGATCGACGACCGCCGACTCTCGGGCGGACGGAACTGATCCGGTCGCTCGAGCACTGCGAATCCTGAGAGGGTCGTCGGTGCGGGCGTCGACGGGGCGGGGAGACAAGATGCGAACCAAAGCAGTCGTCGCGGCCGGTGTGGCACTCGCCGCCGGCGTGATCGCGTGGGTCAGTGCGGCGGGCGCGACCAACAACGACCGGCACCACCAACCCCGCCGGGAAGAAACGATGACGGTGATCGAGAGCGTCACCTCGGTCAAACCGGCCGGCAACGCCATCGCCATCACGAACGATCTCAGCCGCGACGGGCAACGAATCGGAACGAATCAGGTCGGCTGTCTGCTCACCGGACCGGGTCCGCTCGCGGTATGCACGGCCGCGTCGGTGCTTCCCGGAGGGCAGATCCTCAGCGCCGCGAGCATCGCCATCCCACCGCCGTTGGGCGACACGGTCACCGCGATCATCGGCGGCACCGGCGTCTACAGCACTGCGCGCGGAACCATCGATTCCGTGCGTACGAGCGGCAGCGCGGCAACGACGCTGACGTTCCACATCAGCCGTTCGTAAGCGAAGAGTATCGGTCGGTGACAACACCTTGGCGATGACGGTCTGCTCTTCCGGGCTCGTGCATGCTCTGAATCGGGAGCGCATGATCGGCATCGTGAGTGCAAGATGGGCGTGATCGACGAACACATCGTCGTCGATCCCACGCGCGAGCTCAGAACCGCCAGCGGGTTGAACCATAGGGTTCGACGGCACTGACTGCCGTTGCCGCGCGCGGTGTGAGTCGGTACACGAACCACGGCGGCGGTCCAACCGATGGCGCGTTGAAATCCGCCGTGATCGCCGTCCCGGACTCGTCGACCCGGGCCGGCCATCCGCCCTGCGCCCACAACGACGCCGCCTCGGACACCAGCATCGGGTCCGTGACGCGGTGTGCCTCTCCCTCGACCACGACGTCGAGTCCACGCGTGGCGACGCTCATCGAGCAGCGCGCGTTCCGTGCGACGTTTCGTGCCTTGCGCGTGCGTTCGCCGGTCTGGAACCAGAACGAGCCCGCGTGCCACAGCGCACCGACGCTCGTTACGTGGGGACTTCCATCGGCATTGATCGTCGTCAACCAGCACGTCGGGCGGTCCGGCGCTCCGGGGTTCCAGTTGTCGAGCCG
>CAZJSY010000453.1:0-2066 GCA_964548555.1 uncultured Burkholderiales bacterium
TGTCGTTCGCCCGTCGTGGCGCGCGCGTCGTGGTCAGCGACCTCGTCGACGAGCGGGCCCTGGGCGTCGCCGCAGAGATCGACGCCTTCGGCGGGCAGGCGGTCGGCGTCCCCGCCGATGTCACGCGAGAGACGGACCTCGAGGCGTTGCGCAATGCGTCTCTGGAACGATTCGGCCGGATCGACGTCGTGATGAACAACGCCGGAGTGCTCGCCATGGGGGCTCCCGAGTCGCTTCCCGACGAAGCGTGGGAGCGCGTACTCGACGTCAACCTGTTGAGCATTGCGCGCAGCAACCGGGTCTTCCTTCCCATGCTGCTCGAGAACGGACGCGGGCATGTCGTCAACACGGCATCGGCATCGGGACTGCTCGCGTACGGCTTCGACCGGTTGCCATATGTCGCGAGCAAGCACGCGGTCGTCGGCGTGTCCGAAGCGCTCGCGTTCTACCTCGGGCCCCGGGGGATCGGCGTGACGTGCCTGTGCCCTTCCGGTGTCGCGACGAACATCGTCGAGCAGATCTCCTTCTACGGGCAGGCATCGTCGTCGCCCCGAGCACCGGAGCACGAGATCGTCTCGGCCGACAAGGTCGGCGAGCTGACCGCGCAAGCCGTCGAGGAGGGACGCTTTCTCGTCCTCACCGTGCCGGAGATACGTGACGAGCTCGTGGCGCGCGCGAAGGACGTGGAGGGATATGTGCAAGACCGCATTGCGGAGCAACGTTCATGACGCTCGAGCCCAGGGTGGGCTTCGTCGGTCTCGGTTCACAGGGCGGCCCCATGGCGCGCCGGATCGTCGACGCCGGGTTTCCCACAACGCTGTGGGCCCGACGCGCGGAAAGCCTCGCACCGTACGCCGGCACCGCGGCCCACATCGCGACGACCCGGGCCGAGCTGGGCGCCGCCAGTGATGTGCTGTGCGTATGCGTCGTCGCCGACACCGACGTCGACGAGGTGTTGCGCGGGCCCGACGGTGCGTTGGCAGGGATGGCGCCCGGCGGCGTCGTCGTCGTGCACAGCACGGTCCACCCCGAGACGTGCCGGCGTTTGCAAGTGGACTATCCGTCGCTGCACGTTGTCGATGCCCCGGTGAGCGGCGGCGGCGATCGGGCGGCTCAGGGCGAGCTGCTCGTCATGGTCGGCGGCGCGCCTGACATCTTCGAGCGGTGCCGACCCGTGCTCGCGACGTATGCGAACCCGCTCGTGCACGTGGGGCCACTCGGCGCGGGCGAAGAGGCCAAGCTCCTCAACAATGCGCTGTTCACCGCGCAGCTCGGACTCGCCGCGGAGGTCTTCGCGCTTGCCGCCGAGCGCGGACTCGACCCGGCGGGTCTCGGCACAGTGCTGCGCGATGGGAGCGCACGAAGCTATGCCACCGACATCGTCGCGGGCTCCGGCTTCGGCCTCGACGCCATGGCGGCCGTGGCCGGCCCCCTGCTCGCCAAGGACGTCGGCATCCTGGCCGAACTGTGTTCACGCACGACGCCGCGTGTCGTTCAAGAGGCGGATGCTGCGCTTGCGCTCATGGGTTGCTCCCGACCTGATTCGGAAGATCGCGGATGAGCGCGTCGCAGGACGCGCCGAGCGGACCGACTGCGCGGCAACTGCTGCTCACCGCCGAGCGCCTCTTCGCTCAGCACGGGATCGACGGCGTGGCCCTCCGAGCGATCGCCATCGAGGCGGGCTCCGGCAACAAGTCCGCGATCCAGTATCACTTCGGCTCGAAAGAGGGGCTCTTGCGAGCGATCTTCGCGTACCGGGTCGCGGACCTCGTGCAGCGGCGCAATCTGCTCAGAGCCCGGGTCGACCCGGATGATCTGCGCGGTCGGTTCGAAGCCCACATCGTTCCGCTCCTCGAACTCGCCGAGTCGGGCGACAGCCATTACGTCTCGTTCGTGGAGCAACTCGAGCGCAGCGGCGGGGCAAACGTCTTCGCGGATCAAGAAGACGTACAGCAGTCGCGCAACGACTTCGTGAGGGACATGAGCCGGCTGTTGAAACACGTCCCGGCGACCGCACGGACCATGCGAATCGAGCAGGTCCAGGCGCTCAGCCTGCACACCGCTGC
>CAZJSY010000454.1:0-2066 GCA_964548555.1 uncultured Burkholderiales bacterium
GGGCGGAGGCGCTCTCCGGCGTCGCCCGTACCGGCCTCGGGTTCACGCAGAGCCTGTACGAGCGCGAGCGCTTCGAGGAAGTGCTGAAGGTCGCGGCCGACATCCGAGCCGCCGCGGTGGAGGAGGCCGAGGCCGACGCTCTCTTCGACGAGTGGATCGACACCGTCGGCGAGGGCGTCGCCGGCTATGTCACGCCGAAGGTCGCGGTCGCCGCCGTCGTCGGAAACGAGAAGGGCGAGATCCTGCTGACACAGCGCGCCGACTCGGGCATCTGGCTCTATCCCGTCGGATGGGCCGACGTCGGCTACTCGCCCTCGGAGATCGCGGTCAAGGAGGTGTACGAGGAGACCGGTATCGAGGTCGAGCCCAGCCGCCTGATCGCGGTGTTCGACGGGCTGCGTCTCGGGTTCGCCCGCGTGCCGATGTACTCGCTGGTGTTCCACTGCAAGATGATCGGCGGCGAGCTGGCTGGCCATCCGCTCGAGACGGACGCGGTCGGCTTCTTCGCGCGCGATGCGCTGCCGTGGCCGCTCGCGGGTGGCGCACGCTGGGTGGACCTCGCGTTCGCCGCGATCGACGGCGAGAAGCGTCCGGTCGAGTTCGACCCGCCCCGCACACCCCCGTGGCGCGGCGAGCACGATTCCGGCGTCACTTCAGGCGAATAGTTCGCGGGAAGTGACGCCAGGACACGGTCAGGTTCGGAGCTGCTGTTCGATCAGGTCGATGATCGACACGGTTCCCGATGTTCGTTCCCACGCGTCCCCGATGGGCACGTGGTCGACCATCCCGGTGATGTCGGGGGGAACGCCGAGTGCCTCGGTCGCGCTGCGGGCGAGATTCGCGGGCTCCACCTCGTCGCCGTACGCAGGGAAGCACTCGAGCCCGTCCCACAACGCCGCGAGCGGGCGCCGCTCGTCACCCAGCGTCAGCTCGTCGGGATCCGCACCCACGCTGAGGTCCGTGACCACCTGCTCCCAGACGTCGTAGTGCGACATGCCACGGGGCGTTCGGTATGCGGCGACGGGATGGAGACGCCACTCGAGCGTCACGTCGTCCGGGCCGTCGTCGGTGAGCCAAGTCTGTGAGCCGTTGACGTAGCTGTCGACCGGGGGTCCGAGCCGCTCGTCGAGCGCGAGGACGAGCTCCGGACTGATACGCCAGATCGCGCTTGCAACCCGCTCGTTCAACGTCCCGCTACGCCGCGACGTCGCCGGGTTCAACCCTCCCGTACCGGACGACCGGGTCGAACAAATCGAGGGCCGTGCGGTCGTCGTCGAGGATGCCGCGCACACGTTGCGTCAGGAGGTGACGGTTCGCGAAGCGTCGCGCGATGACGGCCTTGCGCGCGTCGCCGTCGCGCCGCAGCGACCACGAGGCCTCGTCGAGCAGCAGCGCGCCCTCGGCCACGTCGGCGAGGAGATATGCGAAGCGACGGGCGTGCAGCAGCTGAATGTCGGTCGGTGAGGTCTCCAGGTGTGCGATCGCCTCGCGCGCGTCCTTCAGCGTCGCGGCGACGCCATCCGCGACCGGCGCCAGAACGCGATGAGGCCCGGCCTCGTCGAGCGCCCGCTCGACGCGTGCGAGCAATGCATCGTGCGCGCCCTCGTTGCGCATCGCGCGGCGGACGTCGAGACAGAGGATGTTCTCGGTCCCTTCCCAGATCGTGTGACATTGGGCGTCGCGCAGCTGGCGCGCCATCGGCCAGTCCTCCATGTAGCCGTTGCCGCCGAAGATCTCGAGTGACTGGCTCGCGGCGCCGATCGCCTCACGCGTGGCGCGGATCTTCGCGAGTGGCACGAGGATCCGTCGCAGCAGACGGCCCTCGTCCTCCGAGGTGGCTGCGCGCGTCGCGACCGCGCACTCGAAGGTGAGGGCCATGCCGCCTTCGAGCTCGACGAGCACGTCGACGAGTGTCTCGCGCACCAACGGGTAGTTGTCGATGCGCTGACCCCACTGCTCGCGATGCGCGGCGTAGATGGCAGCCTCGAGGAACGAACGCCGATGGATGCCGAGCCCCATGAGCGCGACGCCGAACCGGCTTCCGTTCACCATCTCCATCATCTTGT
>CAZJSY010000455.1:0-2059 GCA_964548555.1 uncultured Burkholderiales bacterium
GCAGGGCCGTCCCGGGCATCCGCCCACGGAACAGCTCCGTCCGCACCCCCCTGGGGAATAACCGACCGGTGAGGTAGGATTTCAACTCCTGATGCGCGCCGTTGCGCGCCGTGCAGTCGTCGATCGGGAGACCCGTCATGCCGAGCTTCCGCGAGCTCCTCGCCAAGACCAAGGGGAACATTCGCGAGGTCGATCCGGCCGAGGCCGAGCAGCGCTTGGGGAACGCGACGTTCCTCGACGTACGCGAGCTCGACGAGTGGGAGCAGGGCACCGTGCCGGGCGCCGTGTTCATTCCTCGCGGCCACCTCGAGAGCCAGGTGGAGAGCAAGATCACCAACCGGGATGCACCCATCGTCGTGTACTGCGCGGGCGGTACCCGCTCCGCGTTCGCGACCGAGACGCTGCAGAACCTCGGGTACAGCGACGTGGTCTCGATGGCGGGTGGCTTCGGACGCTGGAAGAACGAGGGCCGGCCGTGGATCGCTCCGGCGGTGCTCAGCCCCGAGCAGCGCAACCGGTACCACCGGCACATCCTTCTCCCCGAGGTGGGCGAGGCGGGTCAGCAGAAGCTCCTCGAGAGCAAGGTGCTGCTCCTCGGTGCGGGTGGGCTCGGCTCACCGGCCGCGCTCTATCTCGCGGCGGCGGGTGTCGGCACCATCGGGATGGTCGACATGGACGTCGTCGACGCGTCGAACCTGCAGCGCCAGATCCTGCACAACGTCGACCGCATCGGCGAGCGCAAGGTCGACTCGGCGAAGAAGACCCTGACGCAGCTCAATCCCGATGTCGACGTCGTCACCTACGACGTTCGGCTCGGTGCCGACAACGTGCTCGACATCATCGACGGCTACGACGTGATCGTCGACGGCGCCGACAACTTCCCGGTGCGCTATCTGCTGAACGACGCGTCGTTGCTCAAGCGCATCCCTGTCGTGCACGGATCGATCTTCCGCTTCGAGGGCCAGGTCACCGTCTTCGATCCCTACAACGGCCCGTGCTACCGGTGCCTGCTGCCCGAGCCGCCGCCGCCCGAGCTCGCCCCGAGCTGCGCGGAGGCGGGCGTGCTCGGCGTGCTGCCGGGCATCGTCGGATCGGTGCAGGCGCTCGAGGCGATCAAGCTCGTCCTCGACCTCGGGGAGCCGCTGCGCGGCCGGCTCCTCGCCTACGACGCGCTCGAGCAGAGCTTCCGCACGTTCAAGGTGCGCCGCGACCCGAAGTGCCCGGCGTGTGGCGAGGACGCGGCTCCGATCGTGATCGCCGAGTACGACGAGCACTGCCTCCCCCACGCGGTGCTCGCCGACGGCACCACCGTCGGCCACTGACACTCCGCAGGTTGTGTGGAATTTCGGCACATAGCGCCGTCGATCCACACAACCTGAGAGGTGGGGTTACTTCGCGGGCTTCTCGAAGTTCATGACCAGCTCGACGAGCGTGCGCACGCCGAACCCGGTGCCGCCCTTCACGACGTAGCCGTCGTCGCTTCCCGCACGTGCGGGGCCCGCGATGTCGAGATGCGCCCACGGGATGCCGTCGGTGAACTCCTTCAGGAAGAGTCCGGCGGTGAGCGCGCCGCCGTATCCGCCGCCGCTCACGTTCTTCACGTCGGCGACTTCGGAGTCGAGCAGCTTGCGGTACTCGGGCGGTAACGGCAGGGGCCACACCGACTCGCCCGCACGATCGGCCGCGCCGCGCACCTGTTCGATCCACGCGTCGTCGTTGCCCATGAGCCCGGCGATCTTCTCGCCGAGCGCGACGACACACGCACCGGTGAGCGTCGCGAGGTCGATGACCGCGTCGGGCTTCGACTCGCCCGCCATCGACAACGCGTCGGCGAGAATCAGGCGACCCTCGGCATCGGTGTTCAGGACCTCCACCGTCTTGCCGTTGCGCATCTTCAGCACGTCGCCCGGACGGATCGCATGACCGCTCGGCATGTTTTCGACCAACGGCATGTAGCCGACGACCTTGCTCTTCACGCCGAGATCGGACAGCACCGACATCGCCGCCGCGACGGCCGCCGCGCCCGACATGTCGGTCTTCATCGTCTCCATCCCGCTCG
>CAZJSY010000456.1:0-2026 GCA_964548555.1 uncultured Burkholderiales bacterium
TGCGACCGGTGACGATCGTCTGGCCCCACATGTCGAGCCAGTCGAGCAACGTGACGGCGAGGAACACACCCGACACCGCGAGCAGCGCCGCGGTGGAGCCGGATGCCACTCCGCGGTCGAGGCCCGCTTTCACGAGCGCCGGGCCGAGCAGCGTCGCGACGGCATCGAGGGCGACGAGCAGCACGCCCAACCCGAGGGCACGACGGTACGGGTGAAGGAACCGGCGCAGAGCGAAGCGTTCGCCCGGACGTGTCTCGTGACGTACGTCGACACGCGGTTCGTCGTCGGTCGGAGGGAGTGCCTCCACCTGCGCGAGGAGCTCCGGAGTCGGAGCGAGCGCCATGTCGGCCCCGCCCCCGCCGAATCCACCGCGTCCACCGCCGAAGCCCAGCGACCCGGCCGCCGGACGGGCGAGTCCCGGGACCGGCGCCGCGTCGTCGTCGCTTCGCTGCCACGCGGCGGCGGTCACGACGGCAACGGGCTCGTCCGGCTCGGGTTCTGTCGGCGCCGAGGGCGTGTGCCTGGCGGTCGCGGTCACGTCGCTGTCGACCCCCTCTGCGTCGTCGCCCGGTCCCCCGACGAGCATGCGGTACAGAGCGGAACGGGCCCACAGCTCGTCGTGCGTCCCGCTGTCGACCGCGCGTCCGTCAGCGACAACGACGATGCGGTTCGCCAGGTTCAGCGTCGATCGTCGGTGCGCGATGAGGATGGTGGTGCGGCCCGAGAGGAGACGCGACAGCGTCGCGTGGATCTCCTCCTCGACACGCGCGTCGACGGATGACGTCGCGTCGTCGAGCAGCAGAATCCGCGGATCGGTCAGCAACGCCCGCGCGAGCGCAACACGTTGCCGTTGGCCACCCGAGAGTGTGAGCCCCTGCTCACCGACCACCGTGTCGTAACCGTTCGGCAGACTGTCGATGAAGTCGTGAGCCTCGGCTGCTCTGGCCGCGGCGACGATATCGGCGTCGGTCGCGTCGGGCCGGCCGAACGCGATGTTCGCCCGCACCGTGTCGGAGAAGAGGAAGCTGTCCTCGAATACCACGCCGATCTGCCGGCGCAGCGAGTTGAGCGTGACGTCGCGCACATCGGTGCCGTCGATCCGTACAGCTCCTCCCTGCACGTCGTAGAAGCGCGGCAGCAACAGCCCGACCGTCGACTTCCCCGAGCCCGACGTGCCCACGAGCGCGACGGTCTCTCCGGGCGAGACGTGCAGCGAGAAGTCGCGCAACACGGGTTCGGAGCGGAGGTAGCCGAACGCGACGGCGTCGAACACCACGTCCCCATGGACCTCGGGAAGGTCGGCAGCTCCGGGCCGGTCGGCGACGACCGGATTGGAGTCGAGCAGGGCGAAGATCCGCTCGGCGCCGGCGCGGGCCAGCTGCCCGACCGTCAGCACGCCGGCGAGCATGCGCACCGGAGGCACCAGGTTCGAGACGTACGCCATGAAGGCGTAGAAGGTGCCGATGCTGATTCGTCCTTCGACCGCCAGCCAGCCGCCGAGTGCGAGCACCGCGACCTGTCCGAGCGCCGGGATCGTCTGGAGTGCGGGTTGCAGCCGCGCCTGCGTGCGCACAAGGCGGGTCCTCGCCCCGTAGAGCCGGCGGCCCTGCTCGACGAGACGGTCGAGCTCCTGCTGTTCCTGACCGAACCCCTTCACCACCCGGACGCCGGTGACGGCCTCTTCCACGACGGTCGCGACGTCGGCCGCCTTCTGCTGTGCGTCCCAGCTCGCCGGGAAGATCGACGTCCGGAGCTTGATCGCCGTCGCGAGGAGCAGTGGCGACACGACCAGCATCACGAGGGTCAGGAGGGGTGAGAGCCACAGCATCAGGGCGATCGAGACGACGAACATGATCACGTTGCCGATCGCGATCGGCAGGAAGGCCAGCAGCCCCTGGATCAGCGTCACGTCGGACCCCGCCCGGCTCACCAGCTGCCCGGTCTGGAGCTCGTCGTGACGGGCGAAGTCGAGTCGCTGGAGCTGCCGGAAGATGTCGGTGCGCAGATCGTGCTGCACGTCGAGGCT
>CAZJSY010000457.1:0-2016 GCA_964548555.1 uncultured Burkholderiales bacterium
GGCGTTTCCCGGTGGCGGTGTGCTCGAGGGTGACCCGCTCGAGGTGCGCGGTTCCCGCCAAGGCCCGCACTTCGGTGCGGGTGGGCTGAAAGACAAGCCCGAGATGGGTTGCGAACTCCGACGGTGAGGGGTGTCGTAGCAGTCCACTCGGGGTCACCACGACCGGCGTGTCAGCGGCTCGCAGTCCCATGCTCGCGAGGAGCGCGTCGACGTCGTCTGCGTCTTCAAGGTCGATCCACGAATACGCAAGGCGCGAACGCGCGGCGAAGGCCCGCAACGCCAACGCGCTCGGCGAGAAACGCGAACCAATGACCTGAATCGGTGTCGGCCGCGCACCTGATCGGAGCCGCTCGCGTCGCGCCACGAGCGCGCGAAAGATCGTGTCGGCCAGCTGTGGGCGTGAGCTCATGAGCCGACGGAACTGCGGTTGTCGAATCACGATGACGCGTCCGGGCTCGCCAACGCGGCCCGTGTAAGAGCGCCGCTGACCGGTCAGCAAGCTCAACTCACCCACGAACTGGCCCGCCCCGAACGTCACCCTCGGACTCGCGTCGCTGTCGGGCTCGACGATCTCGACCGTTCCCACCAGAACAACGAAGAAGTCGGACGACTCATCACCGGCTCGGAACAGCACTTCGCCAGCCTCGAGTGTGCGCGTCTCACCGAACGCGGCCAACTCGGTCAGCTCCGACGGGGCGAAGACCGGGAACGCCACACCCGGCACAGTCTCACCTGGCCCCACGCCCACCCCCGTCTCGTCGTTCATCGCCGCGCCCCATACTGCGCACAACCACGACCCGACGGTACGACGTCGATGACGAAGCCGCCGCGTCAACCTTCGGGTGAGAGGCCGCCGTGCGGTGTGGCGCGCAGTTCCGCTGTGTCGGAGGGCTGAGCGCGGGACATCGACGCGTGCGGCTTGAAGGCACACGCCTGTCTTCGCCCGAGGAAGAAACGCTGGAGCGCGACGGGCCTCGTGGTGCCGTCGCTGTTGGAGGCTCTATTGCATTGGCGCGTGGTCGGGGTGGGCGGTGAGGGTGGCGGGATGATTCCTCGGTGTTCTCGTCCGGTCCGCGCCGTGCCGAGTTCGGCGTTCGGCGGGTTCCGGTTCCCGCCCGAGATCATCGTCCTCGGGTGCGTTGGTACCTGCGGTTCGGGGTCTCTTATCGCGAGGTGGAGGAGCTCCTCGCCGAGCGTGGAATCGAAGTCGACCACGTCACCGTGTACCGGTGGGTGCAACGGTTCACACCGCTGTTGGCCGACGCGGCCGACCCCTGCCGACACGCGGTCGGCGACCAATGGTTGTCGACGAAACCTCTATGAAGGTCTCGGGAAAGTGGCGGGACGTGTACCGGGCGATCGACCAGTACGGCCAGATCATCGACGTCTACGTCTCAGCCCGACGAGACACCCACGCGGCGCGACGGCTCTGTACCACAGCGCTTCGCGCTCATGGCGCGCCCAGGGAAGTCGTGACCGATCGGGCCTGGGCGTTGGGAATAGTGATCGATGAGCTGCTCCCCACCGCGTTTCCCAACACGGCGCAGTATGCAAACAATCGGATCGAAGCCCACCACAGCAGGCTCAAATCGCGGCTGCGACCGGTGCGCGGACTCAAGCGTGACCGCCCGGCGCGAGTCATACTGCGCGGTCACGCGCTCATGCAGAATCTGCGGCGTGGCCACGACGAACTCGGGTCGAGACCCGCGCCCACGGGCGTGACGCGGCCGCATTCGCTGAGCTCGCCCGAGCGGTCTGAACGGACCCGACGGCAATACGGGCCCTCGCACGGCCCGGTGCGACCCAACGCAACAGAGCCGGCCCGCGCCAGCGCGCTGTCCCTCGGGAGCAGCGAGGTGCATCCTCCGCAGCATTGGCCGCAATATCCGCCGCCTTACTACGCACCGTTCTGGCTCGATCCCTTCCGTTTATGCTCGAGGCGGTCTGCCATCATGACCCCAGAGCTGATCCAAGGGACATCAAGAGTGGAGCTGACGCTCGACTCGTTCGTTCGTG
>CAZJSY010000458.1:0-2013 GCA_964548555.1 uncultured Burkholderiales bacterium
GGTGGCCGCGTAGAGATCCAGCTTTCCCGTACGGGCGTCGTTCCACATCAGATGGAAGGCGCCACCGCCGGCCGTGATGCCCTGGTAGTCGCCGATCCACCACGCTCCATGCTTGCCGCCGCCCGTCGGGGTGTGTGGGTTGAACGCGGTGCTGGTGACCCGTACCGGCGGCTGGAAGCGGAGTTCCCCCGGTTGGGAGAGGAGCAGGACCTGGTCGACGCGACCGTTCGCCAGGGCGAAGGCGGAGATCCCGACCCGGCCCGCGTCGTCGACCGCCAGGTTGGGTTGGAAGTAGGTCGCGCCGTCCGCGGGCGTCGCGGTCACCGGCTGGCTCCAGGTCCGGCCGTGGTCGTGGGACGCGACCACCACGATGTCCGCGTGGGCGCCCGCCCGGTGCTGGGGAAACGCCACATAGAGACTGCCCTGCGCAGAGGCCGCGACGGTCGGGCCGCTGTTGGGCATGACGTCACCGGGTAACGCGACGACGGACGATTCAGCTCCGAGCTGGACCGGTGCGGAGAAGCTCTGGCCCCAGTCGGTCGAACATACGGCGACGACCTGGCCGGTCTGGTCCCCGGACGACTCCCGCCTGGTGGTCCAGTCGCAGACGGCGCACACCAGGCCGTCCGGCCCGGTGGCGATCTCCGGGCCGGCGCCCACGTCCGAGGGAACGGTGCTCGCCGCGAGGATCCGGCGCGGCGGCTCGAAGCTCTGCCCGCCGTTGGTCGAGCGGGCGAGGTCCAGGGCGGGGGCGGTCCTCGCGTCGCCCGCGCCCCAGACGACGTAGACATTGCGCTCGGACGGGGTTCGGCCTTGACCCGTGGCCAGCCACGGGTGGTCACAGTACTGGTTCTCCAGCACGGTCACCGGTGGCGAGAAGGTGCGGCCGCCGTCGTCGGTCCGCCAGACGTAGATGGCGCGGCCGCCCTCGTCCGACGTGGCGCAGACGTAGCCGCGACCCTGCGCGTCGAACCCGACGGTCACGTCGTCGCCGTTGGCACCCACGGGCAGCTTCGGCACGGCGCCGGCCTGCCAGGTCAGCCCCGCGTCGGACGACAGGTAGGTCGCGAGGAACTCGGGGTCCGCGCCGGGCGAGACCTGGGCGGCGGCGAGAAGCTGGCGAGGGTTGCGGGGGTTCACCGCGACCGACGGCTCGACATGCACCCCGTACCGGTCGTCACTGACCCGCACGTTCGGCACGGCCCCGGCCTGCGATCCGGTCGCGGCCGGCGCGGTGTGCGGCGTGGCGCTGGGTGGTGTCGTCGCGACGGACCCTCCCTTGCAGGACGGAAGGAGCGCCACTGCCGCGGCGGCTGTCCCGCCGCGAAGCAGGCTGCGGCGGGAGATCGGTCGTAGTCTCGTCATGCCGCCCATGCTGTGGGCGCAGCGGGTACGCCGTCGTCGGAGTCCGCTCGCATCTTCGGGTAAGAGCACGCTCCGATGTCCCGCGCCCGATCAGCACCTACCCTGGCAACCGTGCTCTACCGTCTGCGCAAGCGCGCCTACCTGGTGAACGCGGCCCTCGCGCTGCTGCTGCTGGTGTTGAGCGATCCGCAGGTGAGGCAGACCAGCTCCGCCGACGCGGCCGAAGTGCTCGCGGTGTACTGGGCGTTCGCCGCGCTGTGCGCCGCCGGCCTGCTCATCCAGCACCGCTGGCCGGTGTACGCGCTCGGCCTGACCGTCGCCGGCGCGGTGGGGCACGCACTGGTCCGCGACTGGAACGGAGCGCAGATCCCGTATCCCACGCTGATCGAGCTCGCCGTGCCGATCACGTTGTACGCCGTCGCGAGCCGTGGTCCGTCGCGGCGGTTGTCCGTGGCCGTACTGCTGATCCTCGTGGCCGGCGAGATCGCCTTCAGCCTCGTCAACCCCGTCACCCTCGGCGGCATCGGCCCGCCGCCCGGCGCCACCGTGAATGTCCCGGAGGGCAGGACGAGCAGCAGGGTCGACGGCATCCTGCACAAGGTCGTGGAGCCGGGCATGACCGAACTGCTCGCCCTCACCCTCGCGTAC
>CAZJSY010000459.1:0-2010 GCA_964548555.1 uncultured Burkholderiales bacterium
GGTCGGGTGATCTCCATGGCGATGATCTTGGGTGTGTCGTCGCGCGTGTCGAGGCGGCCCTTCACGCATACGATCGCGTCCTCGTCCAGCACGTGGCCGTACTGCGCCATCGTCTTCGGGAAGACCATCACCTCGACCGCGGCGGCGAGGTCTTCGATGACGAAGGTCGCCATGAGATCTCCACGCTTGGTGTACTTGCGGGCCAGCGCGGTGACGACACCACCGACGACCCGCATCTCGCCTTCACGGAACTCCTTCAGGTCGGACAGCGTGCACTCGACATAGCGGCGCAGTGCCCGCTCGGCGCTCATCATCGGGTGCTCGCTCACGTAGAGGCCGAGCATCTCCTTCTCGAACGCGAGCCGCTGCGACTTGCCGAACTCGGTTTCGGGAATCGGGATCCGGTCGACGTGGTTCGGGTCGGCGTCGGCCGAGCCCATCTCGCCGAACAGGCTCATGATCCCGGCATCGCGCTCGCGCCGTCGGGTGACGGCCCGGTCGATGATGCCCTCGAACACCTGGAGCAGCCCTTGTCGCGGATGACCGAGCGAATCGAACCCGCCCGCCTTGACGAGTGACTCCACGGTGCGCTTGTTGAGCGCGCTCGTGTCGACCCGCTCCGCGAAATCGAAGAAGTCGACGAACGGGCCGCCCTCTTCGCGCGCGGCGACGATCTGCGCGACGACGCCTTCGCCCACGTTGCGCACCGCGGACAAACCGAAGCGGATGGCAGCGTCGCGAACGACGAAGTCGCTGTCGGACTCGTTGACGTCGGGGACGAGCACCGGAATGCCCATCTGCCGGCACTCGTTGAGGAAGACCGCGGTCTGGTCCTTGTTGGTCTTGACGCTCGTGAGGAGCGCGGCAAGGTACTCGCGCGGGTAGTTGGCCTTGAGGTACGCGGTCTGGTACGCGACATAGCCGTAACCGACCGAGTGACTCTTGTTGAACGAGTAGTCGGCGAACGGCTCGACGATGTCGAACATCCGCTCGCCGAACTCCCGCCCGTAGCCCTGGGCCTCGCACCCGTCGACGAACTTCGTGCGCTCCTTGGCGATCAGCGCGCGGATCTTCTTGCCGGTCGCCTTCCGGAGGTTGTCGGCCTCTTCCAGGCTGTAACCCGCCAGCTTCTGCGACACACGCATCAGCTGCTCCTGGTAGATCATCAGTCCGTACGTGGGGCCGAGGATCTCCTGCAGGTCGTCGTGGTAGAAGGTCACCGGCTTGCGACCGTTCTTGCGGTCGGCGTAGTCGGTGTGCATGTTGGCCGCCATCGGGCCCGGTCGGTACAGCGCGACGAGCGCGGCGACGTCTTCGAAGGTGGACGGCGCGAGCGAGCGAATCAACGCTCGCATCGGCCCACCTTCGAGCTGGAACACGCCGATCGTGTCGCCCTTGCGCAACAGTTCGAACGTCGCCGGGTCGTCGAGGGGGACGTTGTCGATGTCGGGTCGCTGCCCCGTCGACCGCTCGACGAGATCGAGCGTGATCTCGATGACGTCGAGGTTGCGCAGGCCGAGGAAGTCCATCTTGAGCAGACCGAGATCCTCGACACCGTGCATCTCGTACTGCGTGACGATCGGTGAGTCCTCGATCGGACTTCCGGGCTCGGGCTTGCGTTGGATCGGCAGGTACTCGGTGAGCGGCTCGCGCGTGATGACCACCGCGGCGGCGTGGATGCCGTCCTGGCGACGCAGGCCTTCGAGCCCGCGTGCCACGTCGACGACACGGTGCGCGTCGGGATCGGCCTCGTAGAGCTCCCGCAACTCGGCCGCCATCTTGTAGCCGTCTTCGTGGCCCTTCTGCTGCTCGAGGCAGGCGGCGAGCGGCGTGTCGCGGCCCATGATGAGCGGCGGCATCAGCTTCGCGATCTTGTCGCCGATCGAGTAGGGATAGCCGAGCACGCGTGACGCGTCGCGTACCGCGGCCCGGGCCTTGATCGTGGAGAACGTGATGATCTGCGCGACGTGGTCCCACCCGTAGCGCTGCGCGGCGTACTTGATCATCTCG
>CAZJSY010000460.1:0-2010 GCA_964548555.1 uncultured Burkholderiales bacterium
ATCTCGCTCGAAGGCAACGTTGCGGTCGTCACCGGGGCCGCGCAGGGAATCGGCGAGGCGACGGCCATCGCGCTCGCGCGTTTCGGTGCCGACATCGCGATCTGCGACCGCGAGCCCGACGGTCTGAAGTCCACGGCGGCCGCCGTTTCCGCGCTCGACCGGGATGTCATGTCGAGCGTGCTCGACGTGCGCGACGCCGACGCGGTCGCGTCGTTCATCGACGAGGTCCGCGCGCGCTTTGCTCGGGTCGACGTGCTGGTCAACAACGCCGGCGGGGGCTTCCACGCCCACTTCCTCGACGTGACGCCCAAGGGACAGCGCGCCCTCGTGGACGAGAACTTCACCTCGGTGACGCACTTCCTACGCGGCTGTGTGCCGCTGATGACGAACGGCGGTTCGATCATCAACATCACGTCGATCGAGGCCTTCCGGGCGGCACCCGGTTTCGGCGTGTACGCGGCGATGAAGGCGGCGGTCGAGAGCCTCTCGCGGACGCTGGCGCTCGAGCTGTCCGACCGAGGCATTCGCGTCAACACGATCGCCCCTGATGCGATCCCCACACCAGGGGATGCGGGGCTGAGCCAGGCTGCGCACGGCGGCGAGTCGGCACACGACAGCTACGCGGCCAAGATTCCGCTCGGTTGGGGCACGACCGACGATTGCGCGGCCGCCGTGGTGTACCTCGCATCGGATCTGTCCCGCTTCGTCACGGGCACCACCCTCCATGTTGACGGCGGCACGATGGCCGGATCGGGCTGGCAGCGGCGACCCGACGGAGGCTGGACTCCCTGAACGCTGCCGGGAGGCGTCGTCAGCGCGGCCCGAGCACCGCGTCGGCGACACGACGCCGGTGAAACGCCGCGTCGCCCCATGCGGTCGACAGCGCCCAGGCCCGCTTCATCCAGAGCTGGAGGTCGTGCTCGGCCGTGTAGCCGATCGCGCCGTGCACCTGCAGCGCGACCCGTGCCGCGAGCCGCGCCGCGTCCGACGCGTACGCCTTCGCCATCGATGCGTGGACGGATCGGTCGGGGTCATCGATCGACGACGAGTAGGCGGCTCTGTACACGACCGGGCGCGCGTACTCCAGCGAAAGGATGGCGTTCGCGCAGTGGTGCTTGACCGCTTGGAACGTACCGATCGGAACGCCGAACTGCCTCCGCTCCTTGGCGTAGGCGACGGTGATGTCGATCATCTGCGCGGCGACGCCACACAGTTGGGCCGCGACGGCGAGCGAGCCCCGATCGCGCGCGTCCTGCAGCTCGCCGGGCCCACCGACACGTGTGGAGTGACCCGGTTGCCACGTCACCGCGGCGAGCCGTCGCAGCCCGTCGACCGATGCGACCCGGTGCACGGTGACCGCTGACCCGTCCACGAGATGAACCTCGGTGCCGTCGGTGAGGATCAACGCCTCGGCATCGGCGCCGAACCCCGCTTCGTCACCGAAGAGCCCGGCGGCGATCACGGCATCGCCCGCCGCGACGCGGCCCGCGAGCTCGTGCTCGCCGAGCAACGGGAGGGCGACCGCGGTCGTCTCCACGATCGGGCCGGGCATCGCGGCGCGTCCTGTCTCCTCCAGCAGGAGCACGAGGTCGAGCGGGGACATGCCGAGGCCGCCGCGGGACTCAGGCGCGGTCAGTCCGACGACGCCGATCTCCGCGAGCTTCGACCACAGGGGACGCCACGCCGTACCGCCGCCGCTCTCGTCACCGGCTCGGGTGGCCTCCGCACGAACCACCGCGGCCGGACATTCGGCGACGAGGAAGTCGCGCACCGCGTCACGGAAGGCGAGCTGCTCCTCGGTGAACGAGAACTGCACGAGCGCTACTTCCGCGGCAGCCCGAGCACGCGCTCGGCGATGACGTTGCGCTGAATCTCGTTGGTGCCCGCGTAGATCGGTCCGGCGAGCGAGAAGAGAAACCCCTTCATCCAACCCGTACCGGCGTGCTCGCCCTCGGCGCCGAGCAACCGCACACCGGCTTCCTGCAACGCGATGTCCATCTCCGACCAGAA
>CAZJSY010000461.1:0-1997 GCA_964548555.1 uncultured Burkholderiales bacterium
TGTCGACGCCGCCTGAATACTGAGCACCTTCCGCCGGTCGAAAACTGCGCGGTCCACCCGCATCGCTGGTGATGGACCGACCCTGGGTCAGCCGACCCGGGGAGGAAGGTGTGTACGACGTGCAGGATTGGGCCGAGGTGCGTCGCTTGTTCCGGGAGGGGTGGTCGAAGACGGCCATCGCGCAGAAGCTTGGGATGAGCCGCAACACGGTTGCTGACCTGCTCGGCCGGGAGGGGCCGCCCCGGTATGAGCGGCGGCCGGCGGGATCGATGGTGGATGGGTTCGCGGACGCGATCGCGGCGATGCTCGACGAGGATCCGAAGGTCGCGGCGACGGTGATCTTGGAGCGGCTTCGGCCGCTCGGCTATGTGGGCGGCTTGACGATCCTCAAGGAGCACATCGCCGAGGTCCGACCGCGGTTCGTCGCAGCGCGGGCGTATCAGCGCACGACGTACCTGCCGGGCGAGTTGGTGCAGCTCGACTGGTGGCACACCGGTGTGGTGATCCCGGTGGGGAAGGGCGCGACGCGCGAGGTGTTCGGTCTGGTGGCCACGTTGCCACACTCGGCTGCGCACGCGTGCGTGTTCAGCTTCTCGCGCACCATCACCGATTTCTGCGCCGGGCTCCTGGGGTGTCTGGTGCGTCTGGGTGGGGTGGCGTCGGGTGCGGTGATGGACAACGACACCTCGATCGTGGCGTCCCGTCGGGGTGGCACGGTCGTGTTGCATCACGAGGTCGCGGCCCTGTTCGGGCAACTCGCGCTGAAACCGATCGTGTTGCGTCCACGTTTCCCCGAAGGCAAAGGCCAAGTCGAACGCATCATCGACTACTTGGAACGGTCATTCCTGCCGTTGCGGCACTTCGAGGGTCTCGACGACCTGCAGCACCAGCACGACACCTGGGCCCGCATGGTGGCGTTCGAGCGGCGACCACGCCGGCTCGGCGGCAGCGTCGCGGATGCGTGGCGGGTGGAGCAAGCATTCCTCGCCGCGTTGCCTGGCGTGTTGCCCTCCACCGACCAGCACCTCGAGGTGCGAGTCAGCCGCGACGGCTTCGTGCGCGTCGGCGGTGTCGAGTACTCCGTCCCGCCTGGGCTCGGGACCCGTCGAGTCCAAGTCGTGCTCGGGCCGCGGGAAGTCGTCATCCATCTCGATGGCGGCGAGCTCGCTCGCCATCGCCGCAGCTTCATCCCCGCCGATGTAGTCCTCGACGCCGCGCATGTTCGGGCGTTGCGCCTTGCCCGCGCCGCCCGGGCCCGGCTCGAAACCAAAGACGTGACGATGCCTGCGGTTGACCTCGCCCGCTATGACACCGCGGTCGGGATCCGGCCATGACCCGCACCATCTCCGAAGTCGCGTTCCTGGCCCGAGCGCTCAAAGCGCCGCGCATCGCGGCGTGCGCGGAACCCTTCGCCAAACGCGCCGTCGACGAAGGCTGGGACCATCAGAGCTATCTCGCCGCAGTGCTCGGCGAAGAAGTCGCCGCCCGCGAAACCCACGGCGGTCAACACCGAGTGAAAGCAGCCCGGTTCCCGCAGATCAAAACCCTTGACGACTTCGACTTCACGTTCCAACGCAGTGTGAAGCGCCAAACCATGGCCCACCTCGCCCAACTCGACTTCCTCACCGAAGCCCACAACGTCGTGTTCTTAGGGCCGCCCGGCACCGGCAAGACGCACCTCTCCATCGCCCTGGGTGTCCACGCCGCCCGGCGCGGCTACCGGGTCGCGTTCGCCTCCGCGCAAGACTGGGTCGGACGGCTCGCCGCCGCGAAACGCGCCGGTCGGCTCGAAGACGAACTCGAACGGCTCCGACGCATCCCGCTCGTCATCGTCGACGAGGTCGGCTACATCCCCTTCGATCCCGACGCCGCCGCCTTGTTCTTCGCCCTCATCTCCAGCCGCTACGAGCGCGCCAGCCTCATCGTCAGCAGCAACAAGACGTTCTCCGCCTGGGCCGAGATCTTCGGCGACGCCACCGCAGTCGAAGCCATGGTCG
>CAZJSY010000462.1:0-1996 GCA_964548555.1 uncultured Burkholderiales bacterium
CGCGCGGCCGGCGCCCACGGTGGACACGTTCGAGCCCCTCGAGGCCGAAGCTTCGCCGCTGCCGGCGGGCTCGACGGACGACGTCATGCCAGCGGGTCTGCCACGCCGGGTCCCGGACGCCAGGGCACCCTCCGACGCGGCGCCCGTTGACGCGGCGCCCGTCGACACACCTGCAGTCCGGGCACCGTTCTACGGCGGAACGCCGGTGCAGTCCCTGGACCCGCACCACGTGGACCCGCAGCCCGTGGAGCCGCAGCCGGTGTCGGCGGTTCCCTGGGCGCAGGTGCAGGGGGGCACGGCCGACGCGGCCTCGGTTCGCGAGCGCACCGCCCCCACGCCCGACCCGGTCACTTCGCCCGCGACTGCGGGCGACGAGAGCGACGACGCCCCCGAGCCCGATGTCGAGCGATTCCCGCTCGGTGCGGTCGACGACTTCCTGCCTCACGGCGCGCAGACCGGAGCGCTCCGGCGCCGGGCCCGCCGCGCGCCCCGTGCACCCCGAACGACGCGCGCACCCTGGGCTCGGAGGCGTCGCGAGGCCGAGGAGGGCGACGACGAGTGGTTCACCGCGGATGCGTTGCACGGCGACGAGCACCAGGGACTCTCGTGGCTCGTAGGCGAGGAGCCGGCGCCATCCGCGGTCGCTCCGGCTCCGGTTTCTCTTCCAACTCGCGACACGACACCGCCCGCGGCCCGGGCCGGCGCACCGGCGACCGCACCGCCTGCCCGGTCCGGCGCGTCACAGGCGCCGAGTCGAGGCGACGCAGACGCGCACGACAGCGCTACGGAACACCACGACGCCGGGGACGAACGTGTGACCCCGGCGGGCCTCCCTCGCCGCCAGCCCGGCGCGCCGGCGGGCCGGCCGGCGCCGGCACCGGCGAACCCCCAGCACCATGACGACAGCCCGCCGCCGAACCGCGCACCCGAGCAGGTGCTCGAGCTGCTGGCCCGCTTCGAGGCCGGGCGCCGGCGGGGAACGGTGGAGGCGCATTCCGTCGCCGATACGGACGACGCCGGACTGACACAAGCGCGAGAGGACCGCTGATGCAGACGCTGAGCACCGACGCCCGCAACCTCAACTGGCTCGTCTCGAGCTTCGTCTCGCGCGTTGCGGCCGTCACCGAGGCGGTCGTGGTGTCCTCGGACGGATTGTTGATCGCGATGTCGGACTCGCTCGACCGCGCGGTGGGCGATCGTCTCGCGGCCGTGGCGGCCGGGCTGATGAGCATCGCGAAAGGCGCCGGACAGCCCGGACACTCGGGCGCGGTGAGCCAGATCATCATCGAGATGGAGCACGCGCTCCTGATCGTGATGCGCATCAGCGACGGGTCCGCCCTCGCGGTGAACGCGACGCGTCCGTGTGATGTCGGGCTCGTCGCATACGAGATGGCGGTACTGGTCGAGAAGGCCGGCGCCGCGTTGACTCCGCAATTGATCGCCGAGCTGAAGACCGCACTGCCGCAGTGACCGAGCCGTCCGAGCCGTTCGACGCGGGCGCACCGCGCGGAACAGGGCCCGCCGAGTCGCAGCAGCGGCTGGTGCGTCCGTACGTGGTGACGCGCGGACGCACGCAGCGGACCGGGAGCGATCTGCCGCTCGAGACGCTGGTGGTCGCCGCCGGTTCGCCGGATCGGCTTCCCGCGCACCTGCCGCGGGAGGCCGTGCTCATGCTTCGACTGTGCGCCGAAGCGATGTCGATCGCCGAGCTCGCGGCGCGCATCCACGTTCCCGTGGGGGTCGCGCGCGTCTTGCTCGCCGACCTGGACGAGCTGGGCCTGATCCGTATCGGCCGCGTCGCCGATGCAACGGAACAGGACAGCGTCGCGCTCCTGGAGAGGTTGTTGGATGGCATTCGGGCACTCTGACGTGGATCACGCGCCCGCACGACGGCCGGTGACGCCGATGTCGGTGAAGCTGCTCGTCGCGGGCGGATTCGCGGTCGGCAAGACGACGTTCGTCAGCGCGATCTCCGAGATCGAGCCGTTGACCACCG
>CAZJSY010000463.1:0-1992 GCA_964548555.1 uncultured Burkholderiales bacterium
CGCTCCGACCACGACTGCAGGTCGGCCCAACGGTCGTCGGGGAAGCCCAGCAGGTACCCGATCATCTTCGCGGGGAGCGGTGCGGCAAGGTCGCCGACGATCTCGGCCTGTCCACCCTTCGCCGCGACCGCGTCGAGCAACTGGTTCGCGGTCGCGCGCGCGAGATCTTCCCAACGCGTGACCGCTCGCGGTGTGAAACGACGTGACACGAGGCTGCGACGGCGATGATGCAGCGGATCGTCGAGACCGATGAGTGACGCGTCGGCGGGGATGTTCGGCCGGTAACCACCCTTCGCCTGGTCGGAGCTGATGAAGAGATCCTTGCGCTTCTCGATGTCGACGACGTCGTCGTAGCGTGAGATGCCCCAGAGCTCGTTGACGGGATCCCAGTACGCAGGCGCGTGCTCTCGCATCCACGCGTACGTCGGGTACGGATCGTTCACGTAGAACTCGCCGTCCAACAGGTCGATCACCCGTCGATCCACTGCGCGCTCCGAAAGGCAGCCAGCCACGACCGCCGAGAGCCTACGAGGACGCGGCGACCGGCGAAGTCAGGGTCGTACACGGCGACGCTTCACCGAAGGACCATCGCGTCGACGGCCCACACGAGCCTCGCCCGCTCCTTCGCACGCAGTCTCTCGGGCTTCGCGGTCAGCCTCGCCTTCACGACCGTTGCACTCCTGATCGCAGCGGCGGTCTCTCCCGCATCGGTGCCCGTCGAGATCGCGTTGCTGATTCCCGCGACCGGCGCGGCCACGGTCGTTCGGTTCTGGATGTGGTGGCGGGAGCTCGCGAGAACCCGACTTCGCTGACGCACTACATTTGCCTGTCCGGAGTGTCCGTTTCGCGGGTCTCGACCGGGAGGCCGACCGTCACATGCACCGGTGCCGAAGCTGGGCCGCGCTCGTGGTCGGCGGCGTCCTCGCGTTCTCGGCGTGTGGCGGTGGTGGCGGCGGCTCGGCCAAGTCGGGCGGCTCGCAAGCCACGCGAACCGGCGCCGCCGCCGGCAGCGGCGCGACGAGCACGCCGGTCGACGTCGCCGCGCAGTATCAGGCCGCAGTCCGCACGGCCGACGCCGCTACGTGCACGTTCAACAAGGCGGTCGGCGCCCTCGGACCCGACCCCCAGGTGCGCGAGACCAGGAATCTCGTCCCTCCTGTCGCACGCGCGCTGCGCACCTTCCGGCGACAGCTCGGTGACATCCCATGGCCGGCGGCGGCCCGTGCCGACGCCGTGAAGCTGCAACAGGCAACCGATGCGATCGTCTCCGACATCGAGGCGCTGCCCGACCAGAGCCCTTCCAGCATGGGCTCGTGGACGACGAAGACGCAGCAGGACAAGGCGACGTTCGCCGGCGCGACCCGGGCACTCCGCGCGCGCATCGGGTTGCTGCCCCTCGCGACGCAGACCTGCGCCTGAACGGCTCGCGCCCGGCCGAGTGCAGAGAACCTCTTCGGAGGGCACACTTGCGGTAACCGATCGCCGGCCTGCATGCACTCGGACGGGGAGGAGCTTGCGATGGACCGGATGAGCCCGCTCGACGCGTCGTTCCTCCACATCGAGGACGGGAACACCCACATGCACATCGGCTCGGTCGCGATCTTCGAGGGGGCGGCGCCCTCCCCCGAGGAGTTCGAGACACTGGTGGCCAGCAAGCTCCCCGCGGTGCCGCGGTATCGCCAGAAGGTGCGGTTCGTCCCGCTGCAGATCGGGCGGCCGGTGTGGGTCGACGACGCGCACTTCAACCTCGGGTACCACATTCGTCACACGGCGTTGGCGCCTCCGGGCGGCGATCAGGAGCTGCGCAATCTCGTCGGCCGGGTGATGGCGCAACAGCTCGACCGACACAAGTCCTTGTGGGAGATGTGGATGGTCGAAGGACTCGAAGACGGCCATTGGGCGATCGTCTCGAAGGTCCACCACTGCATGGTCGACGGCGTGTCCGGCACCGATCTCCTCGCGGTCATGCTCGACTCGGAACCCGAGCCGGCG
>CAZJSY010000464.1:0-1985 GCA_964548555.1 uncultured Burkholderiales bacterium
GCACACACACCAACGGGTGACCGGTCGTGGTCCGGCACAAGAACACCCCACACACGTGCCGCCCGGCCGTATCGTCGAGTCGTGCACGCTGGTGTGCCATCTCATCGACATTCGCGGCGAGCTCGACGGCCAGACGCTCCTGCGCCGCACTGGCCGCGTTGGCGGCAGTGACCAACGTCCGAACATGCTCGGGCGCCGCGGTCAGGACCAGCGTCGCGTCGGCTGCTCGTACCGCCCGCGCGCAACGCACCAGCGCGTCGCGCCCCGACGCGTCGATGCCACTCGTCAGCGACAAGTCGAGCACGATGCGGCGCACGCCTTCCAACAGCCGTCGCGTGATCGACGTCCGAAGGTCCGGTACCGTCAGCGCCGTCAGCTCTCCCGCCGGGCGGATCACGCACTCACCGCGACCGCGCGTCTCGTTGAGGAACAATCGAGCCGGTTGCATATCCCTCCCGCACATCCGCCACGACACAACGACCGGACCGACGGACGGGAACGGAGGCAACACCCCCAACAGAGGTGACACCGGGATGGTACCCCCGGCTGGGCGCGCTGTCGTGCGCGACCTCGGCTCAGATCGCAAGCGTGGCGCAAGGTTCACGACCGGGTTCGGGTGGAGAACGTGGTACCGTCACGGCAACGCGTCGGGTTCGTGACGCGTCCTCCGCTCTCGTCCGTCGGAACGGTTGTTGTCAACTGGCGGTCCGAGGAGCGAGATGTTCGTTGCAAATGTGGTGCTACCGGACGCGTGCGCGGGTTTCGCCCAGCCGGTCCCGCTGAACACCGATCAGCAATCCCGCACACTCGACCCGGCGCGTGACGATCGCGTGTGCGGGGCATTTGTGCGGGGAACCATCACCGGCCGAATCGTGACGTGCGGCTACCAAGTCGCGCACCACGGTGCCCACCAAGGCACACCATACGAGCAAACCACTCCGAGACGCCCAGCGAACCGAACCCCGTTGAGCCCGTCGCGGTGATCGCGAAGCTCGACGCCCTCGCAGCTGGCGACGCGCGAGATCCGGGTCGAGGAACAGCGGCTCGCCGCCGAGACCACCGCAGATGCCCGCGAGGCGGACGTGGAACGGCACGCCGGGACGAGGAGCAGCGCGTCGAGCGGGGAGCAACCGAACGGCGAGCCGCGCTGGAGCGGGAGCGGCGCGCACGCGATGGCGCGCTCACCGCGACGAACAACGGGCGGCCGCGTCCTGGTTGCGTACAAGCGGCGGCACCCTGGAGGGCCTCGGGGTCTTAGTCGAACGACGTCGTAAGTCTGCGAAACGTCCAGCCGAGTGTGCGCTCCTTAGACGAGGTGTGACACGAGCAGCGCAGTTCGTCGACCCGGCTCGGCGGTGCAGTCGCGCCACGCTGCTGACCATCGGAACCCACCTCTCATACGACAACGAGCGCGAGTGCGACGCCCACGCCACTTCCCGGGCTGACGCGTTTCGCTTGTTCAACCCGTTCCTCTCGATGGTCGCAGGGCTGCAAGGGAGCAATTCTGCTGATCGCGGCGAAGCGTTCGGACCAGGCGAGTCAACTCGCCCAGCAATCGAGTCGACGGCCGCGACCGCGCGGTTGCGCACCAAGGCCACCACGGGCCCCGGCTCGAAAGCGGCCGGGAAGGCGACGGCCTAGAAGCTGATCATCGCTGCGCAAGACCGCTGGCGCACAAGCAACGGACCGCACCTCGTCGCACTCGTGCGCGCCGGCGCAACCTTCACAAAGGGGATGCTGATCGAGAACCCGAACGAGGTCGCCGCGTAATCAACAACTCTTGGCGATTTTCGATGAACCCTGCGACACGGCTCAACAGCCCAGCCCCAGAGCAGAGACTAGCGATCTGGATTGTTTGGCCGTTCGGCCTGGTCTTGTGCGACGTCGCGATCTCGCTCTGCGCGTGCAGCTCGCTCGCGCGCTTCGCCGAGCTCTTGACGAGCGTCATCACGCCGCTTGGCGCGACGTCGTTGACCGCCGCGAAT
>CAZJSY010000465.1:0-1982 GCA_964548555.1 uncultured Burkholderiales bacterium
AGACGGTCGAGCACGAGCTCGAGCAGCACCGCGGTCTCCATGCGCGCGAGGTGCATCCCGAGGCACATGTGCGGTCCGCTCGCGAACGCGAGGTGGTTGGTCTGTCCGCGGCGGATGTCGAACTCGTGCGGCCGTTCGAAGCGCGCCGGGTCGTGGTTCGCGGCCCCGAGGCACACGCCGACCGACGCACCCGCCGGCACCTTCACGCCGTCGACCTCGGTGTCGACGACTGCGGTGCGGGCGATGCCGGTGAGCGGCGGCTCCCAGCGCAGACCCTCCTCGATCGCGGCGGGCACGAGCGACCGGTCGCGACGCAACGCCTCGAGTTGATCGGGATGGGTGAGCAACCCGAACAGCAGGTTGCTCGACGATCGGTACGTGGTCTCCGAGCCGGCGGGGAGCAGCAGACGGAGGAACGCGAAGATCTCCTCGTCGGTGAGGCGCTGGCCGTCGAGCTCCACCTGCGTCAGCAGGCTGATCAGATCGGTACCCGGGTCCGTACGACGCTGCGCCGCGAGCCGGCCGAAGTACTCACCGAGCCCGACCGACGCGGCAAAGCCGTGCTCCGGATCCGACGCCATGTTCGTGATCTCGACGCCCCACCGGTAGAACTGCGGACGGTCCTCCTCGGGCAGACCCATCGCCTGCGCGATCACCTGGTTCGGGAAGCTGAACGTCAGCTCCTTCACGAGGTCGGCGCGCCCGCGATCGACGAAGGCGTCGATCGACGCGTTCACCGTCGGTCGGACGTACTCGTGCTCCCAGCGGTCCATCTCCTTGCGCGTGAACGCCTGCTGGATGAGACGGCGGTAGCGGCCGTGCTCGGGCTCGTCCATCTCGAGAATCGTGTGGCCCATCACGAGACCCATGCTGTTGGCGTACGCGGCCGACGAGAACGTCTCGTGGTCGCGCAGCACCTGCTCGACGCCGCGATACGAGAACACGGTGTACGCGGGCCCCTGCTCGAGCATGTCGAGCGTGACCGTGTTCTCGAGACCCATCAACGCCGCCGTGCCTCCCCGGTGCACCGGACACTTCGACAGGAGCTCGCCGAATCCGGGGTAGGGATCGGCGACCGTCTCGGCGCCCTGGGCGCGGTCGAACGCCTCGAAGGGGTCGTAGTCGTCGTGGCCGACCTCGCCGACGATGCCGGGGTCACTCATGACATCTCCCTTCGCACAGGGGGTACGCGCCAAGCTTCGACGTACCTGACGCAGACGTCAACGATCTCACGTTCCGAGGAGCGGCCGCACCCGTTCGGCGAGGTCGACGGCCCACGCAACCGGGTTGTCGAGCGGCCAGCCCTCGTCGGGGAGGTCGAAGTACTCCACGCTCAGCCGCCCGGCGTACCCGATCTGGTCGAGCCGCTCGACGACGGCCGCGAAGTCGACCACGCCGGCCGGGTCGTCCGGGTGGACCTGCGTGCTGCCCGGCTTGCCCTGGCGCAGCTGCACGTGACCCGCGTACGGGAGCAGCTCCAGCGGGTCACCGCCCCAGTCGGCCACGTGGCCCGTGTCGACGAGCAGGCGCAGACCCGGCACGGCGTCGATGATCGCTCGCGCCTTCTCGAGCGAGTTGACGGTCGAGCCGGCCCACGGTTCCAGCAACGCACCCGGGGCGGCCCGGAACCACTCCACGGTGCGTTCCCACATTCCCTCGCGCTCGCGCGGCGCGGGCGTCGCACACCATCCGGGTACGGGTCTCGGGAACGCAGTCGGACACCCGACGGGTAACACGATGGAGGACGGATCGACGTCGACGAGCACGTCGATGTGCGCGAAGCCGAGGTCCCGCGCTCGCTGCGCGCACACCTCGACCGGGTCCGGCCAGAACACCACGTCGACCACGCCGAGCGGGTACGCGCTCATGTCGGGGCGGCCTGCTCTCGGGTCAGCCCTTGTCCTTGGCTTCGCCGCCGTGCTCCATGCCCTTCGGCATCACCATGCCGACGGGCTGCAGATGCTGACCGAGCACCGTGTTGA
>CAZJSY010000466.1:0-1982 GCA_964548555.1 uncultured Burkholderiales bacterium
GCCCCGCTCATCCGAGCGACCATGTCGCCGCTGCGGTTCTTGGAGCCGAGCTGCATCCGCAGCTGCCACCCCTCCCATGGCTTCTCCACGACATCGAGCCGCTCGAGCCGGCGCTCGGTGGCACGCACCTTCGCCGCCTGCTTCTCGGAGCGCTGCGTCTTGCGGTGCCGCAGGTGCTTGTCCGACTCGCCGGAGCGCTTCACCTTGCGGACACCGGTTTCCGACCACTGTCGTTGCCGGCGGGCACGATCGACGAGCTCGTCGCGCTGCGCCCGGTACTTCGCGTGCGAGGCGAGCTGCTGACCGCGGGCGAGAGCCCGCGCCGCGACGAAGTCGCTCCACCCTCCGGCGAACTCGGTGGCGCGGTGGGTCTCCTCGTGCAGCTCCAACATCCGGTCGACCGCGTGGTCGAGGAACGCCCGGTCGTGCGACACCACCACGAGACCGCCGGGCCGCTGCGCGAGGAACTCCTCCAGTCGTTCGAGGCCCGCGAAGTCGAGGTTGTTGGTCGGCTCGTCGAGCAGCAGCACGTCGACGCGCGACAACAGGATCGCTGCGAGCGCGGCTCGCGCGGCCTGACCGCCGGAGAGCGCGGTCATCTCGACGTCGAGACGGTCGGCCGGCAGGCCGACGTCGGCGCACACCGAGCCGACGCGCGCGTCGAAGTCGTCGCCGCCGAGCGCGAGGAACTGTTCCAACGCCTCGGTGTACCGGTCGAGCGCATCCGGATCGCGCGCCAGCTCCTCGGTGAGCTCGTCGAGGTGTGCTTCCGCGCCGGCGACGCCGGTGCGCCGGGCAAGGTAGGCCCGAAGCGTCTCGCCGGCGACGGCGTCGGGCTCCTGGGGGAGGTGACCCACCGTCAGGCTCGGCGGGTTGCGCTCGACGGAACCGCCGTCGGCGGCCTCCGCTCCGGCGAGCACCCGCAGCAGGGTCGACTTCCCGACGCCGTTGCGCCCCACGACGCCGAGGCGCGTCCGCGGCCCGATCGTGCACGAGACGCCGTCGAGCACGACCTTGCCACCGAGTATGCGCGTGACCCCGCGGGCAGTGAGCATCAGGCCACCCTAAGCCGCTCGAGCCGCTCGATCGGCCGTTTTTCGGGCCTCTCCGCGGGGTTCGGGGCCGCTCTGGTCTGCGCGAAAACCTGACACTAGTGTTAGGGAACGCGCCAGAGTCCGTATGAGACACGGCCGACGGAAGACTTGGGGGGATCACTGCATGCGCGCTCGGTGGCTCGCGGTTCTGACGGTGGTGGCGACCGCCGTCGCAGCGTGCGGCAACTCCAGCTCCGACAAGTCGAAGGCGACGACCACGACCGCGGGAGGTACGGGCACGACCGCCGCGGCCGGCGGCAACTTCCCGCCCGTCAACGAGCCGGGGGTCACCGCGACGGAGATCCGCGTCAGCGGCGTCACGTCCACGACCAACCCCATCGGCGGGCAGTACGGCACGGCGTTCGACGGCGTGCAGGCGTACTTCGACATGATCAACAGTCAAGGTGGGATCTACGGCCGGAAGCTCGTGCTGGTGAACCGCCACGACGACCAACTCACGAACAACAAGCGTGAGGTCCAGGCGATCATCGACCAGGACAACGTCTTCGCCGTGTTGCCCGTCGCGACGATCTTCTCGTTCAGCGGCGCAACGCTCCTCGCCCAGAACAACATTCCCACCTATGGTTGGGGCATCAACGACGAGTGGACGGGTCCGCCGAACCTGTTCGGGCATCTCGGCGCATTGTGCAACGGCGCGCAATGCCCCTCGATCCTGCTCCCGTACGTCGCATCGAAGCTGCACAAGCAGCGCATCGGCGTGCTCGCGTACAACGTCGCGAACTCGGCGGCGTGCGTCGACGGCATCAAGGCCAGCTTCGACAAGTATCCGGTTGCGAAGATCGTCTACTCGACGAAGGCGTTGTCGTTCGGCGTCACCGACATGAGCTCCGATGTGAAGAAGATGCTCGACGCCAATGTCGACTTCGT
>CAZJSY010000467.1:0-1962 GCA_964548555.1 uncultured Burkholderiales bacterium
CGCTGTTCAACTACTGCACCGGCGTCGGGTACGGCGAGGACGAGGAGCGGTTCCGTCACTACTGGCCCGCCCAGTACCACCTCATCGGCAAGGACATCCTCCGTTTCCACGCCGTCTACTGGCCCGCCATGCTCATGTCCGCCGGCCTCGAACCTCCCGAGCACGTCTTCGCCCACGGATGGCTGCTCGTGGGCGGCGAGAAGATGTCCAAGACCAAGCTCAACCAGATCGCGCCCGCCGAGCTCGTCGCCGACTTCGGTGTCGACGGCTTCCGGTACCACTTCATGGTCGACCAGCGATTCGGTCCCGACGGCGACTTCAGCTACGAGGCGATGGTCGCCCGCTACAACGCGGACCTCGCCAACAATTTCGGCAACCTGGCCAACCGCGTCCTCAACATGGCTGTCAACTACTGCGGCGGCGCGGTGCCCGAGGCGCGCGAGGACGGGCCGCTCGTGGACGCGGCGGCCGGCGCCTTCGAGCGGTTGAGCGCGGCGATGGATCGGCTCGACTTCGCGAGCGGCTTCGGGGCCGTCTGGGATCTCATCCGGGCCACCAACGCCTACATCGAGGACCGGCAGCCGTGGTCCCTCAACAAGGCGGGCGAGACGACGAAGACTGCGGCGGTGATCGGCGACTGTCTCGAGGCGCTGCGGGTCGTCGCGCTCCTCGCGTCCCCGGTGATCCCGAATGCGGCGGCGGAGCTGTGGCGGCGCCTGGGTCTGCCGGGCAGCCCCGAAGACGAACGGCTGCCGGAGGCCGCGGGCTGGGGCCGGCTCCCGGCGGGGAGCCCCGTCGAGAAGGGCGCGCCGCTGTTCCCGCGGTTCGAGCCTGCTCAGTGAGTTCTTGGTTCGACAGTCACTGCCATCTTCCGTTCCTGAAGGGTGGGGTCGAGCCCGCGCTCGAGCGCGCGCGTGGGGCAGGGGTTGTGGGAATGGTCACCGTGGGTACCGACCTCGCGAGCTCGAGCGACGCGATACGGGTTGCGCGCGCTCATGGCAACGTGCGGGCGACGGTGGGGTTGCATCCGCACGACGCATCCCGCTTCGCCGACGAGTGGGACGAGCTGCGCGCGCTCGCACGCGAGCCCGAAGTGGTGGCGGTGGGGGAGTGCGGCTTCGACCTCTATTACACGCACTCGCCTCACGCCGCGCAGGAGCGAGCGTTCCGCGAGCAGATCCGCCTCGCGCGCGAGCTTTCACGGCCGCTCGTGGTGCACACGCGCGATGCGTGGGACGACACGTTCCGCGTGCTCGACGACGAGGTGCGTCCCGATGCCGTCGTGTTCCACTGCTTCAGTGGCGGTCCCGATGAAGCCCGACGCGCGCTCGCGTTGGGCGCATGGTTGTCGTTCAGCGGCATCGTGTCGTTCAAGAATGCCGAGGCGTTGCGCGCGGCCGCCGCGATCACACCGCTGGACCGGCTGCTCGTCGAGACCGACGCGCCGTATCTCGCTCCGGTACCGCACCGCGGTCGCGAGAACGAGCCCGCCTATGTGCCCGCAGTCGGCGCCGCGCTGGCGGCTGCGACGGGGCGGCCGGCCGACGCCGTCGCCGACGCAACGCGCGCCAACGCACAGGCGGTGTTCGGCCGGGGCGCCTGATCGGGCGTCGGGCGGGGCCTGGTAGGAACTTCCAGGCAAATTGCGGGGGCCCGTCGTCCGTCGGTACGGTCCCGCGATTCCCACCCCACCGGCGCCCGGGTGAGGCGCTCGCCGGCGGGTTCAGTGGATGGCCCCAGGACCCGACCGGGAGGCGGACCCGATCGCTGAGCAGCTGACCCGTCGAACTCGCGCCACGCGTCACGACGCGCGGGCGCGCCACTATGCGTTGCGGACCGTGCGTCCGTCACCCGCACGGGCGGATGCGCCCGATCCCGCGGTGTGGTTGCCGCTCGGAGACCTCGGCGACGTGATCGATCTCGAGGTCGAGCTGTGGGCCGACGAGCTCGGCCTCACCTCGT
>CAZJSY010000468.1:0-1961 GCA_964548555.1 uncultured Burkholderiales bacterium
GCCTCGACACGCGCGACGACACACCCAAGATCATCGCCATGGAGATCACCCGACCGGAGTTGGTGCTCGACGGCGGCCCGCCCGTGCGCCTGCGGCTGAAGGTGGGCTCGCTCAGCGAGGAGCGGGCGCAGCGCCTCGAGGAGCTCCTGCGCGACCACCCGGGTGACAGCCCGGTGTTCCTCCACCTCGAGAGTCGGGACAAGACGACGGTTCTCCGTCTCGGTGACGATCACCTGGTGAGCCCGCGCAACGGTCTGTTCGCCGAGCTGCGGATCCTCCTCGGCGCCGACTGCGTGTTGTAGTCGAACCCGGCGGTCAGTTGGGTCGGAAACCCGCCCATACAGCGAGGTTCCGTCCCAACGGCTCACACGAGATCGGCGACGAGGATTCGGTACCCCGCGTCGATGTCGCAGACGTCACGGAGATGGCCGTGGCGCTCGTCCCAGGTCCCTGATTCCAGGTCGTCTGCGAGCGCGTCGATCGCACGCCGGCGCACCGACTCGTCGAGGAGGTGGAACGTGGAGATGCCGGCGCGGACGGTCGCATCGAGATAGGCCTCCGGGCGGGACCAGTAGGCGCAGAGGAAACCGTCGGTGCAGTCGTGCGGTACGGGCACGACCTCGACGCGAACCGGCGTGCCGAGCGCGGCGCTCACGTCGTCCACTGACGGCGCCGGTATGCCGAGGGCTTCCGGCAGGTAGTCGCGTACCAACCAGAACCGCTCCTGGTGTCCGAGGTCGAAATGGAAGATCACGATCCGCGTGCGCGTCACGCGGCGCATCTCGGCGAGTCCGGCTCGCCAGTCGGGCCAGTGGTGGATGGTGAGCGACGCCATCGAGGCGTCGAACTTCGCGTCGGCGAAGGGCAGATGCTCGGCCACTGCCCGCACCGCCGGCGCCGCGCCGGCCCGCCGTTGCCGGAGCATGACCGGCGAGGGCTCGACCGCCACCACCGTACGGTCGGACGGTTCGTACGCGCCCGCACCCGCGCCGACGTTGACGACCGCACGCGCATCGCCGAGCGCTCGGGTGATCTGCGCCGCGATGCGCACGTCGGGATGTCGGGAACGGGTGTATCCCACGCCGAGACGGTCGTACGCGGGTGCGCCGGTTCGGTTCAACCCGATCAGCGCAGCTTTGCGACGACGCCGTCGGCGAACGCCGTGAGGCGCGGGCGGAGGTTCTCGAGATCGAACGCAAGTGGAGGGATCACGAGACGGTCGACACCGGCGTCGGCGAGCCGCGCCGCCCCGTCGTAGTCGAACGCGCCACCCGCCGTCACCTCGATCGCGGCCGGATCGCGTCCCGCGTCCCGCGCCGCGTGCTGCATCGTGTCGAGCAACGGCTCCAGCTCCCCGGGCCGGAACGCACCCGGGAAGAAGCCGTCGCCCAACCGACCTGCCCGGCGCGCCGCCACGGTGGTGTGCCCGCCGACGACGACGGGGATGCCCCCGGGCTGCACCGGCTTGGGATAGGAGTTCGCATCGTCGAAGGCCACGTAGGGGCCGTGATACGTGTCGTCATCCGGAGCCCAGAGCGTGCGAAGCGCCGCGACGTAGTCGTCGGTCCGGGCACCGCGGTCCTCGAACGGAACGCCGAGCGCGTCGAACTCCTCGCGCAACCATCCGACACCGATGCCGAGCTCCATCCGCCCGTTCGACAGCACGTCGAGGGTGGCGAGCTCCTTCGCCAACGTCACCGGGTTGCGCTGCGGGAGGATGAGCACGCCGGTCGCGAGGCGCAGGTGTGTGGTGACCGCGGCCACGTATGCGAGCCAGACGAGCGGGTCGGGGATCTCGGCCTGCTCGTTTCCGGGCATTTTCCCCGTCTCGGAGTACGGGTAGGTCGACGTGTAGCCGGTGGGAACGACGGTGTGCTCCACGGTCCACAGCGACTCGAAACCGACCTCCTCCGCGATGCGCGCCAGCTCGATCGCGCCATCCGGTCTGGCGAACGGTCCGA
>CAZJSY010000469.1:0-1959 GCA_964548555.1 uncultured Burkholderiales bacterium
GCGCGCCCGGAGGGATTCGAACCCCCGACCCGCAGATTAGAAGTCTGCCGCTCTATCCAACTGAGCTACGGGCGCGAGACTTCACACTCTAATGACCCATGCCGGTCAAGAGCTGCAGGATGCGACCGACGGCGGCGTCGCGATCGACGCGCGTGACGACGCGCTGCAGACGACCGGCGCCCTCCACGACCCGACCGTCGTCGTCGACGGCGAGACGCCGTGGTTCGACAGTGAAGAGCGGCTCACCGCACAGCGCGAGCAATGCCAGAGGATCGTGGAGACACACCCGGTATGGCCATCCCTCGATCGACTCACGCAACCGGGCCGCCGCGGCCCCGACCATCGCCCGTTGTTGGTCGTCGAGACACACGCTGGCGGTGACGTCGAGTGGGACGAGGAGCACCTCGAGCTCGGCCAGCACCAGCGCCGCCGCCCCGGGATCGGCAGCGAAATTGCTCTCGATCTCGCGCCACGCGTCACGGTGCCAGACCGGCGCGAGCGCGCCGCCCATCACCGCGACCCGCGGCGGACACGATCCTGCGCCGGCGATTCGGGCGACGTTGGTGAGCGGTCCGATGGCGAGGAGCGCGTCGGCATCCGCGTCGCGCACCATCCGCGGATCGAGATCGCGACCGTTGAACACGATGCTCGGGTCGCATTCGCTCGAGCGCAGCAGTTCCCGGCCCACCGCCTCTCGAGCGCCGTCGGCGTCATCGACCGTGCTGACGCCGACCAGGGAGAGCTGAGGATGCCGGCACGCGATCGTCAGTGCGATCGCGTCGTCGGGATTCGTACCGACGTCGGTGTCGACCCACAGCTTCAAGCGCGACCGTCGTGCAGGACGGCGTTCAACGCGTCTCGCAGCTGCGGATGACGGAACTCGAATCCCGTGCCCCGCAGCTTGTCGGATCGAACGCGTTGGCTGAAGAGCAACAGCTCGCGCACGAGCTCATCGCCGAAGCGAAGCTTCAGGAGCAGCAGCGGCGTGGGAAGAACAGCGGGTCGGTGCAGCACCTCTCCCAGCGTGCGCGTGAACTCGCGGTTGGTCACCGGGTTCGGCGCGGTGAGGTTCACCGGTCCACTCACGTCCGCTTGATCGATGGCATGGAGGATCGCACCGACCTCGTCGTCGATGCTGATCCAGCTCATCCACTGCGTACCCGGACCGGTACGGCCACCGAGCCCGAGCTTGAACGGAAGCAGCAGTTGGGCGAGCGCACCACCGTCGCGGGACAGCACGATGCCGGTGCGGATCCGCACGGTTCGAATTCCGGCCGACGCGGCCGCCTCGGCGGTCTGTTCCCAACGGACCACGAGGCCGGCGAGGACACCAGTGCCCGGGCCGCTGTCCTCCGTGAGCTCCTCGTCACCGCGATCGCCGTAGTAGCCGATGGCGGACGCGGCGACGAACACCTTCGGTGGTGTGGAGAGGGCGGCCATCGTCGACGCGAGGAGACTCGTGCTGCGCGTTCGGCTCTCGAGGAGCTTGGTCTTCTGGTCGGCCGACCACCTGCGCTCCCCGATCCCGACGCCCGCCAGATTCACCACCGCGTCGACGCCTTCGAGCACGCCCGGGTCGAGCTCGCCGCGGTCGGGGTTCCATGTGGGGCTTGCGCTGCCGGTCCCGCTCTCGCCGCGGCGCAATGCCACCGGTTCGTCGCCGCGCGCACGCAAAGCGTCCGACAGTGCAGTACCGATCAACCCGCTTGCCCCCGTCACCAGGACCTTCATCGCCGACTCCCCTTTCCCATGGGAACCGTACGCCCGAGACGGGAGGCTGAGAACGGAACGCGATTCCCGGTCGGGATAGGCTGATCGGACGCGCCCCTAGCTCAACTGGTTAGAGCAGCAGACTCTTAATCTGCGGGTTCAGGGTTCGAGTCCCTGGGGGCGTACAGGAAAGGTGTGTTAGTTCGGCTGATGCCTGACGTTTCGACGTCGGGTGATTCTTGACGCGAT
>CAZJSY010000470.1:0-1956 GCA_964548555.1 uncultured Burkholderiales bacterium
ACACCGTGTTCGGCATCGTCGGGGGCGGGGCGCAGGCCGAGTACGTGCGGGTCCGTGCCGCGCACTGCGCCGTGGTCCCGCCGAGTCTCGACGCCGTCGTCGCAGGTGGCGTGCCCGAGGCGTTCATCACCGCGCACGACGCGCTCCGTTCCCTCGCCCGCATGCGCAGCGGGGAACGGGTGCTCGTCCATGCAGTCGGGTCGGGCGTCGGCACCGCGGTCGTGCAGCTCGCCTCGGCCTGGGGCGGCTCCACCGTCGGGACCTCGCGTCAGCAGTGGAAGCTCGACGCCGCCGCTTCCATCGGTCTCGATACCGGCATCCTCGCTCCGTCGCCACTCGTGCCGCTGGAGGTCGCCGCGACGATCGTCGACCGGGCAGGTCCGTGCGAGGTGACGATCGACCTCGCCGGAGGTCCGTATCTCGAAGTCGACCTGCACGCAGCCGCGTTGAAGGGACGGACGGTCCTCGTCGGAATGCTCGCGGGTGGCAGCGCGACCATTCCCATCCACGTTGCGATGTCGAAGCGCCTCACGATGATCGGAACCATGCTGCGCGCGCGCAACGACGACGAGAAGGCGGCCGCGACGGACGCGTTCGCGGCCGACGTCGGACCATTGCTCGAGTCCGGCGCCGTCGCTCCCGTCGTCGCGGAGATCGTGCCGCTCTCCGAGGCCGAGCGCGCGTACGACGTCCTCGCATCCGACTCGACCTTCGGCAAGGTGATCCTCGACTGTCGCGGGTAGCTGCAGAGCGCCGGCTCAGCGGCCTGGGGAACCGCTCCCCTCGAACCGCGGGATCGTGAAGCAGGCCGCGGCAAACGTTCAGCCGACGGTGACGGCGAGCCCAGGCGGCGACTCCGTCGCGGTGACCGCCAGCGGACGCTGCCCGTCCAGCCCGATCACCCACGTCACATAGCCCTCGAACGCCTCGACGAGCTCCACGTCACGCACGTGCACCGTGCCGCTCGGGTGGATCGACCTGGGCCCGCGGTACGTGGGTGGCGCCGACGGCCGCGCGAAGTCGGCGATCCACGCGGTGTGAAGGCGCACCACGACGAACGCCTGACCCGATACCGGGTGCACTGCCCCCGTGCCGGCATCGTGGAACGGACCGGCCTTGTACGCGATGTCGTAGCCGGGGACGCCGGTGTGTACGTCGAACGAGAACGTGACCTTGTCGGCACAGTCGGTCTGCACCACGAGGTCGGTCATCGACGCGGTCGTCGGGGACGTCGTCGAAAAGGGCCCTGTCGTTCCACCGGCGAGGCAGTGTGTCGTGGTGACCGTCGTCGACGTCGTGGTGGAGCTCGACGTCGTCGACGACGGCGGTGCTGTTGTCGAGGAACTCTTCCTGACCGAACCGGCGCCGCACGCACCGAGGGCGAGCGACGTCGCGACCATGCCGGCGACGACCATGAGAACACGCCGCATCGCGACCCCCTCGCTGCTTGCTGCGGCATACGGTCCCGCGACCGCTCGAACAGGGCCGCAGTACCATCGCACATCCGGCACGATCCTGGAGCGCATCGAGACGTGAGCGACAACGGCGCAACCCTGGCGGAACGGCTGGGATACCGGCCCGACGACCGCCTGTTGATCGTCAACTGCGACGACCTCGGGTCGACACGGGCCGCGAATGTCGCCGTGTACGACGCGTTGCGCCATGGGGTCGCCACGAGCGCGTCCCTGATGGTGCCGTGCCCCTGGGCGCGCGACGCGGCCGCCGGCTATCGCGGTGAAGACATCGGCGTACACCTCACCTTGAACTCCGAGTGGGAGACGTATCGGTGGGGTCCGATCACGCACTCGCCGAGCCTGCTCGACGGCGACGGCGGATTCCCGCGAACCGTCGAGGACGTCTGGGATCACGCCGACATCGAAGAGGTCGGCAAGGAGCTGCGCGCGCAGATCGAACGCGCCATCTACTGGGGCTTCGACGTCAGCCACCTCGACAGTC
>CAZJSY010000471.1:0-1953 GCA_964548555.1 uncultured Burkholderiales bacterium
AATCCGAGCACGGACGTTTCACGTGGAACATCGAGAAGCAGCACCGTCAACGCACCGACGGGCATACCGCGGTTGCCTCTTCACCGCCGCTGCGCAAGGCCTCCGGCGCACCGCACAAGACGCACAGTGGGCGCCCGGCCTTGCTGATCCAGCGTCGCAGTATGTCGATCGACGATCGAGGTTCCACGTGAAACATCGACGGTTGCCGATCCGGGTCGACGAGGACCGTCACAACCGGGCCCTACGTTGCACGATGTTTCACGTGGAACATTCACCACAGCGGTCGCTTGCGGGGAACTCCGGTGCGACGGGGCCAGCGCGCATCGAGGGCGCCGTCACGAACGAGCTCGACGAAGCCCGCCCCCTGGGCCCGAGCCGCGCGAGCCACGCTCAAGTGGAGGCGGCGAAGTTCCGAGTCCGGCCACCGCGGCTCTCCGCTCTCCGGTGGCTCGCTGACGACGAGTCGACCGCCCGGACGAAGGAAGCCCACGGCACATTCCGCCGTAACCGCGGGCGAACCGAAGCCCCGGGCAACCACGAGGCCGAACGCTTCGCGTTGGGCCGGATCATGCGCCAATACCTCCGCCCTGCCCTCGAGGACCACGACACGGTCGACGAGATCGAGACGCTCCACGGCACCGACAAGGAACTCCGCCCGACGATGCATAGCGTCGAGCAAGACCAACGCCTCGCCCGGCCAGCATTCTGCAAGGACCAGGCCGGGGACCCCTCCACCTGCGCCGAGGTCGAGAACCGGGCCCTTGACGCGGCCGATGAACTCAGCCATTGCCCGGGCATGGATGACGTGGTCGGCAACGGCTCCGGGTCCGAGAAACCCGAGCTCGCGGGAGTCGCGCAGCACGTCGAGGAGTCGAGAGTCCCCACTCTGGCCATGCTCGACGTCTCCACCGCTCATGGCCGGGCCGACAGCCCTCGGTGATCGCGTCGGGCGCTCGTTGTCGCCGATCAGGTCGTGGGGCGAATGACGACCCGACGACGGGGCTCCTCGCCTTCCGAGATTGTCTCGACGCCGTCGAGCTCGGCGGCAGTGTCATGGACCACTTTGCGGTCAGGCGACGACATCGGCTCGAGCGCATGCTCGCGTCCCGTGTCGACCACGCGCTGTGCGAGGTCCCGGGTGAACGCTTCGAGAGCAGCACGTCGCTTGGCCCGGTAGCCGGCGACATCCACGTTGATCCGGACCCCGTGTCCGCCGGTCTGACGCTGGACGACCGTCCGCACCAATTCCTCAAGGGCGTGCAATGTCGCGCCCTTCGGCCCCACCAGGAGGCCCAGGTTGTCACCCGTGATCTCGACGATCACGTTGCTGTCTTCTGCCGCGACCTTCGCCTCGACCTGTGCCGGCGCGCCGAAGGCTTCGACGACACCACGCGTAAACAGTTCGGCCGCTTCGGCCTGCTCTTCGATCGGCACGTCGGCGGCCTCGCGCTCCATCGTCTCTCCCTCGTCAGGTACTGCCTCGACCCGCGCCGGCTTCCGGCGACGCCGACGTCGACGGTTGCCCGCCGTCTGCTCACTCTTCCCGTCGCGGCCATCCGCCCCTTCGGTCACGGTGGCCACGCCTGCCGCCGTCGGCCCCGCGTCGGTCGACTCGGTGTCCGGGTTCGTCACAGACGGTTCGTTCGACCGTCCGCCGACGCCCGCTCGACCCCCGCCGCGCCCGGGTCGCTCGCTGCGCTCGCCACGCTCCGCCCGTCCCGAACGGCGACGTCGCTGCGGATTCGGCTTCTCACGCGAAATGGGCTTCACCCGGGCACGGATACGCGCTTCGCTGCCGCCGAACCGGCCGAACAGCCCACTCCGGGGCTCCGCGATGACCGAGTACTCGACCTCTTCCTCGTGCACACCAAGCCGGTCGAGCGCCTCTTCGAGCGCCTCTTCGATGGTCCGGCCTGTGGTCTCCACCCACTCCATGTCACCGCCGCCGTTTCC
>CAZJSY010000472.1:0-1945 GCA_964548555.1 uncultured Burkholderiales bacterium
TGCTTGCGCAGCCCCTCCGAGTCGGCGAGACGCCGGACGCGGTCGGCCAAGGGATCGTCGATGCTCGACGAGTGACTCTTGACGCCGATCTTCAGTCGCTCGCACAGGTCGAGCACGACCTGATTCTCGACGCCGAGCTCACGTGCGAGCTCGTAGACCCTGATCTTCTTCGTGGCCAACGCCCGTCCTTCGAGATGTGTCGCGTGTGGTGTGTGTCGCCTCTGTGCCGGGTGGCGCCGCACCGACCCGTGCCGGCGCACCCCCGAATCAGCGCGGACGACCCTCGGCCGACCGCCGCCCATACAGTGTCGCGCGCAATGGACCGACCTCGTCGTCCTCTATTCGACGACGGAGGGCCCGGGCCAGCGCACGACGACGGATCGCCGCCTCGAAGCAGGCCGGTGCGTCGGCACACAACCACGCTCCGCGGCCGGGACCAGGCCCGACCCGGAGGTCACCGTCGGGACTCGCGGCCACGCGGACCAGCCGGTCGGGAGCGGTGGTTCGCCGGCAACCCACGCAGGTGCGGCGCCGCAAGACGGCGCCGCGGTCGTCATCCGCCGCTGCCCTCCGACCCCTCGGCGCCACTCGGGACGTGCGCCTCCGCCGGTGCGGGTTCCGCCGCCGGTGCGGGCTCGACCGCCGGTGCCGGTTCGTCCGCGGCCTCGGACGCACCTGCCGCGACCTCGGACGCACCTGCCTCGGTTGCGTCGCCCTGCGGCGAAGCACCCTCCGCTGCGACACCCTCGTCCTCGGCCGGCGCGGCAGCGGCGCCGTCGGGCCCCTGATCGCCACTCTCGAGTGAGGTGGCGGGCACCGCGCCTTCGTATCCGGCCGCGGCGGCCGAGATCGTCTCGCCACCCTCCGCCGGCTGCCACACGAGCTCGCCCGAGTCGTTCTCCACCCACTCGCCTTCGGCGTACTCGACCGCGCCCGACTCCTCCTCGTGGAGCTGGGTCTCGCTCTTGATGTCGACGCGCCAACCGGTGAGGCGCGCCGCAAGGCGCGCGTTCTGACCTTCCTTGCCGATCGCGAGCGACAGCTGGAAGTCGGGGACGATGACCTCGGCCGTGCCGGTCTCGGGATGGATGCGCACCTCACGCACGCGGGCCGGCGCCAGTGCCTTCATCACGAACTCGGCGGGGTCGTCGCTGTACGGCACGATGTCGACCTTCTCACCGCGCAGCTCGTTGACGACCATGCGCACACGGGAGCCCCGTGCGCCCACACACGCGCCGACGGGATCGACGTTATGGTCGTTGGAAGCGACCGCGATCTTCGTACGGTGACCGGGCTCGCGCGCGATGGCCTTGATGTCGACGACGCCGTCGACGATCTCGGGTACCTCGAGCTCGAACAGGCGCTTCACGAGCCCGGGATGGGTGCGCGACACGACGATCTGCGGACCCTTGGCCGTACGGCGGACTTCGACGATGTAGGCCTTCAGACGACTCCCGTGCTCGTAGCGTTCGTTCTGGACCTGCTCGGCCTGCGGCAGCAGTGCCTCGACCTTTCCGAGGTCGAGCAGCGTGTAGCGCTGGTCGGTCTGCTGGATGATGCCGGTGACGATGTCGCCTTCGCGACCGGCGTACTCCTCGTACTTCATCTCCCGCTCGAACTCGCGGATGCGCTGCAGGATCACCTGCTTCGCGGTCTGCGCGGCGATGCGGCCGAAGTCGGACGGCGTGTCGTCCCATTCGCGGACGACATTGCCCTCTTCGTCGAGCTCCTGGGCGATCACGCGGATGTCGCCGGTCTCGACGTCGACCTCCACCTCTGCTTCCTCGGCCGCGTCAGGACGTCGCTTGTACGCGGTCACGAGCGCGTCGGCCAGAGCCTGCAACAGGCTCTCGACCGAGATGCCCTTCTCTCGCTCGAGATTCTCGAGCGCCTCCATCATGTCGCTGTTCATCGCGACTGCCTCTCCTCGGCCGCCTCGGCGCGT
>CAZJSY010000473.1:0-1943 GCA_964548555.1 uncultured Burkholderiales bacterium
ATCACGTACGGGTCAGGGACCCGGTCGGAGAGCTCGGCGACGTGAGTAACCAGTCCGACCATGCGGTCACCGACCGCGAGCGTCTCGATGGTGCAGCCAGTCCTCCGAGCGGGAAGTCGTAGAACGCGAGCAGCGCGTCGAGCTCGTCGGTGATCTTCTTCGTCGCTTTGGGGAACTCGGCGAACACTGATCGGCAAAGATCTTGGCGGCGGTCAACGCGTCGGTGCGGGTCTCGGCGTTGGAGATCTGCGCGATCGCTCGATCGGACAGGATTCGATGGCGCCCGCTTCCTTCTGGGATCGCATAGCGTGCGCGAGTTCTTTGGCTGGCCCTTCTAGCGGTTGAGGAGGGTCGCGATCACGTTGACCATGAGCGCCACGATGACGGCCCCGAAGAGATACGACAGCAGCGCGTGGCGAAGGACCGTGCGCCGGATCAGCCGGTTCCCGATGTCGGTGTCCGAGACCTGGAACGTCATGCCGACCGTGAACGCGACGTACGCGAAGTCGCCGTAGTCGGGCGCGTAGGTGCCGCTCTTGAAGTCGATTCCGCCGGAACCCGTCGTCGTGTAGTACTCGTGCGCGTAGCGCAACGTGAAGACGGTGTGGACGACTGCCCACGAGAGCGCAACGGTGAGAACGCTCGCGACCGTGAGCAACGTCTCGACGATCGGGCTGCTCTCGTTCGCCTTGAGGAGCCCGACGGCTGCCCCACCGAGGCTGGCAACGCTCGCCCCGATGAGGAGGAGTTCGGCCGAGGCGCGGCTGTTGTCCTCACGCGTCGCGAAGTCCTTGGTTTGGTCGGCGCTGAAGCGGCCCACTCTGAACCACACCCGTGACAACACCAGTACGGCCACGAGGTCCCAGCCCGCGAGCACGGCGAGTTGCCAGGGAGCCACCCAAGCTACGGCTAGACCGAGCAGCAGGCCGACGGCGGCCGAGCCGAGGACGCGGCGGCGCTGCGACTGCTGCCACCACAGCCGTTCCTTGCCACCGGCGGCATTCACGCCACGATTCTGGCCGAAGACCGGCGAAGGCTCGCGCTGGGACAACTCAGTCGGATGCAGATCGCTTCATGAGGACCGCGACGCTGCCGTCGGCGAGCGCGGTCATCCCAACTGCTTCCCAACCCTGGTCGCCTTCCCGGTTGAGCGCAACCACAGCGGCTGACTGGGCGGGCATCGCGGTCGGCGCCTGCAATTGTGGTAACGCGACAATCAAGTATTCCCAAGTCGTCATGTCCTCATCCTTGCGCAACACCCGACCCCGAACCGGTGCGGGCGGCGATGGGCATGCACCGCGATCGATGACCCGAGCCGACGTCCGCCTCCCCGCACACGGCTCGCGATGGAGCGCGATCCGATTCGATCGATCTCTTGGCCGTGCTCGTCCGTCTTCGAACGCGCCGGATGGGCCACCACATTCCCTGGTCCACGCCATCACTGCGACCGGACGCGCTCAGGTCATGACCGTGTCGACTCCGAACGGATCGGCTGCGGCGCGTAGTCGTCGAGCCAGTGCGGCTGCTGACGGCCGTACGGCCAGTGGCGCGTATGCGAACGGTCCAGCACGTAGGAGAACCGCTCACCCGGCCGGGCAACGCGCGGTTCGCCACCATCTTCTCGGACGTACTCCACGCCATCCCGGGTGACGAACACCTTCCGCATTCCACCATGGTCCCACACGCGCCGACATCGTCGGAAGGGATTCCTCCGCCTACGCGTTCGCGATCGGGAGTGTCAGTTCGCTGCGGTCCTGCGCCGATCCCGCTCGGCACCGTACCGAACGGCCACGTCGCGGAGCCGGTCGGCCGCCTCGCACAACGTCCGGCTCGTGAGGCGACGCTCCCTCGGGCAATCTGCGTACGCGTCCTCGTACGCGATGGAGGCCTCTCGCAGCTCGTCGAGGAGATCGTGGTAGTCGTCGTCGGACATCACGCAGGCG
>CAZJSY010000474.1:0-1942 GCA_964548555.1 uncultured Burkholderiales bacterium
GGGGCTTGTTCGTCCAAGCCCCAGCTGGTTTCCTGCCGTATGAGGGTCATCACCAACAGCTGGGGCAGACCCGAAGGGGGACCAGATGGCGAAGACCGACCCGTGGCCGACGATCCACGCCGAACGGCAGGCGCTGGCGGAAGACCTGGCGACCCTGGGCGACGAGCAGTGGGCAATGCCGTCGCTGTGCCCGGACTGGACGGTCCGGGACGTCGTGGCCCACATGACCGCAACCGCGCGGATCACGGCGGGAGGTTTCTTCGCGAAGCTGATCGGCTCGGGCTTCAGCATGAAGCGGATGCAGGCGAAGGACATCGCCAGAGAACGGGGCGGCGCACCCGCCGACACACTCGCGCACTTCGAGACCGTGGTGGATTCGTCGAGGCATCCGCCCGGCCCGACCGACACGTGGCTCGGTGAAACCATCGTGCACGCCGAGGACATCCGACAGCCGCTCGGCATCAAGCACGCCTACCCCGCGGAGGCGGCCAAACGCGTGGCCGACTTCTACAAGGATTCGAACCTCGTCATCGGCGCGAAGCGGCGCATCGCGGGTGTGCGGTTGACCGCGACCGACACCGAGTGGTCGCACGGCGACGGGCCGGAGGTTTGCGGTCCGATCGTGCAGCTGCTCATGGCGATGACGGGCCGCAAGGCCGCGCTCGATCAACTCTCGGGCGACGGTGTCAGCACGTTACGGTCGCGCAAGTAGATCGTTTCCCCGGACGACCACGAGCGCGGTCACGCCCGCGACAAGATGGCCCCCTTTACCGGGTCCTAGAGTGCAGCGGCGGCCACCATCGCGCGGAGAACACAAGGTGGAGCGCCATGAAGGGTCCGCAGTGCTCTATGTCGGCGAAGCTGCGATCTTCTGGGCGACGATCGACGCGTCTTCGCCGACCCCGATGAGAAGCGACGACTTGCGCTTGCGCAGGAAATGCACACCACAGAAGTACAGGCCGGGCACGACGGTGCTCGCGCCGTCCTCTTGGATCGGAAAGCCCATCTGGTCGAAGGCGTCGAAGTGGACCCAGCTCGAGTAGTCAGGTCGGAAGCCGGACGTGAAGACGACCGCGCCGAAGCCAGCGAGGTCCACGCTCTCGGGAGCGCGCGCATCGAAGGGAGCCGGGTCAGGCATCTCCGGGACGGGGATCCCGCGGGCCACGCAGGTCTTTGCGATGTTCTCGCGGGTCTTGGCGTATTGGGCGTCGCCAAAGGCGACAGATTCGGCGAGGTCGGATGCGAAATACCCTCGGCCATCGTCAGCGCCGAGGAAGTGCCCGACCAGCGTGACGCCGATGCGCTGGAGCACGCGGTAGTGGAGGTCGTGGCCACCTCGATGGCCCGTCGCTTGGATGTTGGCGCCCAGCCGAGCGGCCGGTGAGGGCAGATCCGCGGGCGTGTCGTCGAACGAGCCGGTCTCGACCGCCCAGGAGATGACGTCTCGCCCCCCGATCCGTCGCAAACACCAGGGCGCCCGCCCGCAGGCGAGCCAGACCTCGCGTCCAGCGTCGTTGAGCTCCTCCCCGAGTTGGCAACCCGTCTGCCCGCTGCCCACCACGAGCACCTTGCCGGGTGGGAGCGAGGCCTCGTTGGTGTAACCCTCGGCGTCGATCTGCAAGACACTGGCGGGCAAGGTCGCGGCTCCCGACGGACGGTGCGGCCTTTGGTAAGCGCCGGTCGCGAGCACCACCGCATCGGCTCGGAGTGCACCCACGCTGGTGGCGAGGCGAAACCGCCCTTGAGGGGCTGGGTCAAGGGCGACTACCTCGACGCCCTCACGCACCGGTGCCCCGAAAGAGGACGCGTAGCCCTCCAAATGGCCCACGACGTCATCACGGGGCATGAAACCGTCGGGATCGTCGCCGGCGTAGACGCCCCCGGGCAGCTGGACCGACCAGTTCGGCGTGACGAGACAGAAACTGTCCCAACGGTCCCGCCA
>CAZJSY010000475.1:0-1942 GCA_964548555.1 uncultured Burkholderiales bacterium
AGGTCGGTCCGAGCAACAAGGTCACGGCCGCGGTGCAGACCAACTCGGTGCGCACCGTGCACGTTCCCGCGCCGCGGGGACGGATCCTCGACGCGAAGGGCAACGTGCTTGCCGACAACGCAGTCCTCAACGCGATCACGGTCCGCCGCAGTCTCGTGGGTAAGCAGCGCACCGACGTCGTCGACCGGCTCGCCGTCGTGCTGAACCCGCCCGGCGGGGTCGCCGCGATCCAGAAGGCGATCGACGACCCGCGCGTGTCGCCGTACTCGTCGGTCCCCGTCGCGACCAACGTGCCGTTCGAGCAACTCGCCTACGTGAAAGAGCACCAGGCCGACTTTCCCGGGGTCGACGCGGTGTCGCTGACGGTGCGTCGCTACCGGAGCTGGGGCAACGGGATGCCCCTCGCACCGCAGGTCGTCGGTTACGTCGGTGAGATCAACGGCAACGAGCTGAAGTCGCGCAAGGATCAGGGCTACGCGCTGGGCGACACCATCGGGAAGTCGGGCGTGGAGCAGTCGATGGAGAGCGAGCTGCACGGCACGCCCGGTTACGACAAGCTCGAGGTCGACAACCGCGGTCGCGTACAGCGCGTCGTCGAGCACAAGGATCCGATTCCCGGCAACGACGTGTACCTCACGCTCGACGCCAACCTGCAGGGTGTCGCGCAGGAGTCGCTGCAACAGGCGATGGACCAGGACCGGCGTGTGCAGGACCCCGCCATCAAGGATCACTTTCAGACGTTCAAGGCGCCCGCCGGTTCCTTCGTGCTCATGGACGCGCGCGACGGCTCCGTGAAAGTGATGGCGTCGGAGCCCGGCTACGACCCGAACGCCTTCGTGCAGGGCGGCGGTATCACCACCGCGGGGTGGAAGTGGCTCACCGACCCCGCGCACGCGTTCCCGCTCACGAACCGTGCAGTGCAGGGTCTCTACGCGCCGGGATCGACCTTCAAGATCGTGACGGCGACGGCCATGTTGAAATCGGGCATCCGCTCGATCGACACGCCGTACAACGACACGGGTTCGCTGAAGCTGCCCGACCGCGAGTTCTTCAACGACCAGCACGCCTCGTATGGGGTCGTGAACCTGCCCCGCGCGCTCACGGTGTCGAGCGACGCGTACTTCTACACCGTGGGCCTCGCGTTCTGGCAGGCCTACTACACCAAGCAACCGATCGCGAACGGACTGCAGGACACCGCCCGTTCCTACGGCTTCGGTGCACCGACGGGCGTCAGCCTCGCCGACGAGGCGAAGGGGCGCATCCCCGACGCGGCCTGGAAGGTCGCGTTCAACGCGAACAACCCGGATCCGGTGAGCAAGAGCCAGAACTCGGTGTGGCAGCCCGGCGACAGCATCCTGTTCGCGGTCGGGCAGGGCGACCTGCTCGTCACGCCGATCCAGCTTGCGTCCGCGTACATGACGATCGCGAACAACGGCACACGCTGGGTTCCGCGCGTCGTCGACCACATCACCGACTATCGCGGCAACCTCGTGCGCACGATCCCACCGCGCGAGAACCCGCGCGTCGATCTGCCTCCGGGCGCCCACGACGCGATCATGACCGGCTTGCGCGGTGTCGCGACCGACCCCAAGGGGACCGCCTACGGCGCCTTCCAAGGCTTCCCGTTCGATCGGGTGCAGATCGCCGGCAAGACGGGAACCGCGCAGGTGCAGGGGAAGGAGGCGACGTCGGTGTTCGCGGCGATCACCAATCCGTCGTCGCCCGAGTTCGTGGCGACCTCGGTGGTCGAGGAGGCCGGTTACGGTGCCGCGGTGTCCGCGCCGATCGTGCGCCGCGTGCTCACGGCGGCGTACCAGCTGAGCCCGTTCCCACCGCCGCCGGTGCAGATCGACGCCGCGGCGAACGGGCGAGGGAACTGACGTGGCAACCGTGCGGACGGAGCGCAGCTCCGCTCGGCGTAGCCCCCTCGAGTGGGAGCGGA
>CAZJSY010000476.1:0-1941 GCA_964548555.1 uncultured Burkholderiales bacterium
GATCTCGTCGTCGCATGTGTGGAGTCGCTGCTCGTGTGCGAGCCCGCAGCCGACGAGATCCTCGTGATCGACCAGAGCAGCGGTGAAGACCTCGCGACCGCGGTGGCGACAGCGTCGCGAGGGCGCGCAACGGTGGTCCCGTGCGCGGGGCGTGGTATCGCGCTCGGCACGAACACCGGTATCCGCCGGGCCCGGAACGAGTGGGTGCTCGTCACGCACGACGACTGCACGGTCGAGCCCGACTGGATCGAAGCATCGTGGCGACATCTCCAGGTGCAACCCGACGCGATCTTCACCGGCCGCGTCCTGCCGCCGCACGACGCGGTCTACGTGCCGTCGACCAAGGACGACCCGGACGCGCGTGATTACACGGGTTCGCGGGCGATGGGCGTGCTGTACCCGGCGAACATGGCCTTTCGACGCGACGCGCTCTTGGAGTTCGGCGGGTTCGACGAGCGCCCGGGAATGAACCTGGCCGCCGAGGACAACGACCTGTGCTACCGGTGGCTCGTCAGTGGACGCACGCTGCGGTACGAGCCGGACATGGCGGTCTGGCACCACGACTGGCGCACGCCCGAGCAGTTGCTTCGGACACACCGGGATTATGCGTACGGGCAGGGCGCGTTCTATGCGAAGCACTTGTGGGCCCGCGACTGGCGGATCCTTCCGTTTCTCGGCTGGGAGCTCCGGTCCGCACTTCGCGCCCGTCTCGGCGGTGTCCGCCATGGCCGGCCGCGCTGGCAGGACGAGCGTCGCGAGATGTTCGGTCCCTTGCTCGCCGGTGTGGTGCGCGGCCTGCGCAACGAATGGAAGATGTCGCGGGAGCGCTCCGACTACACGTCGTCGCGCTCGGCGAGCACGCGAGCGAGGTAACGACCGTCGGGGTCGGCGTCGGCGACGCCGGCCGCGAACGAAGCTGCGAGCGCGACCCGCTGGAGTTGGCGCGCGCGGCGGCCGAGCACTCGTCGAGCCGGACGCGCCAGCAGCTCGCTCACGCGCGCGATCGCATACAAGCCACCGCCGGACCTGACCCGGGAGCTCCGGAGCAGCTTCGCGGAGCGAGCCTCGACCGGAACCGCGAACAACGGAGCGGACGAAGCGGGGTGCTTCAGCGCGGTGCGCACGCTGTTGCGTCCGATGCTGCGGTTCCGTCGCACCATCGCCGCGAACGACACGTGCTGCGGGTGCCACGCGACCGCTTCCGGATCGACCCTGATCTCCACGCCGGCATCGAGCAGTCGCGCGCCGAGCTCGTAGTCCTCGCAGCCGTATTCGAGGAAGGTCTCGTCGAATCCTCCGACGCCGCGGAACACGCCGGCGGGTCCGCTCGCGTTCGCGGCGGTGAAGAAGTCGAGGCGGTCGATCACGACGCGGCGCCGGAGCTCGTCGTGATGCGCGGCCCACCATTCCCGCGCGTCGGCGGGCGCGTCCACGTCGTCCGGCAGCACGCACAGCCCGATGACGATCTTGGGACGATCCTCGTCGTGTGCGGCGCGGTGGCGTGCGAGGAGCCCGGGCGCAGGGACGAGGTCGTCGTCGAGGAACCAGACGATCTCGCCCCGGGCGCGCGACAAGCCGGCATTGCGCGCGGCGGCGAGGCCCCGGTTCGGCTGCCAGTGCACCGTCAGCGGGACCGACAAGGCGAGCGAGTCGGCCATCTCCCGGGAGCCGTCGTCGGAACCGTCGAGCACCACGACGATGTCCAGGCCGGCCCCGAGCTCCGGCGCCTCACGGGCCTGCTCGTCGAGGGTCACCAGCAGGCGCCGCAACGCGTCACGACGTTGGTACGAGGCGATGGCGACTGTCATGCTCAACATGGGTGCCGGCGAAATTACCGTTGCTGCGGACGCGATCCCACGAGGTGCAGGTGAACGACTGGAGAGCGGTTGCCCGACGCGCACGCGACTGGGCTGTCGACCGGCGGCTGCTGCGATACCGCCC
>CAZJSY010000477.1:0-1932 GCA_964548555.1 uncultured Burkholderiales bacterium
TACGCGGCGTACGACGCGAACGTCTACACGTTCGTCGTCGCGCCCGACGCCAACAAGATCGAGATCAAGCACGCGGTCGAGTCGATCTTCGGTGTGCGTGTCACCAACGTCAACACGCTCACCCGGGCCGGGAAGCGCAAGCGCAACCGGCGCACGGGTACCTGGGGCAAGCGCTCCGACCAGAAGCGCGCCGTCGTGTCGCTCGCCGAGGGCGACCGCATCGAGATCTTCGGAGGCTGACGGATGCCGATTCGTAAGCGCAAGCCGACGAGCGCGGGTCGCCGCTTCCAGACCGTCTCCGACTTCGCGGAGATCACGAAGGACCGGCCCGAGAAGTCGCTGACGAAGCCCAAGCCGAAGACCGGCGGCCGCAACGCGTACGGACGCATGACCTCGCGTCACCGTGGCGGCGGGCACAAGCAGCGGTACCGCCTCGTCGACTTCCGTCGCGACAAGGACGGCGTGCCGGCAAAGGTCGCGGCGATCGAGTACGACCCCAACCGCAACGCACGCATCGCCCTGTTGCACTATCTCGACGGCGAGAAGCGCTACATCCTCGCCCCGGCGCAGGTCGCCGTCGGCGACATGTTGCAGAGCGGGCAGGGCGCGGAGATCCGTCCCGGCAACGCGATGCCGCTGCGGTACATCCCGGTCGGTACGACGGTGCACAACATCGAGCTCAAGCCGGGCGCGGGCGGCAAGCTCGCGCGCGGTGCAGGCGCCGCCGTGCAGCTCGTCGCGAAGGAGGGACAGTTCGCCACGCTGCGCCTCCCGTCCACCGAGATGCGGCGGGTGCCGATCGACTGCCGCGCGACGATCGGTCAGGTCGGCAACACCGAGGCCGCGCTCGTGTCGCAGGGCAAGGCCGGACGGGCCCGGTGGCAGGGCAAGCGTCCCCACACCCGCGGCGTCGCGATGAACCCCGTCGACCACCCGCTGGGTGGTGGCGAGGGGAAGAGCTCGGGTGGTCGGCACCCGGTCTCGCCGTGGGGCAAGCCGGAAGGACGGACGCGTGCCCGTCGGAAGGCGTCCGACTCGTTGATCATCCGCCGTCGTCGTGGCCGCGGTGCACGGAGGTAATCGATGCCGCGAAGCCTGAAGAAGGGTCCGTTCGTCGACGAGCACCTGCGGGTGAAGGTCGAGCGCATGAATGCGAGTGGCGAGCGCCGCGTCATCAAGACGTGGTCACGCCGGTCCACCATCACACCGGAGATGGTCGGACACACGCTCGCGGTGCACGACGGTCGCAAGCACGTGCCGGTGTACGTCACCGAGGCCATGGTGGGCCACAAGCTGGGCGAGTTCGCCCCCACCCGTACGTTCCGGTACCACGCCGGTCAAGAGCGTTCGAGCCGGCGGTAGTCACGATGCCCGAGACCCGAGCCACACTTCGCTACTCCGGAACGTCGCCGTACAAGGTGCGGGCGGTGCTCCAACTCATCCGCGGCGTCGAGGTCGGCGTTGCACGCCAGCGTCTGCAGTTCTGTGGACGTGACGCGGCCGACGAGGTGATCAAGCTCCTCGATTCCGCCGTCGCGAACGCCGAGGAGAACGACCACCTGCCGGCCGACGAGCTTTTCGTCTCACGTGCGTGGGCCGACGAGGGACCGACGCAGAAGCGCTGGCGCCCGCGCGCGCGCGGTCGCGGCACCAGGATCCGGAAGCGCACCAGCCACGTCACCGTCGTGGTCGCCCGCTACAGCGACGAGGAGCTCGCCCAACGCGCTCGTCGCGAAGCCGCGTCGGGTCGGGTTCCCGACCGCCGCCGTCGCGTGCAGCGTCGGCGTCGTACCGAGGAGGCACCGGCGGCCGCCCGGGAGACCGGGGTCGACGAAACCGCGGTCGAGGAAGCTGCGGCGGTCGAGGCGGCCGGGCTCGCGGCGACGGAAGGCGTGATCGCGGCGGAGGAGGCCCTCATCGAGGAGGCCGGCC
>CAZJSY010000478.1:0-1928 GCA_964548555.1 uncultured Burkholderiales bacterium
GTGGAGGGGGTGCTCGCGCACCCCCTCCACCGAGAATGGGCTGAAAGGAATCGCCTTCCGGAACACACGGGTGGGACCAACTCCCGACCGGCGTGGGCGACGGCGCGGCGGTTGGTTTCCGCCAGGCGGTCCAGCCATGACACCCGTCTCCGGGTGCCGCTACGGCCTAGCGGCCGCGCACCTCCAGGGTCCCGTACTGATCATGCATGTATGGACCACCTCCTTTCCCTGGTGACCAAATTGGTACCACGCGCCGAGGCGCCCGCGGGCGCGTTTCCCGTTACGGCTGGTCGTCGGGCTCGCCCGCCGGAGGTGGCGCCTGCGGGCCGACCGCTCCGATCGCCCGCAGATACGTCAGCTGGGTCTCGATGACCGCGTGGATCTGCTCCGGCAGGTACGCCTCCCCGGTGGAGGCGGCCCGATCGAGGATGTAGTCGACCGTCTCCGAACCACCGACCACCACAGGTCCGGGCGGATGGGGCGAGTTGCCGTTCCCCGACACTCCGCGCCGCTGGAAGTACTCGAGCTGGAAGTCAAGGATCCGGCGCACGTCGTCGGGGGTGAGCGTCGCGGCGACGTCGTCGGGGACGTGCTGGACCACCCACTCGAACGCCTCGTCCGGATCGAAGATCGCCGGCGGCGGATCCGCCGACATCCGGTGTGCCTCCCGCACGACGAGCGCGGCCGCGATCGCCAGGACCACGCCGAACACCAGGAAGCCGACGAAGACGATCATGGTGAGCCCGCGGGCGCCGGCCCGCCCCGATCAGATCCCGATGCGTTGCGCGAGCAGCTCGCGGTGGTACGTCGCGTCGCCGAGCAGGATCTCGGAGCTCTTCGCGCGCTTGAAGTAGAGGTGCGCATCGTGCTCCCACGTGAAGCCGATCCCGCCGTGGATCTGGATGTTCTCCGCCGCGGCGTGGAAGTAGGCGTCGGAGCAGTACGCCTTCGCGAGGCTCGCCACCACGGGAAGCTCGTCGTTGTCCTCGGCCGCGGCCCACGCCGCGTAGTACGCCGCCGACTTCGCCGACTCCACCTCGAGCAGCATGTCGGCACACTTGTGCTTGATGGCCTGGAACGACCCGATCGGCCGGCCGAACTGCACCCGCACCTTGGCGTACTCGACCGACATGTCGAGCACCCGTTGCGCTCCGCCGACCATCTCGTTGGACAGTCCGACCGCGGCTTGGTCGAGTGTCTTGGACAGCGCGGCCCAGCCCTCGCCCGGTGCGCCGAGGGGCTGCGCCTGCACCCCGGAGAACTCGAGCTTCGCCTGCTTGCGGGTCTGGTCCATGGTCGCGAGCGGCGTGCGGGTGAGACCGGCCGCGTCACCGTCGACCGTGAAGAACGAGATGCCCTCCTCGCCGGTCGTGCCCGCCGTGCGGGCCACGACGACGATCAGGTTGGCGGTGTGCCCGTCGATCACGAACATCTTCGTGCCGTCGAGGACGTAGCCGTCGCCTTCCTGCCGGGCCTCCATCGTGATGCCGGACGCGTCCCAGCGACCGTTCGGCTCGGTGAAGGCGAGCGCGGCGATCGTCTCGCCCGACGCGATCCCCGGCAGGAGCGCGGCCTGCTGCTCCTCGGCACCCGCGTTCATGATCGCGTTGGCCGCGAGCACCACCGTGGAGAAGTACGGGGCGCACAGCAGCACCCGACCCATCTCCTCGAGCACGATGCCGAGCTCGACGAACGTGAATCCCTGACCGCCGTGGGCCTCGGGCAGGTGCAGGCTCTGCAGCCCGAGCTCCTGGGCCATCTGCTTCCAGACACCCTCGTCGTACCCCTCGGTGGTCTCCATGAGGCGACGCACCTCCGACGACGGTGACTTGTCCTCGAGGAAGCGACGAACCGTCTGGCGAAGCTCTTCCTGCTCCTCAGAAAAGGCGAAGTCCACGGTGTCTCCTGTCTGCGTGCGGTGGCGTCGC
>CAZJSY010000479.1:0-1923 GCA_964548555.1 uncultured Burkholderiales bacterium
CGCAGCCGCGACACGTCGTCGTTCACGCTCGCCGCATCCTCGGGACTGCGGGCCGACGACGGGACCTGGAGCACGAGCAACGACTCGGGATCGACAGCCACCGGCCGCCGCAGGCGGATCGCGTCGATCGCCAGGTTGCGCGTGATGGCGAGGAGCCACGTCGTGACCGTCCCGCGCCGTGGGTCGTACGCGGCGGCGTGCCGCCAGGCCCGCAGGAACGCCTCCTGTGCGATGTCCTCCGCGAGCGCAGTGTCACCGGCGACGGCGAGCGCCAGTCCGAAGACCCGTCGCTGGAAACGCCGGACGAACGCGGCCGCGGCCTCGGGATCGCCGGTCCCGAGCCCTGCGAGCAGAGCGTCGTCGGAAACAGACCACACGCTGTACCTACGGTTCCACGCCTCGTGCGGATTGGTGTCGACCATGAGCCCGCACCCCGGCACCAACGGTAGCCCCATGGAAGGGGTCAGACAGCCGCCAGCAGGCCGGCCCCGGCCGCACGGCGGCCCGCAGCGGCCGCTGCACGAACGGCAGCCGGCTCACCGCACACGATGACGTATTCGACGTTGCGCAGTCGCGACACCGTTCCCACCCGCTCGCCACGCGGGTTGTGGATGCCGATCTGCGCGCCGACGTAGCGCTTCGAATCCAGTGCGAGCACCTCCACCGCCCCTCGTTGCCCACACATCTCGCGAAGCTCGTCGAGGCCGATCCACGATTCGTCGTTGTAGGACAGGACGACCACTTCCGCCCGCACGTCACGCAGCACCCGCTCGAGAGCGACGGGCATCTCGCGACGGCGGTTGAAGGCGCTGCGCGTCGACTCGTTGCGCGCGTCGCTGCGCTTGCACGCGACGCCGTAGTGCTCGGGAGCGTCCCACGCGACGAGCGTCTCCCAGATGTGGTAGTTCGTGAAGTAGCGGTGCTGGTTGTACGGCGGGTCCAGGTACGCGAAGTCGAACTGCCCCACGATGGCTGCGAGCTCGCAGGCGTCACCGCGGTGCACGTGGCCGCGTCCTTCCAGGAGTTCGGGCTCGCGCAGCTCGAGCTCGTTGTACGAACGCGGAGCCCACTCCTTCACGAACGCCATCTGCACACCCGTCGTGGAGTCGACCCGATCAGCCGCCTCGAGGAGACTCGTGATGAGGAGCGGGCGCAGTGGTGACGCCGCGTGCTCCTGCTCGATCGCGTCGCGGATCGCGTCGATGCGCGCGCCGTTGTGGGGTTGGAAGAAGCGCGACCGGATGCAGAACGTCTCGGTGAAGTATCCGGGCCGCGGCGGGCGCGCGGCGAGAGTCCCGAGCGCGTCGGCGAGCGCGTTCCGGTCGACCGTGCGGGCATCGGATTCGATGTAGCACCGGCCGAGCACCTCCGAGTAGCGGGCCGTGTCGACCGCGGTGACCACTGCGCCTCGGCGCTTGAGCTCCTGCGCGACACGGGTCGTCCCGGTGAACAGGTCGAGCGCGCGCCGGGTGCCGATGGCCTCGGCCATTGCGCCGATGACGGGCAGCAACCGTCGTTTCGAACCGAGGTACTTGATCACCGGCGCCGGAAGCCGTGCCCGAAGAACCCTCCTCTGGGCCGAGCGTGCGCGTGGTAGTGGTCGGGGATGTTGCGCATGTTGTCGTCGACGTAGTGCTCGACCGTGAGCTGCTCCTGCGCCACCCGCCCGAGCTGCCCGTGCATGTGCTCCAGGTGTTCGGCCGGAGGCGTGACGCCGTGGTGCCGCCACACCACCATCGGCACTGCGCAGATCTCGCACTCCGCGATCCAGCAGATGTCGTCTTCGTGGAACCACTCGGTGATGCGAGCGGCCTCGCAGAGGTCGCAGTCGTCGTCGGGCGCGGGGAACTCGGACGTCACGGCCTCAACCCTAGGGGGCCGCGTCCAACGCGTTGCGCAGGGTCGCGACGAACGCACCCGCTT
>CAZJSY010000480.1:0-1919 GCA_964548555.1 uncultured Burkholderiales bacterium
TCCGGTTCGACATCCGGGTCGTCGGTGCCCGACCTGAGCGGGCTCGGTGCGCCCCTTCGGCCGGAAGACGGCGCGCGCACGCCCCTGTATCTCGTGACGTCCGACGGCGTCGACGGGGTGAGCGGCCGCTACTTCGTCGATTGCGAACCGGTCGAGCCGAGCGAGGTCGCCCGGGACCTCGTCGCGGCCCGACGGTTGTGGAAGATCAGTGAGCAGCTCGTCGCCGGGGCGCTCGCCCGCGCGAGCTGAGCACAGACGCGGTCCGGCCCGAGCAGCGAGGTGCCGCTCGGGCCGGATGAACAGCGGAGCCGGGCTGTGCTCAGCTCTTCGGGAACCCCGTCAGGTTGAAGACGTTGCCCGGGTCGCAGTTGAAGACGTCGTCCTTGTTCGGCTTCAGGATGTCCTTGTTGACAACGAAGCCCGTCGGCGTCGCCTCCATCAACGTGAAGCACTGACCTTGCGGCGTGCCGGCGTTGCCCGGCTTGTCGGGCGAGTGCAGGCCGCCGCCCGTCCAGTTGTCGACCGCTCCGGCCTTCTGCACCACGCACGCGCGGGTCAGGTTCGAACCGCACTCCTTGGCCGACTGTGCCCACAGCAGCCACGCGGAGAAGGCGTTCATGCCGAGGCCCTTCGGCTTCGCGCCCGTGTACTTGGTGAGCAGATCGATGTACTGCTTCGTCGCCGGGTTCTTGTCGGCCAGCTCGAACGGCCACTGGTAGCTGTTGACGAGCACCCGTGTGCCCTGGAGCGCGCTCTGCGCGATCGAGATGAGCGCCGGGTCGTAGTGGTTCGCGTCGAGCACCGCGTACTTCGGGTGGTACCCGAGGTCGTTGAGCGCCTTCAGCAATGCGGCCACCGAGTTCGGCTGGGTCTGGAACGTGAAGATCTGCGCGCCCTTGGTCTGCAGGTTCTGGGCGTACGGACGCCAGTTGTCGACCGAGAGCGGGAGCTCGTCGTAGTAGACCTCGCCGTACCCGAGCTGCTTGGCCGCCTGGCGGTTGCGGTCGCCCGAGTCCTTGATCGCCTGGAACTGGCTGCTGAGCAGCGCGTACTTCTGCACCGCCTGGGGATCGAAGTCCTTCAGCACGCGGTACGCGCCCTCGACCCGGCTCTGGAAGTCGGGCGTCGGGATGGCCTGGATCGAGTCCTTCGCTCGGCCGGCCTGTGACGACACGTCGTACGCGCTGATCTCGGGAAGACCGCACTTCGTCCGCTGGTCGACACCGCTGGCGTCGAGTGCCTCGCCGTTGCCGACGAGCGCGAAGTCGGACGCGCAGGCCTGGATCATGCGGGCCGAGACCTCGGTGAGCTTCGCGTCCCACTTGTCGAGCTCGAGCTTTCGGCCGAGAATGCCGCCGGCGTCGTTGCACCACTTGACGAACGTGTCGGCGCTGTCGAACAGCTCCTGGTTGAGGCCCGGCTGCGCGGTGTTGCCAGGGTCGGACATCGTTCCGACACGGATGGTCGTGTCGCTCACGCCCGGATCGGTGGAGCCCTTCGCGTTGCCGGGACCGCACACCGCCTTGAGCGTGCCGAAGTCCCCCGTGGCGGCGCTACTGCTGCTCCCCGTCGTCGACGACGAACCGGTGCTCTTCGAGCTGGAGCGGCTGCACCCGGCTGCGATCGTCGCCACGACGATCACCGGAACACACCAACGAAACACCCTCATTCAGGAATTCCCTTTCCCCCCGTTGCACCCCGTCGGACGGCGAGGCGCGGACAAACTACACCGAATTGGAACGCGTTCTGTCGCGCGGTGGACCGTGAGTGCGAGCCGCTCAGTTGGCCACACCGATGCCGTCGGTCTTGGCCGACGCGGTGCCGACGATGCGGTCGGTCTGCGCCTGCTGCTCGTAGATGAGCCGTGCGAGCCAGAACCGGAGGAACTGCGCGAAGGAGTAGCGCAGGAACAGCGCGGC
>CAZJSY010000481.1:0-1917 GCA_964548555.1 uncultured Burkholderiales bacterium
GGGGCATGGCGCACAAGCCTGCCGAGGACGGACCCCTCCGGGCAAATGTTGCCAATACTTCGCTCGAACGTGACGCGACCGGGTCGCTACGCGTTGTTTAGCCTTCGGCCGTGCCTCAGCCCATCTCAGCCGCCATGGTGGCCCGCTCGCGGGTGGTGGCCGAGCCCCGCTTCTCGCCCCCGGTGGAGGATGGTGCGCCCCGGCAGCTGGCATGGGCCGACGCATTCGCGGCCCGCACGGATCTCGTCGTCGCACCGGTGTCGGGCTCGGACGCTCCCGCGGTGGTCACCGCCGACGTCCCCGCCGCCTCGGTGGGGGCGTACGGCGGGGGAGTGTTCTGCTGGGCCGGGCCGGACAGGCTCGTCTACGCGGCCCGCGACGGTCGTCTGATCGCTATCCCCGCGACCGGCGGGCCGCCGTCGGTGCTGCACGAAGGGGGGCGGGCCGCCGCTCCCGCGGCCTCGCCCGACGGTGCGAGGGTCGCCTTCGTCGTCGAGCGTGAGGACGCGTGCGACCTGGTCGTCGCGCCGGTCGACGGCCCTGAGGAGCCGGTGATCCTGTCGACCGGCGCCGACTACTGCTTCGACCCTGCGTGGTCGCCCGACGGCGCCCGTATCGCGTGGCACGAGTGGGACTTCCCGTCGATGCCGTGGGACGACTCCCGCATCGTCGTCCACGACCTCGCTACCGGACGAACGACCCGCGTCGCGGGCGGCGACGGCATCGCGGTCGGGCAGCCGCGCTTCTCTCCCGACGGCTCGCTCGTCGCGTACGTCAGTGACGCCACCGGATGGATGAACGTCTGGGTCGCAGGGGTCGACGGCGCGAACGCGCGGCCGTTGCACGAGGAGCCGGCGGAGCACGCCGAGCCGACATGGGGTCCGGGCCAGCGATCCTTCGCCTGGGCGCCCGACGGCTCCGCGATCGCGCTGTGCCGGAACGAGCGCGGGTTCGGACGGCTCGTGATCGCGCCGCTCGACGGTGCGCGCGCTCGGGACGTCACGCGCGGATGGCATCACGGACTCGAGTGGTCACGCCTCGGCATCACCTGCGTTCGTTCGGGAGCCCGCACGCCGCCGGCGGTCGTCATGCTCGCCCCGGACGCGCCCAAGACTCGGCGAAACGTGGCGCGTGGTCCCGTCGGGGGTTTCGAGACCGCGGGTCTCGTGGAACCCGAACCGGTGACGTGGCACAACGGCGATACCGAGGTGCACGGGTTGTTGTGGCGGCCGCCAGATGCCGTTGCCGAAGGCGGCGGGCGTCCGCCGCTGCTCGTCATGATCCACGGTGGGCCGCATGGTCAGGCGACCGCGGGTTTCGCACCGCGCATCGCGTACTTCCTTGCCCGTGGATGGGTGGTGCTCGCCCCCAATGCCCGTGGCTCGACCGGGTACGGGCGCGCGTACGCGCAGGCCCTCACAGGCGGTTGGGGCGACACCGACCTGGGTGACGTCGTCGCGGGCATCGAACACGCGCGCGCCGCCGGCTGGTGCGATCCCGGCCGAGTCGCGGCGATGGGCGGCAGTGCCGGCGGTTTCACCGTGCTGCAGCTCGCCGTCTGCCACGGCCATCTGCTGTGCGCCGCGGTGAGTCTGTACGGCGTCACTGATCTGCTCGAACTCGCGTCGACGACGCACAGATTCGAGTCGCACTACCTCGACCGGATCGTCGGTCCCCTCCCGGGAGCGGAAGCTCTGTACCGCGAGCGGTCGCCGATCACACACGCGGCCGGCGTCTCGGTGCCGTTGCTGGTCATGCAAGGCGATACCGACCCCGCGGTGCCGAAGGCACAAGCGGACGCGATGGTCGAAGCGCTGCGCGCGGGCGGCGGGACCGTGGAGTACCACGTCTACGATGGCGAAGGTCACGGCTGGTCGCGGCCCGAGACGGTGCAGGACGAGCTCGAGCGCGTCGACG
>CAZJSY010000482.1:0-1891 GCA_964548555.1 uncultured Burkholderiales bacterium
ATCGGTTGCGATCTCGACGACGAGCTGGTCTGCTGCGGCATGCCCTGGCTCGATGCGGGTGACGTCGACCGGTTCGTCGCGTCGGCGGAGCACAACGTCAGCGTGTTGAAGTCCCACGTCGACGAGGGAAAACAGGTGGTCGTGCCCCAACCGACCTGCGCCTACGTGTTGAAGAAGGAGTATCCCGACTACGTCGGAACCGAGGATGCGCGAGCGGTTGCGGATGCAACCCTCGACGCCGCCGAGTTCCTGGTGCAACGGCACCGGATCGGCGCGCTCGACACGTCGTTCGACGGCGAGCGCTGCCGGACGATCACCTGGCACGCGGCGTGCCATACCCGGGCGCAGCAGATGGGCGCGCCGGCGCGTGAGCTCCTGAGCCTCACCGGGGCCAAGGTCGACGTTGTCGAACGGTGCTCCGCCATCGACGGGACCTGGGGACTGCGCGCGGAGAACGTCGAGCTGGCCCGCAAGGTCGCCGCTCCACTGTTCGCGGCGATCGACGGATCGGAGGCCGACGTCGTCGCCGGCGACTGCAACCTCGCCAACACCGCGATCGAAGAAGGAACCGGATGCCGGCCCGTCCACCCTCTGCAGCTCCTGGCCCGCGCCTACGGCATCGAGGAAGGTACGAGATGAACAAGTTGACGCTCGGCGACATCAAGGACCACCGCGCGTACGAGCGCGAGCGCCCCGAGTTCCGATCGCGCATCATCGCCATGAAGAAGCGGCGGCGGATACAGCTCGGGAACCTTCTGACGATCACGTTCGAGAACACCGACACGATGCGATTCCAGGTGCAGGAGATGGCTCGCGTCGAGCGGATGCTCTCCGACGAGCAGATCCAACACGAGATCGACACCTACAACGAGCTCATCCCCGGGCCGGGTGAGTTGTCGGCGACGTTGTTCATCGAGATCGACGACAAGGCGAGCCTCTACGAATGGTTGCCGAAGCTGGTCGGAATCCAGCGCGCGGTCAGTTTCTGGCTGCCCGACGGCTCCGTCGTGCGAGGTGAGCCCCTCGACGAGGAGTTCCTCACGCGCGAGGAAACCACGACCACGGTCCATTACCTCAGGTTCTCGTTCGCACCGCAGCAGATCGAGGCGCTCGGCCAGCCCGGTTCGCGCATCGTCGTCGATCACCAGCACTACGACGCGGTCGTGGAGCTCACCGACGAGCAGCGCGAAGAGCTCGCGGGCGACCTGCGCGCCTGATGCACGTCCGCGTGACACGACTCGACCCATCGCTGCCGCTGCCTTCGCAGCAACACGACGGCGACGCGGGCTACGACCTCCACGCCCGGGAGTCGGTGGAGCTCGTGCCCGGCGGAGGCCGCGCGCTCGTCCCGACCGGAATCGCGGTGGAGATCCCGACCGGCTACGCGGGTTTCGTGCTGCCGCGCTCCGGACTCGCGCTGAAGCACGGCGTCACGTGTCTCAACACGCCCGGGTTGATCGACGCTCCGTACCGCGGTGAGCTGAAGGTCCTCCTCGTCAACACCGATCCATCAGAGCCGTATGTGGTGCATCGTGGCGACCGCATCGCCCAGCTCGTGGTGCAGCGTGTGGAGCTCGTCGAATGGGTGGAGGTGGGGGAGCTCGCGGTCAGCGAACGCGACGTGTTCGGGTTCGGCTCGACCGGTCGCTGACGTCACCGCGGCCTGATCGGCACGTTCTCGCCTAGCCTCTGGCGATGGGACGAGGTCATACGTTCAGATTCGGCGTGCAGTGCTCGAACGCGGCATCGGCGACGGCGTGGCGAGAGCAGGCCCGCGCGATGGAAGACCTCGGCTACTCGACACTGTTCATGCCGGACCATTTCGTCGACACCGACCTCGCCCCGATGGTCGGCATGTCGATCGCGGCCGAGGCCACGACGACGTTGCGGA
>CAZJSY010000483.1:0-1887 GCA_964548555.1 uncultured Burkholderiales bacterium
GATCCCGCTCGAGATCGAGGCGCGCGCCCTGGCAGACGCCTGAGCCCTCCTGCTAGGTTCTCGCTCTTCCCCGTTCGCTTCCTCCGGTCGTCTCGCGTTGCGTCGCCGGAGGTCGCATGTCCGACGAGTTCGCCCGTCGTATCGTCCCGCGCACGGTCGTCGCGCAGCGCGGCTGGGAGTCGGTCGTGGAGCGCGCGCAGCGGCTCCGAGCAGATCGGCGTGTGGTCGTGGCCGTGCTCATGGCCCTTGCTCTTGCGGCCGGGTTGATCTGGTATCGCATCGGCCGCGCCACGAGCGCCGCCGCGAGCGGCACGGGAGCGCCCCGAACCGGCGCGCCCTCTGCGCCGGTCGCTGCGTCTCCTGCCCGTGCCAACCGGTCGACCACACGTCCCTCCGCGCCGCGCGCGGCGACGCCGTCGGGCGGCACCTCGTCTCCGTCCGGTCCTGTCGCACCGGCGGACGAGGTCGTCGTGCACGTCTCGGGTGCCGTCGCGCACGAGGGTCTGGTGCGGGTTCCGCCCGGCTCCCGTATCGCCGACGCGGTCGCGGCCGCCGGCGGTGCGGTCGCCGGTGCCGACCTGCGCCGCATCAACCTGGCCGCGAAGCTCCTCGACGGCCAGCAGGTCGCGGTACCGATGGCGGGGGAGCCGGCGCCGCCGGTCGTCGGTGCCGCTGCCGGCGCTGCACTGCCCTCGCCGTCGGCGCCGCTCGATCTCAACAGCGCGACCGCCGCACAGTTGGAAGCCCTCCCGGGCATCGGTCCGTCGCTGGCGGGCGCGATCGTCGCCGAGCGCGAGCGCACCGGCGGGTTCCGTAGCGTCGACGATCTCCGTCGCGTCCGCGGCATCGGCGACTCTCGCTTCGCGCAGATCCGTCCGCTCGTGCGCGTGTGACCGAGCTTCGCCTCTCGGCGGGCCCGCTCCTCACGCTCGGTTGCCTGGTGGCCGGCATCGGTGTCGGGCACCGGCTCGGGCCCGGGCCGGCTCCGGCCACGATCGTGGTCTCGCTCCTGATGGGTGCCTTGGCACTCTGGAGACGCGGGCGCGTGGGTCTGGTGTGCGTCGCGCTGGCCTGCGGGCTCGCGGGAATCGGCGCGACCCGACGCGCTCTCGACGGGATTGCGGTGTCACCGATCGCCCCTCTGGTCGACGAGGGCGCGCCGGTGACTGCAACGCTCACGCTGGTCGGTGACCCGGATCCCGGTCGGTTCGGCGTCCGGGCGATCGGTCGCCTCTCGTCATTCGCGCTTCCCCAAGGATACGACGGTGCCAGGCGGCTGGTGCTCGTGACCGCCTCGGCCGACGTGGGCAGCCGGCTCGCGCTCCTGGAAGCCGGCGATCGCGTGACGGTGAGCGGACGACTGCGACACCTCCAGGGGTTCGACGCGCGGTATCGCTGGCGTCATGCCGTCGCGCGGCTGGCGGTTCGCGACATCGTGCACGTCGCCGGACCGCGCACGCTGCTTCCGCGACTCGCGAACCCTGTCCGCCACGTCGTGCTCGCAGGCACGCGTTTCCTTCCACCGAGAGAGCGCGCGTTGGTGTCGGGCTTCCTCGTCGGCGACACCCGTGGCGTGCCGACGCGAACCACCGAGGAGTTCCGCGCCGCCGGCCTCAGCCACCTGCTCGCGGTGTCAGGTGAGAACGTCGCGTTCGTGGTCGCCATCGCGACGCCGCTGTTGCGTCGGTTCGGATTGCGGGGCCGGCTTCTCGGCGGTCTCACCGTGCTGCTCGTGTTCGGATCGATGACGCGTTGGGAGCCTTCGGTGCTGCGCGCCACCGCGATGGCCGGCGCGTCGATGCTCGCGATCTTTCTCGGTCGCCCCACTCCGGCCCTGCGCGTGCTGATCCTCGCCTCCACTGCGCTGCTGCTCGCCGACCCGTTCCT
>CAZJSY010000484.1:0-1885 GCA_964548555.1 uncultured Burkholderiales bacterium
GGCGACACCGTACGACGACTCCGGCACGCGTGCTCGCGTACCGGCGTAGGGTCTGGCACCGTGCGGACGGAGCTGCGCCCTGGGCGGATGCCCGGGAGGGCGCAGCGGAGGGAGCCATGGAGACCGTGCGGACGGAGCTGCGCCCTGGGCGGATGCCCGGGAGGGCGCAGCGGAGGGAGCCATGGAGACCGTGCGGACGGAGCTGCGCCCTGGGCGGATGCCCGGGAGGGGGCAGCGGAGGGAGCCATGGGTGGCGTGAAGACACTGGAGCATCCGGACTGGGTCCGGCGCCTCAATCTCTTCGGCGACGCGGTCGGGGATCCGCGCCGCATCGTCGGGCTGGACGCCGGCGAGCTGCTGTCACTCGCTCGCGCGACGACCGGTCTCCACGATGTCGGCGAAGAGGAATGGCCGGGCTGGACGGAGACCTACGAGCGCTCGATCACGTCGATCGACGAGGAGTCGCAACTCCATCTGCTGGGCCGGGTGCTCACACGCAGCGAGGTGTTGCGAGTGCTGCAGACATGGCTCAGGTTGCAGCACGCCTGGCGTACGACGCCCGAGATGCTCGACGTGCCGGTCGAGTCGCCGTTGTTCGTCGTCGGCCCGCCCCGAACGGGGACCACCATCCTGCTCGAGCTGCTCGCGCTGGACCCGCAGCTGCGCGCGCCCATCGCGTACGAGGCGCTGTACCCGTTGGCTTCAACGGGCACCGTCCGACGACGGCTCACGCTCTCGGAAGCGGAGCAGGAGCTCTGGGCCGACATCCATCCCGAGTTCATGACGATGCACGAGCTCGCCAGCGATCTGCCGTGCGAGTGCGTGCACTTCCTGATGTACGACTTCTCCGGTCCGTACTGGGGGATGATCTACGACACGCCGTCGTTCACGGGGTGGCAGCTGGAGCACCTCGAGTCGATCACCCGCGTCTACAAGCTGCACCGTCGGATGTTGCAGACGTTCGCGTACGAGGCGCCGGACTCGTCGCGTCGCCGGTGGCTGCTGAAGTCGCCGTTCCACGTCGCGAGCCTCCCTGCATTGTTCGCGGAGTATTCCGACGCCCGGGTGATCCACACGCACCGCGATCCACGCAAGTTCCTCGCGTCGCTCGTCAGTATCCTGTCCGCGCTGCGGTTCATGCGCAGTGACGAGGTCGACGTCGCCGCGATCGCAGGGGCGATGCAACTCACGTACCAGATGTTCCTGGAGGGCGCGATCTCGCAACGCGTCGAGGGCGAGATCCCCGACGACCGGATCGTCGACCTGCACTTCGTCGATGTGATGGACGACCCGGTCGCCGAGCTCCGACGCGTCTACGAGCAACTCGCGCTCGACTGGCCGAGCGGTCACGACGGGGTGATCACGCGCTACCTCGCGGACAAGCCGAAGGGCAAGCACGGCGCGCACAGCTACTCGTTGCCCGACGTGGGCCTCGACGACGAGTCGGTGCGCGAGACGTTCAAGAACTACGTCGCCCACTACGGAGTACGCGAGGAGTAGACCCGCGGCGTCAGAGATCGTCGAGCTCGACCACCTTGGCCTGTGGCGTTTCGATTTCTCCCTCCGGCAGGAAGTAGCGCCAGAACACCATCCCGAACGGACGGCCTTCCGTGTCGATCCAGTTCGGCACGCCGGGATCGCGGTGCGCGATGACCATGCGGAACGTCCCGTCGGGCTCGACGGTGGTCTGGGCGCGGTTCAGCGAGACCTGCCGGTGCGCGTAGTCATAGGTCTGCAGATGGCGGTTCCACAGCGAGACGTTGGCGCAGCGGCACGTCGGCCAGCGACCGGTCATGACGAGCGCTTCGTCGGGACCGAGCACGTACGGCGCCATGCTGTAGGCGGCGTCGAACGCGGCGAGCGGGTGATCGCCGGGCGCGATCGG
>CAZJSY010000485.1:0-1871 GCA_964548555.1 uncultured Burkholderiales bacterium
CTCGTCACCGAAGAGCCCATGGAGATCCGCGTGCACGGGCCGGGACAGGATCCGATGCCGTTGGCGGTGACGATGCGTACGCCGGGCGCCGACTTCGAGCTCGCGGTCGGCTTCTGTGTGACAGAGGGCGTCGTCCCGTCGCCGGCATCTGTTGCGTCGGTCTCGTACTGCGTCGAAGGGGGCAAGCAGCGTTTCAACATCGTGACGGTACGCCTACGCGAACCAGTGTCGCTCCAAGGCCACGAGCGTTCCTTCACGATGCACGCGAGCTGCGGGCTGTGCGGCAAGGCGGCGCTCGAGCAGGTCGAGGTCGCGTGTACGCGCGTCGACGGTGATGCGTGCATCGCGGGTTCAACCGTGCTCGAGCTTCCCGCACGCCTTCGCGACGCACAACAGGTGTTCGACGTCACCGGCGCGCTGCACGCGGCCGCGTTGTTCGACACCGACGGAGAGCTCGTGACGCTGCGCGAAGACGTCGGCCGCCACAACGCGCTCGACAAGCTCGTGGGGCACGCCGCGCTACACCAACGGCTTCCGCTCAGCGGGCACGTGCTCCTGGTGTCGGGACGGGTCAGCTTCGAGATCGTCCAGAAGGCCGTGGTTGCCGGTGTCCCGATCCTGTGCGCAGTGTCCGCGCCGTCGAGTCTCGCGGTGCAAGCGGCCGACCGGCTGGGTCAGACGGTGGTCGGCTTCGTCCGGCCCGGGCGATTCAACGTGTACTCCCATCCGCAGCGCGTCGACGTCGAGCGCTGAGGAGCCGATCAGCCGAGGGGCGTGACCTCGGCCGTGCAGAACGCACAGCGGCGCGCGCCCACGGGAATTGAACTGAGACATTCAGGGCAGTCTCGTGTCTCGCTCTCGACATCGCGACCCGTTTTCATCCTGTCCATCAGCATGTTGAGAGGTCGCACGACGAGGAAGAACACCGCTGCTGCAATTGTGAGGAACGCGATGACCACGTTGATGAAGTCGCCGTACCGGAAGACACTGCCGTGGATCTTGAATTCCAGCGTCGAGAAGTCGGCGCTGCCCGGGATCGCGATGAGCGGTGTGAGCAGGTCCTTGACGAGCGCGGTCACCACCGCGCCGAACGCAGCGCCGATGACCACCGCGACCGCCAGATCGACGACGTTTCCGCGGAGCACGAACTCCTTGAAGTCCTTCCACACGGTTTGCAACCCCCGCTCGGCAGCAAGGCAGATCTCGCACGCTCATGATCGCGTCACCGAGCCGATATCGCGGGGACCCCGCCGGTGATCTGCCAGACTCTTCGTCGATGACGCCAGACGACCTGCTCGAGTTGTTCGAGCGGACCGCCGAGGCCGTCCGGGACGCCGTCGCTCGAATCCCGCACGACGACCTGCGAGCCCGCACCGAACGGCCAGGTCAGTATGCGCTGGACCTCGCCGCAGACGCAGCCGCGCTGGAGGTGCTGACGCGGGCGCCGGTTGCGGTGATGAGTGAGGAATCGGCCTTGACCGGCCCGGCGGACGCGCCGATCACGGTGGTGCTCGACCCGGTCGACGGGTCGACGAACTGCTCACGGGGCATTCCGTACTGGGCCACGTCGCTCTGCGCCGTCGACCGCGACGGTGCCGTAGTGGGGCTTGTCGTGAACCAGGCCACCGGCTCGGCCACGACCGCGATGCGCGGGAAGGGTGCGTGGCGCGACGGACGCCCGATACGCGCGTCGTCGGTTCGCCGGCTCGACGAAGCGGTGATCGCGATCTCGAGTCTGCCGCCGCGTGTCCTGCCGTGGCGGCAGTTCCGGGCCATGGGATCCGCCGCGCTCGCGCTCTGTGACGTGGCCGCGGGTGCGTTCGACGGGTATGTCGACGCGGGGCGCTACCACGCGCCGTGGGACTACCTCG
>CAZJSY010000486.1:0-1868 GCA_964548555.1 uncultured Burkholderiales bacterium
CAACAGCGGATGAGTGAACGTCTACTCAGTACCCTACGCCCCACGTCAACGGGCGGGCACCAGACGGCCGAGAACGTCACTCCCCGTGGAGCAGCTCGTCGGGCGGCTCTGCCCGTGTCGATGACCGACGGAGATCGGCAGCGTGATCGCGAGTTTCGGCGAGCCGACGGCGGTTAGACGGGCCACACGCTTGGGGCGTCGGCGGGTAGCTGCTCCTCGATGCGCAGGACGTGCTCGCGTAACGCAGCGGCGAGTTGTTGCGGCGGCGGGGCGTTCGGTGCACCCAACTCGTGGACCTGGTCGTAGGTGAGGAGGAGATCGTTCGGGTACCGCTCACCTTCGAGCAACAAACTCAGCCGGGCGAGCACGCTCGCGATCGCGTGCGCCTCTCGGCCGTCAAGGGCGACCGAGCCCCAATCGTCGACCATTTGGTCCCGCTCCCTTCGTGTGATGCCGGCCACGAGCGATCTACCCGGCGGTCGGTCGCGAGTATCGGTCCTGTGACCCGGAGCCCGCGAACCCCAAGGAGGCTGATGGCGACGCTCGACGTGCGACACGCCGGTGGACGCGGGTCTCGACCCGAGTTCGTAGTGGCCACGCCGCAGGTTCTGCATAAGCGCGTGACCGCGCACGATGACTCGCGCCGAGTGGTCGCGCTTGAGTCCGCGCATAGGTCGCCGCCGGGATTTGAGCCTGCTGTGGTCAGCTTCGATCCAATTGTTCGCATACTGCGCAGTATTGTGAAGCGCGGCGCGCGGCGGGGAGCAGCTCGTCGATCACCACCCGCAACGCCCAGGCCCGATCGGTGACGACTTCGCTGGGCGCGCCATGGGCGCGAAGCGCTGCGGTAAAGAACCGTCGCGCCGCGTGGGTGTCTCGTCGGGCTGAGACGTAGACGTCGATGATCTCGCCGTACTGGTCGATCGCCCGGTACGCGTACTGCCACCTTCCCGCGACCTTCACATCGGTCTCGTCGACGAACCATCGGTCGCCGACCGCGTGTCGGCAGGGGCGGGCCGCGTCGGCCAACAGCGGTGTGAACCGTTGCACCCATCTGTACACGGTGACGTGGTCGACTTCGATTCCACGCTCGGCGAGGAGCTCCTCCACATCGCGAGAGGAGAGCCCGAACCGCAGGTACCAACGCACCGCGAGGACGATGATCTCGGGCGGGAACCAGAACCCGGCGAACGCCGAACTCGGGACGGCGCGGACCGGACGAGAACACCGAGGAATCATCCCGCCACCCTCACCGCCCACCCCGACCACGCGCCAATGCAACAGAGCCCGCGGACGGAAGGACGGACGGCGGGCGCAAGTAGTCGCGCGAGCGGTCCAGCGCATCATGGTCACGCGGCGACCACCCATGCTTGCCAGGGGTCGCGTGTACACCGACAGGTCTTTCGCCGGGCGGCGAGACACCCGTCAAGTGTGCGCATGGCTCGAGCACATCGTGTCCGTGCAACGTTCGCTGCTGAAAGGGTGGTGGCTACCCCGATCACCGGCTGCATCGCACAGCGGCGTGCCATCATGCGCTGACCGCGTTGAGAGGGCGGGCGGTCGTCCTGCGGCCTCGCCCGACTCAATGCCGCGCGGATCAGGCAACGCGTGCCGCGCCGCGCGGCTGCCCGTTGGGGGAGCTCGGCGGGGTGGCGATGCTCACGACGGTATTCCGTCGGGCGAGTAGGTGATGTGTGTCGCGTACGGCGACACGCGCGCGTCGGTCTGGCGTAGCTGCCGGCGGCCGACGCCGTCGAACAGTGGCGTGCCGCCGCCGAACACGATGGGGGAGACGTGCAGTGTGAGCTCGTTGAGGAGGCCGGCGTCGAGCGCTTGCGCGATCACGTTGCCCCCGCCCATGACCACGA
>CAZJSY010000487.1:0-1853 GCA_964548555.1 uncultured Burkholderiales bacterium
GGGGCTTCGACACCGAAGCAGCGGCGGCGTGGTCGCGCGCGGGTTGGCGGGCACGCCGTGGAGCGCGCAAGCGCAGGGCCGTCCGTGGTGGCGGTGGTGGTGATGTCTTGTCCGAGGTGCGCGACATCGTGGTGCGCGAGCACGGGACCGTGCTGGAGGCGCTGCCGGTGCTACCGCCGGAATGGCGTGGTGCGAGCCTCGACGTGCGCGACGTGCCGACACGCATCGGGCGACTGTCGTACTCCGTTCGATGGCACGGTGAGCATCCCGCGTTGTTGTGGGAGATCGCCGAGCCCGTTGGTGACGTGACCTTGCGCGCGCCGGCGCTGGAGCCGAGCTGGTCCACGAGCGCACCGGCGGGTGAGACGCTCCTGCGCGTCCCGTCGACGGCGTAGCGCGCCGGGGTGCCGCTACACCGGTTCGAGCCGTTGGTGCGGTTCGGCCGGGAGCTCGATGCGGATGGCGTCCCCGGGGTGCACGTCGCCACCCGAACGCACGACCGCCATCACGCCGGCCTTGCGCACCAGGTTTCCGTCGTCGTCGCGGCCCATGGTCGCGGCCATCAGGCCGGGTTGGATCCCATCGAGCTGCCGGCACGGTGTGCGCAGGCCGGTGACCTCGACCACGGCGGTGTCGCCCATGTGGAGGCGCGTACCCGTCGGGAGACCGAGCAGGTCGACGCCGCGTGTGGTGACGTTCTCGCCCATCTGCCCCGGGGAAACGCTGAACCCGTCCGCACGGAGCTCGTCGTGCAGCTCGGCGTGGATGAGGTGGACCTGACGCAGGTTGGGCTGGGTCGCGTCGCGCGCGACACGTGACGCGTGCTGCACGGTGGCGCCACGATGCACGTCGTCATCCACGCCGATCCCCTCGAGCAACCTGATGCTGTCCCGATTGGGCTTGGCCATCGTGTGCGTCGGTGTGGAGCTGACGGCGGTCACGAATGCGCGCATCGAGTGCATTCTTCCCGTCCGTGCGCTCACCGCTCCAGTGATTTGGGGCTGCGATTCTGCGAGCGGACTCAGCTCGTGTCTTCGCGTGGGCGGTTCTTGGGATGTCGGGGGTCGTGGGGCGGCACCATCCGGCGTTTCCGGTGCCTTCGACGAGTGCCCAGCCGTCGTAGGTCTTGCGGTCGTGGTGGTGCTTGCAGAGGGTGTCGCATTCGTCGAGGCGGGTGTGGCGGGTCTGCGCGTACGGGATGCGGTGGTCGATCTCGACACGCGTGCGAGCGCAGCCTTCGATGCTGCGGCCGTCCGACGACCAAAACAGTGCGATGCGCTGGGCAGCGTTCGGCCCACGTCCGAGATGCGTGACGTTCACGACGTCGACGGCTTTGGTAATGACCAGCTTGAGGATGCTGTCGCCCAGGAGCTCGCGTGCGGTCGTGGCCGGGATGGCGCCGATGCCGGCGATCTCGCACACTTCGCCGGTCTCGACGCGGCCACGACGCAACGCCTCTAGGTCGGCGCGCACGATCGTCGTGCACCGCGGACCACGCTTCTCCGGTTCGTCGCTGTCCGCGTACCGATCGGCGAGGGCGATGAGCGCGTCGATGGCCGGCCCGCTGCCACGCGCCACCCCGGGCGCCAGCAACGTCGCCGCCGCGGTCGCGTCGCGTGCGATCGCCTGGAAGGTTTCCCACAACGACACGGCTTCGGGCAGCGGCACCGTGTCGGGCTCGAACGCGTGCAACAGCCCCGCAACCTGCTCGCGCACCATGCCGACGTCGATCACACGGTCAGCGTATGACGGGGGTGTGACGGTTATCGCGGGGCAAACTGGCTCACATCGCCCACCAGCGCGCTCGGACTGCACCACTGCGTCCGGCGGTGCGAGCACTCCGGGCGAATCCA
>CAZJSY010000488.1:0-1851 GCA_964548555.1 uncultured Burkholderiales bacterium
GCCGAAGGCGTGCGTGCGCCACACGCGTTCGATCTCGGTCGGGTCGGTGTCGACCACGGACTGACCGCGGCTCGCGATACCGGCGTTGTGCACGAGGATGTCGACCGCGCCGAAGTCGGACAGAACCGCGTCCGCCATCGCTTCGTCGTCTTCGGCGCGGTCGATCGAAGCGGAGTACATGCGCGCGCGCCGGCCGAGGGCCTCGATCTCGGCGACCGTTTCGCGCGCCGCGTCGTGATCGCGGCGGTAGTTCACCGCGACATCGGCGCCGGCCCCCGCGAGGGCGAGCGCGATGGCGCGCCCGATTCCGCGACCACCGCCCGTCACGAGCGCGACACGACCCTTCAGGCTCATTGCAGGTCTTCCATCCGCTTCGACGTCAGGCACGTTTCTCGGCGAGCTCGGTGGCCCGTTCGTGGAGTCGCCGCGCGCCGAGTCGCTCGGCCCAGCCTTGCAGCTCCGGGTGGGGTCCCGTCCATCTCCAGTCGTCGACTCGGCCAACGTCGGCGTCCGTTCGAAGCGTGGCGAGCACTTTGAACAGCTCGGCCTCGGCGGAGTGTTCTCGGAGCGCGGCAGCCAACGACTTTGCACCGCGAACGTCGACATCCCAGTCGTGGCCGAACGCGGGAATGTCCTCGACGTGGTGGTAGCGCCGCAACACCGCGGCCGCCGACTTCGCGCCCCAGCCGGGAATGCCGGGAAAGCCGTCTGCGCTGTCACCGACGAGCGCGAGCCAGTCGGCCACCGATGCGGGTGGCACCCCGAACTTCGCGGTGACCCCCTGCTCGTCGATCAGCTGCTTCTTGCGCCGGTCGAGTTGCACCACCCTCCTGTCGACCACGCACTGTGCGAGATCCTTGTCGGGAGTGCAGATGAACACCTGTTCCACGCGCTCGTCGGCCGCCGCGACCTTCGCGGCGGCGGCCAGCGCGTCGTCGGCTTCCTGCTCGATCATGGGCCAGACCGTGACGCCGAGCGCGGCGAGTCCATCGTCGAGCAGTGGGAACTGGTTCGAGAGCAGCGGGTCGACTCCGGCTCCCGTCTTGTACCCGACGTACAGGTCGTTGCGGAACGACTCGATCACATGGTCGTCGGCCACTCCGACGTGCGTGGCGCCCTCTTCGAGCAGCGTCAGCACGGAGTAGAGGACGCCCCGCACCGCGGCCACTTCGATCCCGTCAGCGTCGCGGTGCGACGGCAGGGCGAAGAAGTGCCGGAAGAGCTCGTAGGTTCCGTCGACCAGATGCACCTGCATGCCCGGATGCTACGGGCACGGGCTACTCCGCGTGCGTGCCCGCGCTGCTGCTTCCTCCACCCTCGCCGCCGACCCAGACCGTCTTGATGTTGCAGAACTCGCGGATGCCGTGGGCGGAGAGTTCGCGGCCGTATCCCGAATGCTTCACGCCACCGAAGGGCAGCTGCGGGTACGACGTCGTCATCCCGTTCACGAACACCATCCCGGCGTCGAGATCACGTATGAAGCGGTCCTGCTCGGCGATGTCGTTGGTCCACGCGTTCGAACCCAGACCGAAGTCGGTCGCGTTGGCCAGCGTGATCGCTTCGTCGATGTCCGACACGCGATACAGCTGCGCGACGGGGCCGAAGACCTCCTCGTGATACATGCGCATGTCCGGCGTGATCCCCGTGATCACCGTCGGGAGGTAGTACCAGCCCGGGCCGTCGGCCGCGCGTCCGCCCACGAGCACGCTTGCACCCTTTTCGATCGCATCCTCGACGAGCTCCTGCACGTCGTTGCGTCCCTGCTGCGTTGCGAGCGGACCGATGTCGGTCGACGGGTCCATGGGGTCGCCCACCCGCAGCACGCCGACCTTCTCGACGAAGAGCTTCTCG
>CAZJSY010000489.1:0-1846 GCA_964548555.1 uncultured Burkholderiales bacterium
CGGGGGCCGCAAAACCCCACGCCGGAGTGATCAGATCAGGCGGTCGATCATCTCGATACGAGGCTTTGCCTCGGCCCACAGCTCCTGGCGCCGGGTGAGGTCGTTCGTGTCGAGGAGCGCGGCAATGATGTCCCCGAGCTCGCGCAGCAGCGTCTCGGTGTCGGTCTCCTCGTCTGGTGTCGGCAGCTGCGCCACGGTGTCCTCCCGGCGTCGACGGTCCGAGAACTCGTACCCGGGATTGTGGGCGCTCAACGTCGCGACGATCTCCTCGACGATCTCGTCGGGCGATCGGCGAGCGTCGATGGTCACCGCGTCGGCGGGCGGTTCGAGCGTGGCGAGCTGGCTCGGAACCAGTGCGGCGCCGGCGAAGTGTCCACGACGGCCGGTCAGGCGGCGGCGCAGGAGATCCTCGTCGGCGCGGAGGAACACGAAGCGCACGCCGTCGACGCCTTGCGTCAAACGGTGGCGGTACGCGTCGGTGAGTGCCGAGCACGCGAGGACGATTCCGCGATCGGAGGCGTGCTCGCGCAGCACGCCGTTGAGGCGATCCAGCCACGGTCGGCGGCTCTCGTCGTCGAGCGGCTCGCCGCGGCGCATCCGGCCGACGCTCTCCTCGTCGTGGTAAGCGTCGCCCTCGACGAAGGGCAGCTCGAGCCGGGTCGCGAGCCGGCTCCCCACGGTGCTCTTGCCGCTCCCGGTCGCGCCCATCACGACGATCGACGCCATCGGAACCTGACTACCATGTCAGGGAAATGTCGTACCAGTTCGCGCTGACCGAGGAGCACGAGGAGTTCCGGTCGGCCGTCCGACGCCTCGCCGAGAAGGAGATCGCTCCGAACGCCGCCGAGGCCGACGAGAAGGCCGAGTACCCGTGGCGATCCTTCGAGGCGTATCGCGACTCCGGCCTGGTGCGATCGATCTATCCCGCCGAGTACGGCGGCGATGGCGGCGGAAGTCTGGTGTACGCGCTCCTGATCGAGGAGATCGCGCGAGTGTGCGCGTCGTCCTCGTTGTTCGCGCTGATCTCGCGCCTCGCCATGACGCCCGTGATCGATCACGGCAGCGAGGAGCTCCGCCAGAGATACCTGCCTCGCATCGCATCGGGTGAGTGGCAGGCCAGCTACTGCCTCTCCGAGCCGCAGGCGGGCAGCGACGTCGCGTCGATGTCGACCCGAGCGATACGCGACGGTGACGACTACGTGTTGCGCGGTCGCAAGACCTGGATCACCAACGCCGGCGTGTCGAACGTCTACACCGTGTTCGCGAAGACCGATCCGGCCGCAGGTCATCGAGGGATCAGCGCGTTCGTCGTGGAACGTGACTTCCCCGGGTTGTCGATCGGCAAGCTCGAGCACAAGATGGGTGTGCGCGGTTCGCCGACGGGCGAGGTCGTGCTCGACGACGTGCGTGTACCGCGTGAGAACCTGATCGGCGAGGAAGGACGCGCCTTCGGGTATGCGATGGCCGCGCTCGACAAGTCCCGGCCGATCGTCGGCGCGCAAGCCGTCGGCATCGCCCAGGGCGCCTTGGAGGTCGCGGGCCGCTACGCCCTCGATCGCAGGCAGTTCGATCAGCGAATCGCCGACCTCCAGGGCGTGCAGTTCATGCTCGCCGACATGGTCACGCAGCTCGAGGCGGCGCGCCTGCTCGTGTACCAGGCGTGCGCGCGCATCGACGCCGGCGCGCCCGGGGTCAGTCGCGCATCGGCGATGGCGAAGCTCTTCGCCGGCGACACTGCGATGCGTGTCACCACGGATGCGGTGCAGCTGCTCGGTGGCGCCGGATACACCCGCGACTTCCCCGTCGAGCGGATGATGCGCGACGCGAAGATCACGCAGATCTACGA
>CAZJSY010000490.1:0-1845 GCA_964548555.1 uncultured Burkholderiales bacterium
CTCTCGCAGCTCGTCGAGGAGATCGTGGTAGTCGTCGTCGGACATCACGCAGGCGACCGTAGCCGAGGATGTTGCGGCTCCTCGCTGGTGGTGTCGGCCGGCGCCGATGAGATACGCGACGAGTGCGAGGACGAACACGACGCCGAGTACGGCGAGGCCGCTGCGGGTGTTGAGCTGCGGTCCCACGCCGCTCAGCGCACCGAGAACCCACGCGAGTTGGAACAGCGTCTCGAAGCGTGCAAACGATCGTCCCCGCGCCGCGGCGGGTGCGTCGCGTTGGAGGATGCTGTCGAAGCCTTGGCGTCCCATGCTCGCCGCCGCGGTGACGGTGAACACCGTGGCCGCCACGCTCACCCGCGACAGCTGCGCCACCGCGCCGCCCAGAGACACAAGCGCGGCGATGAGCAACGCCACACTCAGCAGCGGCTCGTCGCGGCGGGTCCGCCGGCGCACCAGCGGACCCACAACCGTCCCGACGAGTCCACCAGCGACACTGAGGGCCGCGACGATGCCGAAGAACCATGTCGGCTCGTTCGCTCGTTTCAGCGCAAACGCGACGACGAATACCAGGAAACCGATCGCGGCTCGAAGCACGGCCATCGCCGTGGCCGCGACGCGGATCGTGGGTGACTGCAATTCTTCGCGTTCCAGCGCGGCGGCCGGCAGCCGAGCCGGAAGGTCGGACGGGATGCCCAGCGCCGTCGCCGCGGCAGCGAAGTACACGATCGCGGCGATGCGCAACACCGGCGTCGCGTCGCTGATGTTCAGGATCCCGACGGCGATGCCGCCGCCGGCCAGGCCGGCAAGGGTGGAGATCCGAGCGAGTCGCGAGTTCGCGCTCACCAGGTCGGCGTCGTCACCCACCAGACTCGGCACGAGCGCGCTCTTGGTCACCGAGTAGGCCTTGTCCAAGACGAGGATCCCGAAGGCTTCGGGGTACAACAACACGTGGCGCAGGTCACCGGCGACGAACAGGCACAAGATGCCCCGTCCCAAGCAGGTCGAGGCAGCGACGAGGCGCCGGGCCCGACCGAAGCGGTCGATGAGCGGCCCCACCAGCGGTGCGAGCAGCACGAACGGGGCCAGGGTGACCGCGAGGTAGGTGAACACGCGGGGACGGGCCGCGCCGATCGACACGTTGAAGAACAGGGATCCCGCCAGCGAGACGGTAAAGAAGGCATCCGCGGCCGCGCTGAGCGCATGGACGGACGAGAGCCGAGCGAGGGGCATCGGGCCCAAGATGCGACGCAAGACGGGCATAGCAGCTCCCGGCCGCGTGGACGTCTCCGCGTTCCGATCGAACCGACCGCAGGGATCGTACCGACGCGCCGCCAACCTGGATGCCCAAGCCGCCCGGGGCCGCCGAGCTGGCGATACTACGTTGAGACAACCATCAGCGTCACGGCGAACCAACCATGACGAGGACCGCATCGACGTCGACAACACGACTGCACCGACAGCCCGCCCGGGGGCGAGGGAGACGACTGGCTGCACGACTCCCGGTGACTGCCCTCCTTATCGTCGCGTCGTGCAGCACCGGATCCGGTCCCGACGCCAACGATCGAGCAATCGCGATCTACTCGGTGGTCATCCGCACCGTCCTGACCCAACCGCCCGGCGGGCAACCAGCCACTCGTGCCCACGACACGTCCGTCTTCGTCGCCGCCGCCGACACGCACTCGCCCATATCGCTCGAGGTGCAAGCCGGAGTCGTCGACAAGCTCCACAACGTCGCCACCATCCGATTCGTCGACGCACGATCCGAAGCGATCGACACAACCGACCCCCGCAGACCGGTCGTCAACGGCGGCATCCTCCTCACGCTCGGCACGATCCCCACCGGGA
>CAZJSY010000491.1:0-1832 GCA_964548555.1 uncultured Burkholderiales bacterium
TCGTCGGGTGCGGGCACGCGGGCGACGGCAACGTGCACCTGTCGGTGTTCCAGCGCGACGGGTCGACGAGGACCGCCCTGCTGCACGACGTCTTCGCGGCCGGTATGGCGCTCGGTGGCGCGATCTCCGGTGAGCACGGCATCGGTACGGAGAAGAAGCGCTACATGGCCGAGCTCGAGGACCCGGTGAAGCTCGAGCTCATGCGGCGCATCAAGGCGGCATTCGATCCGCTCGCCATCCTCAATCCGGGAACGATCTTCGATTGACGTCCACCCGTAACTCGACGCGGGTCAGAAAGGGCAACTCGTGAACGGAGCGCATGCGCTGATCCGCACGCTGGTCGAGTGCGGTGTCGACACCTGCTTCATGAACCCCGGGACGTCGGAGATGCACTTCGTCGCCGCGCTCGACGACGTGCCCGCGATGCGCAGCGTGCTCGGGTTGTTCGAGGGTGTCGCGACCGGCGCGGCCGACGGGCACGCACGCATGACGGGTCGCCCGGCTGCGACGCTGCTCCACCTCGGCCCCGGGCTGGGGAACGGACTGGCCAACCTGCACAACGCGCGCCGCGCGTTCACACCGCTCGTCAACGTCGTGGGCGACCACGCGACCTATCACAAGCAGTACGACGCACAGCTCGAGTCCGACATCGAGACCGTGGCCCGCAACGTGTCGAGCTTCATCCGCCGCTCGGCGAAGCCCGACGAGGTCGGGGCCGACACCGCCGACGCGGTCGCGGCGGCGCTCGGGCCGCCGGGACAGGTCGCGACGCTGATCCTTCCCGCCGACGTTTCGTGGTCCGAGGGCGCCTCGCCTGGTGCCCGCCGGCCACCGAGCGCGTCAGAACCCGTCGACACGGAGATCGTCGAGCAGGTGGCCGCCGCGCTGCGCTCGGGTGAGCCTGCCGCGCTCCTCGTCGGCGGACGCGCGTGTCGCGCGACGTTGCTCGACACCTCTGCCGCGATCGCGTCGACGACCGGGGCGAAGTTGCTCTGCGAGACGTTCCCGGCGCGACTCGAGCGGGGCGCCGGCCGTCCGGCCGTCGAACGGCTGGCGTACCTCGCCGAGCTCGCCTCGGTGCAGCTCGACGGTCTGCGCCACCTCGTGCTCGTCGACGCGAAGTCGCCGGTGTCGTTCTTCGCCTATCCCGACAAGCCGAGCGACCTCGTGCCCGACGGATGCCGCGTCCATGCACTGGCGGGCCCCGGACACGATCCCGCCGGTGCGCTCGAGGAGCTCGCCGTGGCACTCGACGTCGGACCCGACGCGGCACCGCGCCACCCACTGAGCCGTCCGGACCTTCCCTCCGGTGGTGAGCTCACGGCCGAACGAGCCTGCATGGTGATCGGTGCGTTGCTCCCCGAAGGCGCGATCGTCTCCGACGAGGGCAACACCTCCGGTCTCTTCGCGGCCGGTTTCACCGCCGGCGCACCGCCGCACGACTGGCTCTGTCTCACCGGCGGTGCGATCGGGCAGGGCCTGCCCGTCGCTGTGGGCGCCGCGGTCGCGTGCCCCGACCGGCGCGTGGTCGCGCTCGAAGCCGACGGCAGCGCGCTCTACACGTTGCAGTCGTGGTGGACCATGGCCCGTGAGGGCCTCGACGTGACGACCGTCATCTTCAACAACAGTTCCTACGCGATCCTCAACATGGAGCTCGCGCGCGTCGGCGCGGCGGCCGGGCCTCGAGCCAAGGACATGCTCGACCTGTCGCGGCCCGATCTCGACTTCGTGTCGCTCGCACGTGGAATGGGGCTCGACGCGACCCGCGCGACGACCGTCGACGAGCTCGCCGACCAGCTCGGCCGCGCGCTGGCAACCCCCGGTCCCTCGGT
>CAZJSY010000492.1:0-1823 GCA_964548555.1 uncultured Burkholderiales bacterium
GGGTTGCGAGCAGCGCGAGCGCCCGCGCCGCGACGTTCTCGGGGGTGTAACCGAATTCGGTGAGCACGACCTTCCCGGGAGCAGAGGCTCCGAAGCGGTCGATGCTCACCGAGTCGTCGGCGTAACGCTCCCAACCGAGCGACGTGCCCGCCTCGACGGCCAGCTTCGGGACGTGCGGTGGGAGCACCGCGTGCCGCCGGTCGGCGGGCTGCTCGGCGAACAGCTCCCACGACGGCATCGAGACGACACGCACCGACAGGCCACGCGCCTCGAGCAGCTCGCGCGCATCCACGCACACCGACACCTCGGACCCCGTGCCGATGAGCACGAGGTCGAGCCGGCCCGGGTTCTCGTCGACGAGCGCGTACGCGCCGGCCGGGACCCCCGCCGCCGCCCGCTCGGCGGTGCCGTCGAGCACCGGCAACGCCTGCCGGCTGAGCAGGATCGCGGTGGGACCCTTCCCGTCGATGTGCACACGCCACGCCTGCGCGACCTCGTTCGCGTCCGCGGGCCGGATCACGCGCAGCTGGGGTATCGCGCGCAACGACATGATGTGCTCGATCGGCTGGTGCGTCGGGCCGTCCTCGCCGAGGCCGACCGAGTCGTGCGTCCACACGAACCCGACCTTGGCCTCCGACAGTGCGGCGAGGCGGACGGCGGGGCGCTCGTAGTCGGAGAAGACGAGGAAGGTGCCGCCGGCGGGCAACGCGCCACCGGTGAGCGCCATGCCGTTCATGATGGAGCCCATCCCGTGCTCGCGGACGCCGAAGTGGATCTGGCGTCCGGCGAAACGGTGCCGCTCCACGACGCCGACGCCGTCGAGCTTGGTGCCCGTGTTGCCCGTGAGGTCGGCGCCGCCGGCGATCAGCCCGGGTACGACGTCGAGGATGGAGTTGAGCACCTTCCCCGACGCAGCACGCGTCGCGATCTGCTCCCCGGGCGACCAGCTCGGCAGCTTCGTCTCCCAACCGGAACGGCCGCGCTCGGCCAGGCACAACTCGTAGTCGTCGGCGAGCTGGGGATCGCGCTCGTGGAACTCCTGCCTGCGCTTCTCCCATGCCTCCCGGGCGGCACGACCCCGCGCACCCGCCTCCCGGTAGAAGCGCAGGACGTCGTCGGGCACCCAGAAGTCCTGGTCGACCGGGAGACCGAGGATCTCCTTCACGACCCGGACCTCGTCGGCTCCCAGTGGATCACCGTGCGCGTGGGCGGTGTCCTGCCACTTCGGCGACGGATAGCCGATGTGGCTGCGCAGCACGATCAGGCTCGGCCGGTCCTCTTCGGCGATGCCCGCCCGCAGCCCCTGCTCGAGCGCGTCGAGATCGTTGGCGACGTCGCCCAGCTCGACCACGTGCCAGCCGTACGCCTCGAAGCGCTTGGGCACGTCGTCGGTGTACGCGAGCTCGGTCGGGCCGTCGATCGAGATGTGGTTGTCGTCGTAGACGTACACCAGACGCCCGAGACCCAGATGCCCCGCAAGTGACGCCGCCTCGTGGCTGACGCCCTCCTCGAGGTCGCCGTCGCCACAGAAGACGAACACGCGGTGGTCGCAGACCTCGGACCCGAACCGTTGACGCAGGTGGCCCTCGGTGATGCCGATCCCCACGCCGTTGGCGAAGCCCTGACCGAGGGGGCCGGTGGTGACCTCGATGCCGGGCAGCTCGTGGTGCTCCGGGTGGCCCGGTGTGCGCGAACCCCACTGCCGGAAGCGCTTGATGTCGTCGAGCTCGAGCCCGTACCCGGTGAGGTAGAGCATCGCGTAGAGCAACATCGAGGCGTGCCCGTTGGAGAGCACGAAACGGTCCCGGTCGGGCCATTCCGGA
>CAZJSY010000493.1:0-1805 GCA_964548555.1 uncultured Burkholderiales bacterium
CGCATGCGCGTCCTGCTGACGGACGGCTCGGGCTTGACCGCCCGTCAGGCGGCGACGCAGCTGTCGCACCTCGGGCAGACCGTCGAGGTCCTGTCGTCCGACCGTCGAGCGCTCACCCGGTTCACCGCGCACGTGCAACGCATCCATCGTGTGCCGCCCTACGGCGCCGGCCCGTTCGCGTGGCTCGATCGGGCCCTCGAGGTCTATACCTCCGGACACTTCGACATGCTGTTCCCCACGCAGGAACAGGTGGCCGTACTGGCGCGTTCGCCCGGCCGGCTCCGCGACGCGAACGTCGTCACCGCGGTGCCCACGTTCGACGCGCTCGCAGCTGTTCAGGACAAGGTTGCCGCCGACTCGACCCTCGGATTGCTCGGCCTCCCCAAGCCGGACACGGAGATCGCGACCACGGCCGCCGAGCTGGCGGCCTCCGGCCGGTTCCCGGCTTTCGTGAAGCAGTCCATCGGTACGGCGACGACGGGCGTGGCCCACGTCGCCGACCCGAGCGAGCTCGCCGCCTTGGCTTCGAGATGGGACGCCGCCGGTGTGTTCGAGAACGGCGCCGTGCTGGTGCAACAACCAGTCAGCGGCCCGCTGGTCATGATCCAATCCGTCTTCGACCACGGACGGCTCGTCGCACACCACGCGAACCTCCGCGTACGCGAAGGCACACGCGGTGGTTCGAGCCACAAACGAAGCGTCGACCTGCCGGTCGTGCGCGGCCACCTCGCGCTCCTCGGCAAACATCTCGCCTGGAACGGCGGATTCTCGGCTGACGCGATCCTCACTGAGGACGGGCCCGTCTACATCGACATCAACCCTCGGCTCGTGGAGCCGGGCAATGCGTGGCGAGCAGGCGTCGATCTGGTCGACGCGCTGCTGCGCGTGGCGCGCAACGAGTCACCACCGGTTCAGGAGCCGGGCAGAGCGGGAGTGGCGACGCACCAGCTGCTGCTCGCCGTGATGCGCGCCGCGCAGGAACCGCACCCGCGACGCGCCATGACTCGTGAGCTCGTCGACGCGGCTCGACACCACGGCAGCTACCGGGGCAGCGTCGAGGAGCTCACGCCGATCCGCCGCGACATGAGAACGATCGTTCCCGTCGCTGCAGCCACGGCTTTGACACTTCTTCGCCCCCCGATGTCGCGCTCGTTCGGTTCCGGCGCCGTCGCGAACTACGCACTCACGCCGACGGCATGGCGGGACCTGGTGCGTGGCCCCGACGTCTGACGCAACGGTTACCGGACTTGTGCACGCGTGAGCGGCCCCGTGAGTAGCGTCGACGACGTGCCCGAGTTCGCCCGCTTCGACCAGCGTCACTACCGCACCGTGCCGGTCGTCGACGGCTATGCGGAATGGGTGCGTTCGTACGAGAACACGGTCGAGGACAGCATGGACCTCGCGCTGTTGGATCGGATCGAGACTGTCCAGTGGTCGACGGTCGGACGCGCCGCCGACCTCGGCTGCGGCACCGGCAGGACCGCGGCGTGGCTGCGGTCGAGGGGTGTGCAGCGCATCGACGGAGTCGACCTGACACCGGCGATGCTCGACGTCGCTCGAGGCCGGGGGATCCACGAGCGTCTGGTCGAAGCCGACGTCCGCGCAACCGGACTCGAAGCCGCGACGTACGACGCCGTTGTCTCGTCGTTGGTCGACGAGCACCTTCCCGAGCTCACACCTCTCTACGTCGAGGCGCGCCGGCTCCTGAGCCCGGGCGGCGCGTTCGTGATCGTCGGATTGCATCCGTTCTTCTTCATGGCGAGCGGCATGCCCACTCACTTCGACGACGCCGAGGGTGAACCGGT
>CAZJSY010000494.1:0-1791 GCA_964548555.1 uncultured Burkholderiales bacterium
AGCAGTACCAGCCCGGCAGCAGCGTGGTGAACCGCGTGCACGCGATGCGCAGCGTCGCGCTCGCCGGCAGCGTGGGTTCGGGGGCGGTGTCCCCCTCCGCGTGGTACGACGCCACGACCGCGCAGCGCGCAGCGCTGAGCGGCAGCACCCACAACGTGTTGCGCGCCGTCGAACGCAGCGGGCTCGCACGGAAGCACTCGGCGCAGCGGGCCATGGTGCTGTACGGCGTCGGCGCGGGCGCCACGCTGCTCTTGGCCCTCGGTCTCGCCTACGCCATCGTGCGCTCCACCGTGAGGCCGCTCCGGCGGCTCACCGCAGCCGCACGCGACGTCTCGGAGCGTCAACTGCCGAAGCTGCTCCACGCGCTGCACGCGGACCCGCAGGAGACCGACTTCACCGTGGTGCATCCGATCGAGATGTCGTCGCGCGACGAGGTCGGTGAGCTGGCGACTGCGTTCAATTCGATCGAGACCGCGACCGTCGACGTCGCGCGGGAGCACGCCGCGTTGCTCCGGCAGGGCATCAGCGACCTCTACGTCAATCTCGCGCGCCGCAACCAGAGTCTGCTCGAGCGGCAGCTGCGCGTCATCGACCGATTGGAGTCCAGCGAGAGCAACCCTGACACGCTGGCGTCGTTGTTCCGCGTCGACCATTTCGCGACGCGTATGCGACGGAACGCCGAGAGCCTGCTCATCCTCGCCGGAATCGAGCAGCCCCGCCCGACGACGACCTCGGTACGACTCTTCGACGTGGTGCGGGCCGCGGCGTCGGAGATCGACGACTACGCACGTGTCGACATCGTCGACGTCGACGAGACCACCGAGGTCGCCGGTCGCGTCCTGGTCGACCTGACGCACCTGCTCGCCGAGCTCCTCGAGAACGCGACGACATTCTCGGCACCCGAATCGCGTGTCGTCGTTCGGGGTACTCGCACCGACGCGGGTTACGAGCTGTCGGTCGTCGACCGCGGGCTCGGCATGGCACGCGAAGACCTCGAGGCGGCGAACCAACTGCTCGAGCAGCCCACGGCACCACGTCTCGCGCTCTCTCGGACGCTCGGCCTTCTCGTGGTTGCCCATCTCGGCGCGCGCGCCGGCGTGCGCGTCGAACTGCGTGACGGATCGCCCGGAGTGGTCGCGGTGGTGTCGATTCCCGCCGCTCTTCTCGTCGAGCGCGAGGAGGGAGCGAGCGAACCTGCCGCACAGGCGCCGCTCCCCCGGCGGGTCCGACGCAGCGTCGACGTCCGTGCCCGTGAGGCGGCGATCTCGAACGGTGCGACCGCCACAGCGGGCGTGCCGGCGCACGAGGGCGCGCACGAGGGTGTGCACGACGCGGCACCGGTCATCGCCGGCGTCGCGGCCGGTGACGCGCAGCCGGACACGGAGGCGGTGCCCCCTCGCCCGGGATGGACGCTGTCCGGCCTTCCGAAGCGCATCCGCAAGACCGCCGTCAACGCGCTGCGCACGCGCAGCACTGCGGCGACGCGATCGCCCGACGAGGTGTACGAGGTCGTCGCCCGCTACGAGTCGGGCCGTCGGCGCGGGTTGCGCGACGCGGCCGCCGGCGCGGGTGGCGTCACCGCCGACGCCGATGCGTCGGGCGCCGCCGCACCCGCCACGCCCGCACCCGATCGTCTCGACGACCGCGTGCAACCCTCCGCCCTTCCGCACCGCACGCCCGGTCAGACGCTCACGCCGAGCCGCGCGGAGCCCGAGCCCAATTCCGATCCCCGACCACCTGAGCAAGCGTTCGAGCTCGTCGCCCGCTACGAGTGGGGGCGGCGGCGCGCTC
>CAZJSY010000495.1:0-1789 GCA_964548555.1 uncultured Burkholderiales bacterium
GCCGACGACCGCTTGCGCAGGTCCATCAAGCCTTCGGCCTTGTTGGTGAACGCGGCGAACCCGTTGACGTCGCGGACGCCGGCGCCGGCGTCGATGGGCAGCTCGTAGGCGGCGGCCGTGCTGATGGGCGCCTCGGACGCGTGCCGCAGGACGTACTTGCTGCGGCGAATGGCGTACCGGCTCTTCGCCAGGATCAGCTCGGCCAGCTGCTTCGTCTCGCTCGCCAGGTTGTCCGGCTCGACGAGCCGGTTGACGAACCCCCACTGCTCGGCCTGGCGACCGGTGAACTCGTAGGCCAGGAGGTTGATCTCCTTGGCCCGGCGCCGGCCCACCACCTTCTGCATGCGGGTGCAGCCACCCCAGCCCGGGGTGAGGCCATAGTCGATCTCGGGCATCCCCCAGCGCGAGCGGGGCGTTGCCAGCACGAAGTCACAGCACAGCGTGATCTCGAGACCCCCGCCCATGCACACGCCGTCGACGGCGGCGATCGTGACGACGTCGATGAGGTTCTCGATCATCGCCGCCGTCTCCTGGAACATCGACGTCACCAAGAAGCCGTTGCTCTGCGGGTTGCTGGCGGGCTCGGGCAGGGCAGTGGCCGAGTCGTACGCCAACTTGCGGGTTGCCAGTTCAGGGAACTCGACGATGTCATCGCCGGCGCAGAACGTGTTGCCCGCGCCGGTGAAGATCAGAACACGGGCCTCCTCGTCGAAGCGCACCTGCCGCACGACCTCGTGCAACTCCTTCTGCATCGAGACCGACAGGCAGTTGTGCTTGTCGGGCCGGTTGAAGGTCACGGTGTAGACGGGTCCATCCTTCGTGACCAGGAAGTCATCGTCGTACTGCATTTGTCTCACTCCTCCGGCGTTCACTCACGGCACGGGTTCGCGGCTCGCTCAGAGCGGGTCGCCCATCCGCGCAAAGCATGCGGCAATGTTGTCCCCGAGGAATTGGCCCCGTAGGTGGGCGTCCAGCATCGAGAGCTCAGGCTCGTAGACCGCGATTGGATCCGTGTTTCCCTCGCCGTGCCCGAAGTCAGACGAGAACACGAGCATGTCGGGTAGCTCATCCAGAAGACCGTCGAGCACATTGCCGTCGCCCAGTCCGGGCAACGGGGATACTCGAACGTGCGAGCGCAGCATCTCGGACGGCGAGAGATCGAACGGCCACGAGCCCGCGGGATCGAGGCTCGCGCAGCGCTTGACGAAGTGAGAGAGCCACGCAACGCCAAGCTCCTCGGTTACCACCGTGAGGCTCGGGTGTCTTCCGAATACGCCGCCGAACACCATCGAGCCGATGAGCATCTCCGCAGCGTGGTTTCGGAAGGCATTGGCGAAGCGGAACTGCCCACCGACACCGGTACCCCCCGGCAGTTCCCAGCCCGCGTCGGCCCAACCGCCGTCGAAGCGCGTGGGCGCGTTGCCTACGTGGAGGAAGGCCAGCATTCCTAGGTCCGTTGCTGCAGACCACAATGGGTCGAGGTCAGGGTGAGCGGGCGAGTGGCCGGCGAAGGGAGTCGCACTCACCCAGAACGCACGACTCCCACGGGCGCGTGTGCGTTCGAGCTCGGCAATGGCGTCGTCCGCATCACCCCAAGGGATGACCGATACTGGAATCAGCCGGTCAGTGCGACCGGCGAGCCGATCAGCCGCGAAGTCGTTGCACGCGCGCACCGCGGCAAGGTCGTCGGCGAAATAGGGCAGAAGAAAGGCGTAGCTGCCCGGATTGAAGAAGGCGCGGTCGATGCCGACTCGGTCGAGCCAGGCGACTCGTTCGTCGGGCGACTGCA
>CAZJSY010000496.1:0-442 GCA_964548555.1 uncultured Burkholderiales bacterium
GCACCGCCTTCGGCAAGCGTCTCGCAGAGCAGGGCGTCGTGCAGGACCGCATCGCCGAGTCACGCATGGAGATCGAGCAGGCGCGCCTGCTGACGATGAAGGCGGCGTGGCTCATGGACACCGTCGGCAACAAGGGCGCGCGCTTCGAGATCGCGGCGATCAAGGTCGTCGCGGCCCGCGTCGCGACCAACGTCATCGACCGCGCGATCCAGCTCTTCGGGGGTGCGGGCGTCTCCGACGACTGGCCGCTCGCAGCGATGTACACGCACGCGCGCACATTGCACCTCGTCGACGGTCCCGACGAGGTCCACAAGCAGCAGATCGCGCGCCGGGAGCTTCGCCAGTACGAGTGGGTCCGCGGATGACCGGCACTTTGGCGTGGGAATTTCCGCGGTAAACCGCACAATAGAACCCCGGGGCGGGGCGGGGAGGTATATAACGG
>CAZJSY010000496.1:452-1787 GCA_964548555.1 uncultured Burkholderiales bacterium
TCCGACGCCGGAGTCGGGACGGCGATGAAGATCCGGGTGGGGTTCGGGCTCGGCGTTGCCGCCGACGTCGACGCGGCCGGGTTCCTCACGCTCGTCGACGATCTCGAACGGTTGGGGTTCGACTCGTTGTGGCTGTCGGAGCGGGCCACGGGCCCGGCACCGGATCCGCTCATCGGCCTCGCGGTTGCCGCGGGTCGCACGCGCAAGCTGAAGCTCGGCACGAGCGTGCAGGTCCTCCCCGGACGCAACCCCGTGCTGCTCGCGAAGGAGTGGGCCAGTCTCGACCGTCTCTCGAACGGACGGGCACTGCCGGCGTTCGGCCTCGGTGTCGTCAGCGAGGCCGAACAACAGGCGTTCGGCGTGAAGCGCGAGGAACGCGCGCCGTTGTTCGACGAAGCGCTGCCGTTGATCCGCCGCTTCTGGACCGAGGATCACGTCGACCACACCGGACCACGCTTCACGTACCACGACCTGACCGTGCTGCCGAAGCCGGTGCAGCAGCCGCCCGACGTGTGGCTCGGTGGACGCGCGCCGAGCGAGCTGCGCCGTGTCGGCCGCCTCGCCGACGGTTGGTTGCCGAGCTTCACCACGCCTGTCGATGCCGCGCAGGGACGCGAGGTCGTGATGGACGCGGCGCGCGCCGCCGGACGTGAGATCGACGCCGAGCACTGGGGCGCGCTCGTCGCGTACTCGCACGGCGAGTTGCCCGACGCGGTTGCGGCCGCGCTCGCGTCGCGCCTTCCAGGCGTCGACCCGCGCCGCGTGATCCCGGTCGGGCACGAGGGTCTGCGCAGGCGGCTCGACGAGTTCGTCGCGGTCGGTTTCTCGAAGCTGGTGCCCGTCCCTTTGGGCGCGCCCGAGGGATCGTGGAGCGACGAGCTCCACGCGCTCGCCGTCGCGGTCCTCGACCTCGAGAACTGATCGATCAGCGGGCGACGAGCTGGTGCTCGCCGAGCGAGCCGGCCGTCAGGCCACGGTGCGCGAACTCCTCGGCGAGCAACGGCAACGCGCCGAGCGTCGCGTGCCACGACTCGGGTGACGACGTGCAGTCGGAGTCGTGCAGCAGCACCGTGCCCCCGGCCACGCGCCCGTGCAGCACGTCGTGTACGACGGTCGCGGGCGTCGCCTCGGGACGCCAGTCGCGGCCCCACGCGGTCCACAGCACCGTCTCGAGGCCGAGATGGTTCGCGGCGCGCAGCGCGCCGGCCGACAGCGTGCCGTAGGGCGGCCGGAACCAGTGCGGCTCGACGCCCGTCGCACCGGCCACCGCGTCGAGGCCTCGCGCGATGTCGTCGTGCGCGCCCCGAGGCAGCCGCCGAAGCATGCTGATGTGCG
>CAZJSY010000497.1:0-1778 GCA_964548555.1 uncultured Burkholderiales bacterium
GGGGCGGTTATGCCCGGCCTGTTTGTCCGATAAAGGACATTGCTTCGGCTCTTGTGGCGGGATTGTCCTTGAACAGGCCGCGGACCGCCGAGGTGACGGTGAGCGTGCCGGGCTTCTTCACGCCCCGCATCGACATGCAGAGGTGCTCGGCCTCGACGACGACGAAGACCCCCGCGGGGTTGAGGACGTCCATGAGCGCGTCCGCGATCTGGGTCGTGAGGCGTTCCTGGACCTGCGGACGGCGGGCGAAGCCCTCGACCAGCCGAGCGAGCTTGGAGATGCCGGTGATGCGGCCGTCGTCGCCGGGAATGTACGCGACGTGGGCCCGGCCGTGGAACGGAGCGAGGTGGTGCTCGCACACGCTGTAGAGCGGGATGTCCCGCACCATCACCATCTCGTCGTGGTTGGCCTCGAACGTGATCGTGAGGTGCTTCGACGGCTCGTCGTGGAGGCCGGCGAAGAGCTCCGCGTACATGTCGGCCACGCGGGTCGGGGTGCGCTGCAAGCCGTCCCGGTCGGGGTCCTCGCCGATCGCGAGCAGGATCTCACGCACTGCTCGCTCGATGCGCGGCCGGTCGACGCCGCGGTGCTCGTGCAGGGAGGGGACATGGGTCGGGTCAGTCATCGTCACACCATCCGCGAGGCGACACGGCGTCGTCCGGCGCAACGCCGGCGCGTTCGGGAGTGTTCCCGACGAGACTACGACCCCGGACGGCGCGCGGTCGGGCCGGTGTCGCTCACGGCGACCGCCGACCGCCTCCCGGTCGCTCCGACGTCTTCCCGTTCCCGCGGGGCGTCGGTCCACGGCCGTGTGGGTGCGAGGACCTCCTGGACCCGGCTCACCTCGAGCGTCTCGTGCTCGATCAGGGCCGCGGCCAGCGCGTCGAGCACGTCACGGTTCGCCTCGAGGATCTCGCGGGCGACCCCGTGGGCACGAGCGATGAGGGACCGCACCTCCTCGTCGATGTGAGCGGCGACCTCGTCGGAGTAGTCGGGCGTCGACTGGAAGTCGCGCCCCAGGAACACCTCGCCGTGGGGGTGGCCGAAGCGCATCGGCCCGAGCGTGTCGCTCATGCCGAACTCGGTGACCATCTGACGCGCAACCGTGGTCGCGCGCTCGATGTCGTTCTGTGCGCCGGTGGTCGGGTCCGCGAAGACGAGCTCTTCCGCGGTTCGTCCACCGAGAAGCATGGCGAGCTCGTCACGCAGCTCGGCCCGCGTCACGAGGAACTTGTCCTCGACGGGCAGTGTGAGCGTGTACCCGAGCGCGCGGCCGCGCGGGATGATCGACACCTTGTGCACCGGGTCGGTGTTGGGCAGCGCGTGGCTGACCAGCGCGTGGCCGGCTTCGTGGAACGCGATGACGCGCTTCTCGCGCTCGGAGATCAGCCGGCTCTTGCGTTCGGGACCCGCCATCACACGGTCGATGGCCTCCTCCAGCTGCGGCAGTCCGATGAGCTTCAGATGGTGACGGGCCGAGAGCAACGCGGCCTCGTTCATGAGGTTCGCGAGGTCGGCACCCGTGAAGCCGGGGGTACGCCGCGCGATCACGTCGAGGTCGACACCTTCCGCGAGCGGCTTCGCGCGGGCGTGAACCTTCAGGATCGCCTTGCGACCCTCGAGGTCGGGACGGTCGACGACGATCTGGCGATCGAAGCGGCCCGGACGTAACAACGCAGGATCGAGGATGTCGGGACGGTTCGTCGAGGCGAGCAGGATCACGCCCTGCTTCATGTCGAAGCCGTCCATCTCGACGAGCAACTGGTTCAGCGTCTGCT
>CAZJSY010000498.1:0-1775 GCA_964548555.1 uncultured Burkholderiales bacterium
ACCCACTCGGCGTCGAGGCTCGCGGGCGACGCGATCATGTTGTCCTGACGCATCGGCGTGAGCACCGCGTTCGTGATGTCGGTGCCGAGGAGCTGCGCGAGCATCACGACCTTGTCACGCAAGTCGGAATAGTTCTGCTGCGCGATGTTCGAGTTGTACTGGCTGTCGCGCACCTCGAGATTGACCTTGTACTTCCCCGCGATGCCGCCACGGTCGTTGAGACCCTGGAAGAACACGCGGTTCCCGTTCGTGAGCGGGACACCGATGATCTGAGCGATCCCGGTCTGGGGCGAGATCGCGCCGACCGTGATGGTCGTGCCGTCGAACCCGGTGGTCGCCGCGGGCGCGCCCGCCTTGGTGCTGCCGCCTCCTCCACCGCCTCCGCTACTGGTGCTGCCTCCACGGCAACCGGCGAAGGCGAGTGCGAGCGTGACGGCGACGGCGGAGACCGCGAGCCCCGATCGCGTCGACCTGATACGTCCCATGACCTACTCCCCCCGAGCGTGCAGCGAAGATCGGGCAGAACCTACCCCGCGGTAACCGTTGCGTACCGGCATCACCGGGAGAACGGCCACGCACGGAAGTACCCCCGTGCCCGCTCGAAGAGGGCGACGAGGCCACGCGATTCGAACAGCAGGAAGACGATGATCAGCAGCCCGAAGATGATCTGGTTCAGCGCGAACACCGTGAGCAGGCCGGACCCGCCCGTGCTGCCTTTCACGAACGGGATGTGTGTCTGCTCGCTGAAGTGCTGGATCACCTGCGGGAGCCCGACCACGAGGAGCGCACCGATGATGGACCCCCGGATCGTGGCGATGCCGCCGATGATGATCATCGCCACGTAGCTGATCGACAGCACGAGCCCGGGTGCGCCGCCGAAGTCGGTCGGGTTCACGAACTGCTGGACGACGCCGAACAGCGCGCCCGCCACTGCAGCGAACGCGCTCGACACCGCGAAGGCACCGATCTTGTACCGCGTCAGGCTCACGCCGATGACCTCGGCCGCGACGTCCTGGTCACGGACGGCCTGCATGGCCCGTCCGGGCCGGGTCCGGACGATGTTGCCGGCGATGAGGGCAGCGATTCCGACGATGGCCCAACAGAGCCAGAACATCCCCTGCCGGCGCGTGTAGACCTGCCCGAACGCGTGGAGGTGGTTGAAGTCGATCGGGCCGATCGCGACCGGCGCCGCCGTCGCGGTGCCCGAGTGCCCACCCGTGACGGTGGTCCAGTTGGTGAAGAGGTGCGCACCGACGTACAGCAGGCCGACGGTCACGATCGCGAGATAGTCGCCCCTGAGGCGCAACGCGAATGGACCGATCACCGCGCCGATCGCACCGCCGATGACGGCCGCGAGCGGCAACCAGACGACGAGCGGCAAGTTCTGCTGCACGCCGAAGTACCCGGCGACGTACGCGCCGCACCCGATGAAGAAGGCGTGCCCGAGCGAGATCTGCCCGGTGTAGCCGGTGAGCAGGTTGAGGCCGATCGCTCCCACCGCGGCGAGACCGCAACGCGCGAGCACATCGAGCCAGAAGTCGGTGAGGAGGTTCGGCAGCATCAGCCAGATCACGACGAGCACGACGATCGTGAGCTTCTGTGTGGGCGTCCGGAAGAGTCGCACGCGGTCTTCCGGACGCCGCGGCATCGTGCGCGGTGCACGCGCCCGGCGGAAGCGCCGCGTGGGGACCAGCTGGGCCGCCATCACGCCCTCCGAACCCGGCGCGTCCCGAACAGACCGTACGGACGCACCATCAGGATGATGATCATGACGA
>CAZJSY010000499.1:0-1774 GCA_964548555.1 uncultured Burkholderiales bacterium
AGATCTGGCCCGCCATTCCGGTGATCACGACGATCGACAGGAAGATCGTGCTGAGGATCACCGCCTCGGTGCCGAGCAGCAGCCAGTAGTTCGAGCTCAGGATGAACGGGATCGCGATCGCGAGCACCACGACGGCAAAGATTCGTGTCGCCCACGTGAGCCCGCGCGAGCGGTCCAACGACGCCAGCCCCGGTGGGGGAGGGTCGACGCCTGACAGCGGGTCGGTGACCTCTCGCCGGTTCCGAAGCGGTGGCCACAGGATGAGCAGCAGGAACAACGCGAGGAAGGGCAGCGAGGGCCGCAGGCCCTGGGCGAGCACGCTTGCGGGCGGCAGGTAGCCACCGAGCAGTCCCTGCGCGACGCCGAGGAGGATGCCGCCGAGCAGCGTGAGCGGAATGCTCGTGAGCCCGCCGAATGCTGCGGCCGCGATCGCGGCCACGATGAGGACGGTGAAGTTGGTCGCGCTCACCTGCGCGAACAGCGGCGCCAGCAGGACGCCGGCGAGGCCGGCCACGAGGCTCGACAACATCCAGGCGATCGTGCTGACGCGGTCGGCGTTGATGCCGCTGAGCTCGGTCATGCGCGAGCTCTCGACCACGGCCCGCATCCGCAGCCCGAGGTCGGAGAAGCGGAACAGCGCGGTGAGGCCGATGACCACGACGGCGGTCGCGATCAGCGTCGCGACCTGGTCGCCGTTGAGTGCGTAGTCGCCGAAGTGGTACACGGCGAAGTTGCTGCCCTGCGACGAGGGCCAGATGCCCTCGACCCCGAAGCTCGGGCTCTGTCCGAACCACAGGTTGACCAACTGTGGGATCGCGACGAGCAGACCGAGCGCGGCGACCAGCCGCGCCACGTGTGGCGCCGTTCGCATGAACCGGAAGATCACCCGGTCGAGGACGAGCCCGACGAGCGGCGCCACGACGATCACCGCGAGCAGGAACGCGGGGAGGATCGCCCAGTGGTGGCGGACGTGGGTGTCGTAGTACACGGCTGCCGAGACGTACGCCTGCGCCCCGAACGCGAGGTTGAACACGCCCGAGGTCTTGTAGGTCAGCACGAGCCCGATCGCGACGAGCGCGAACACGCAGCCGAAGGGGATTCCTCGGAGAACGTAGGTGATGAAATCGGTCACTCGCCGCCCCTACTTGCTCGTCGGGCTCGATTGCTTACTGCCGGGCGTAGGGCTTCGATCCTTCGACGGTTGCCGGATCACCGTCCCAACACACGAACGGCTTGCCCGGTTCGCCCCATTGCGGGACGAACTTGCCGCCCTTGACCATGGTGAACACGGCACACGCCCGGGGGTAGTGCAGCTCGGTGTGCTGCTTCGTCCAGTCGATCGGGGCCAGCATCCCGCCGGCGTCGTAGGCCGTCTCGCGGTTGAGCCCGTCGACGACCTTCTGACGGGTGAAGTTCGGCCCCGCCGCGCGCAGTCCGGTCACGAACATGTCCGCATTCGTCCAGCCAATGGAGGCGTTCTCGGTCTTCTTGTACCCGGCTTTGTCCATCCAGGTGATGTAGTCCTGCAGCGCCTTGAACAGCGGCGTGGTCTCGAGGGGTGCCTCCTGCACCAGCACGATCGATCCCTCGAAGAAGCCGGCGTTCTTGTCCATGAAGTCGTGGTCGTACGCGTTGGGCAGGTACTGCGGCACGTTGAGGCCCTGCTGGCGCATCTCACGGGCCAGCGTGAGGACGCCGTTGTTGTCCATGCACGTCGTTACGAAGTCGACATTGGCGTCGAGCATCTTCTTCACATCGGAGCTCATGTCGGTGA
>CAZJSY010000500.1:0-1765 GCA_964548555.1 uncultured Burkholderiales bacterium
GCAGGGTAGATGTTGACGCCGCCCGAGATGATCATGTCCTTCTTGCGGTCGCAGATGTAGAGGTAGCCCTCTTCGTCCGCGTAGGCCACGTCGCCCACCGACTTCCATTCGGGGCCCAGCTCCGTGAGCTGCTCGGTGGTCCGGTGGTAGCCGTCCATGGCGAGGCCGGTCGAGATGAACAGCTCGCCGGCCTCTCCCGGCTTCGCGTCGAGGCCGTCATCGGTGACGATGCGCACCCCCACGCCACCGTAGGTCTGGCCGCACGAGCCGGGTTTGCGGAGCTGGTCGGCGGGTTTGAGCACGGTGACGATGCCGAGCTCGGTGGAGCCGTACACCTCGTAGAGGAAACCGCCGCCGAGCTTCTCCACGATCTCCTGTTTGAGTGGGTACGGGACCGGCGCCGCGTTGGCGATCAGACACCGCATCGAGCTGAGATCGGCGGCCGCCAGCTCGTCGTCGGGCAGGGCGACGATGCGCTTCAGCTGTGTGGGCGCCGAGAACGTGTTGGTGACACGGTGCTCCGCCACGAGGCGCAGCCACGCGCGGGGATCGAAACGGCGTAACACCACGACCGGTGCTCCGAGGGTGTGTGCGAGCGACGCGAACGCGAGCGGCCCGGAGTGGTAGAGCGGCCCCGTCGTGAGGTGCACGTCGTCGGGTTGCGGCAGCCCGAGCTCGGTGAGCAGCGCGAAGACGATCCCCCGATCGCTCGTCGTGCGCAGAGCTCCCTTCGGCTTCCCCGTGGTCCCCGACGTGTAGAGCATCTGCGCTCCGACCTCGGACGCGTCCGGCGGCTCCGGCTCGGTGTCGGGCTGCGTAGCGAGCAGCTCGCGCCAGTGCACACACCCGGCGGGTGCATCCGGCGCATCGGCAAGGGCGTCGAACACGACGATCTCGCGGACCTTCGGGATGCGATCGCGAACCGAGGCGATCGTGGCGGCCTGCTCACTGTCGACGACGACGAGCACGGCATCGGAGTTGTCGACGACGTACGCCATCTCGTCGGCGTTGAACCGGTACGACAGCGGGACCGCGACCACGCCGTGCTTGCGAGCGGCGTGAATCGTGGTGATGACCTCGAACGAGTTGGGGCCGCACCACACGACACGCTCGCCCGTAGCCGTCCCGAGCGACCGCATGGCGTGGGCGAGGCGGTTCACCTCCCGGTTGAGGGCCGCGAAGGTCGTCGTGGATGGTCGTGCCCCGCCGAAGCCGTCGACCACGACCGCCGTCCCGTCGCCACGCGCGCCGGCGTGCAGGCTCAGGACATCGGTACTCACCGCTCCCTCCGCTCCCGCTCGGAGACGGCCTCCGCACGACCTCGTCTACCTTCGCGACCTTTCGGGCGCGAGGCGCCGGTAGCCTACCGAAGTGCCCCGGCCCCTTCCCCGACGCGGGATCATCGAAGGCTTCTACGGCGAGCCGTGGTCGCGCGATGCGCGCGTCGAGATGATCGAGTTCGCAGCCGAACGTGGGATGAATGCGTACGTCTACGCGCCCAAGGACGACCCCAAGCACCGTGCCCGGTGGCGGGAGCCGTACGACGCAGAGGAGCATGCCCGCTTCGTCGAGCTCGTCGTCCGGTGCTCGAAGGTCGGGGTGCAATTCGGCTTCGCGGTCTCGCCGGGGCTGGATCTCGACAACGCGTCGCGCGCCGATCGGGCCGCGCTGCTCGCCAAGTTGGTGCACCTTCGCGACGCCGGGGCCACATGGTTCGTCCTCGCGGTCGACGACATCCCGATGAGGCCCGGCCTCGGGAGCCGGC
>CAZJSY010000501.1:0-1763 GCA_964548555.1 uncultured Burkholderiales bacterium
TTGGACGGAGGTCCCCCGGCATCGCGCTGTCGCCGTCGTCGGAGGCGCATCCGAGGCGTGACGCCAGTCACGGGAGTGCGGTCACGGCGGGGCTTGACCCGGGTTACCTCCGAACGCAGGATCGGCGCGCATGAGCCAGGTCGACATCATCTACAACCCGTTCGCTCCGGGGTTCGCGCAGAACCCGTACCCGCAGTACGAAGCGCTGCGTGAAGCCGATCCGGTGCACCACAGCCCACTCGGCGTGTGGGTCCTGCTCCGGTACGCCGACGTGGTGGATTTCCTCCGCGACCCGGCGTTGAGCGTCGACGACCACAATGCCGCGCCCACACCGCTCGCGGAGCTGAGCCGCGAGGTCCTCGGCGATCAGGATCCCGGCAACGAGACGATGCTCATGCGCGACCCTCCCGATCACACGCGCCTGCGCAGGCTCGTGTCGAAGGCGTTCACGCCGCGCACCATCGAACGCTTGACGGACCGCATCCAAGTGCTCGTCGACGAACACCTCGACGCGTGCGAAGCACTGGGAACGACGGAGCCGGTCGATCTCATCAAGGGCTTGGCGTTCCCGTTGCCGTTCCGGGTGATCTCCGAGATGCTCGGCATGCCCGATACCGACACCGAGCAGTTGCGCGAGTGGTCCGGTCTCCTGGTCCGCACGCTCGAGCCCGTCGGCGATCCCGACTTGCTACGGGCCATCGCGGCTGCGGGCAACTCGATGAACGAGTTGCTCACCGAGGTCATCGCATGGAAGCGCGCGCACCCCGCCGACGATCTCCTGTCGGCACTGATCGCCGCCGAGGAGCACGGCGACATGTTGTCGGAGACGGAGCTCGCCGATCAGGTCGGCCTGCTCTACATCGCCGGACACGAGACGACGGTGAACCTCATCGGGAACGGTGTCTTGGCGTTGCTGCGCGACGGCGACGAGCGCCGGCGCCTGCAGACCGATCCGGCCCTCGCCACCAACGCGGTCGAGGAGTTCCTGCGCTATGACCCGCCGGTGCAGATGACGCGACGCATCACGTTGCGCGACATCGTCGTCGATGGCAAGGAGATCGAGAAGGGCAGCTTCGTGCTGCTCGTGCTCGGTTCAGCCAACCGCGACCCGCAGCGGTTCGGATCGGACGCGCAACGACTCGACATCGGCCGGGCTGACGCGAACCAACACCTCGCATTCGGCGGCGGCGTGCACTATTGCCTCGGCGCTGCGCTGGCGCGTCTCGAAGGCAGGCTCGCGATCTCGACGCTCCTGCGCCGTTTTCCCGAGCTCGCGCCGGCCGGCGAACCCGAGTGGAACGGGAGAATCAACCTTCGGGGTCTCGACCGGCTCCCGGTGACCCTGGGCTGATCCGCCGGCGAGATCCCGAAAGGTCGGCGAAAGGGAGAACGCTTCGCCGTGGTCCATCGCGTTCGGAAAGGGAAGTCGACTCGGCGGGTGCCAGGGCGGCGACAAAGCCTCAGGCTCGGCTTTCACCGAGTTACCCGACAACCACCCTGAACTGGCCGTCACCCGAGAACGATGGGCCGCCCTGGCACCTGCTCGAATACCCACCGCGGTTCGAACGAACCCACTATCGGGTCGCCGGTTGTCGTGTTCGCGGAGGACGGCATGCGATCACTGCACGACGCGCGCGAACGAACTCGTAGGCGGCGCGGCGACCACAATGCGACTCGGCTCGAAGATGGTTTACGAGCCCCCGATTGGGTCGCGCTGATCCAGCACTCGCCCTGGCACACCTCACGGATACGGAACGGCGCAT
>CAZJSY010000502.1:0-1761 GCA_964548555.1 uncultured Burkholderiales bacterium
CGCTGATCCCGGTCGCGTACGGGCGGAGCACCGCGATCGTGAAGCCGCGCGTGCGAGGCTGGTGGGAGTTCGGCAAGTCGTCGGCCGCCTACGGCGACCTCGTCGTGTCGCGCGCCTAGCCGCCCCACAACGTCGAGATCGGCGCCGCCACGATCTTCTCGTCGAGGTCGAAGACCGCCGGCCCGGTGTGCAGGACGACGCCGCCGAGGAAGCGCTCACCCAGCTTCTCCCGCAGCCAGATCAGGTGCTTCGCATCGTCTCTTCCCACCGCGGCGGCCGCCTTGACCTCGATGCCGACGACGCGATCGCCGCCGAGCTCGACCAGTAGGTCGACCTCCTGCCGGCCTCCCTGCGTGCGCAGGTGGTAGAGACGCGGCCGTCGCGCCGAGACCGCGATCTCGGGCCGGAGCTGCGCAGCGACGAACGTGTCGAGGACGCGTCCGAGGAGGTCGCCGTCCCGCATCACTCCGGCCTCGTCCGCGCGGATCAAGTGGCCGAGCAACGCAGCGTCGACCACGTAGCGCTTGGGCATCTCCGTAAGCCGGCGGAGCCTGTTGGTCGTCCACCCGGGGACTTCGTCGACGACGTAGAGGCGGGAGAGCACGGCGTCGTACCCCTCGGCGGTCTCACGACGGATCTCTGCGGCGTCGTAGATCGTCTTGTGCGGGCACACCCCGGCGGAGTTGAGCGCGTACGCCTCGAAGTACCGGCGGATGCCATCCGCGTCGCGCGGCCTCGTTCGGGGAGCTTCGACCCGCTCCGCGTCGTGGTGGACGAGGTCCCACAGGTAGCTGTCGAACCACGAAGCTCGAGTCCTCGCACTTCGGAGGTGCAGCGCCGGTCGCGGGAAGCCGCTCTCGAGGGCGAGCGTCACGTAGTCGCGAACATCGAGGCGTTCCGCGGGTGCCGCAAGGGTGCCGTTCAGGACGCGGTCGAGAAACGGCTCGAGACGGAGGTTCCGCCGCTCGCCGACCGTCAGCGGGAGCATCTGCAGGCGCTGCAAGCGGCCCGTCGCCGGCCACGGCCCTTCCTCCTTGCCGGGCTGCGCCGAACCGGTGACGAGGAAGCGTCCGGGCCGAGGATCGGCGTTCACGCTGCGGGCGACCGCACCGAGAACACCCGGGACCGCCTGCCATTCGTCGAGGAGCACCGGTTCCTCCAGGCCGCGCAGCGCGGCGTCGGGATCCGCCTCGAAGGCGGCTGCCTGCGCCGGCACGTCGAGCTCGATCGTCGTCGCGGCCCTGCGCCTGCACGTCGTCGTCTTCCCGATCGCGCGAGGGCCGACGATCATCAGCGCCGGCAGCTCTCGGAGCAGCTCGTCGATGACGGGCTCGATCAGCCGCGGAACGTAGGCGGGAAGGGCCATCCCCGACCAGATACTAGCGCTCAGATGCACGAGATAATAGCGAAATTCTGCACGTGATAGTCGCGAGATTCTGCAATGAGGGATCGGCCGCCCTAGAATCCGCGCATGCTCGGCCTCGGGAAGTGGCGCCGCCGCCGGCGGCGCTCCGCGGAGGACGCCGCGCTGCTCGACGCAGAGGAGCGGCAGGCGAACGACACCTACCGCAGGGACACGGAGGTGCTGATCAACCAGCCCACCCGGCGACCCGGCGATTCCTGGACACGCGCCGAAGAGAGCGAGTTCAAGCCGCCGAAGTACTGAGCCGCCGGCCTACTCCTCGTCTCCGTGCGCCATCCGCAGTGCGGTGACGTCGATGCGGTCGACGTCGCGTCCGGCGTGCTCCTTCATCGCGATCA
>CAZJSY010000503.1:0-1760 GCA_964548555.1 uncultured Burkholderiales bacterium
GATAGCGCACCGGGAAGTTGTCGGCGCCGTCGACGATCACGTCGTAGCCGTCGATCATGTCGAGCACGTTGTCCGCGCCGAGGCGCACGTCGTAGGTGACCACGTCGACGTCGGGGTTGAGCTGGGTGAGCGTCTTCTTCGCCGAGTCGACCTTGCGGTCGCCGATGCGGTCGACGTTGTGGAGGATCTGGCGCTGCAGGTTCGACGCGTCGACGACGTCCATGTCGACGATGCCGATGGTGCCGACGCCCGCCGCCGCGAGATAGAGCGCGGCCGGCGATCCCAGCCCACCCGCACCGAGCAGCAGGACCTTGCTCTCGAGGAGCTTCTGCTGACCTGCCTCGCCCACCTCGGGCAGCAGGATGTGCCGGTGGTACCGGTTGCGCTGGTCGGGGCTGAGCACCGCCGGGGTGATCCACGGCCGGCCTTCGTTCTTCCAGCGTCCGAAGCCACCCGCCATCGAGACGACATCGCTGTACCCGAGGCTCTGCAGCGTCTCGGCCGCGAACGCGGAGCGGACACCACCCGCGCAGTACACGACGATCGGGGCGTCGCGGTCGGTGAGCTTGCTCTCCACCTGACTTTCGAGGTGGCCGCGGGGAATGAACAGGGCGCCGGGCACCGTGCCCTGCTCCCACTCGTCGAGCTCCCGTACGTCGAGGAACGTGACGTTCCCCAGGCGCTGCTCGGCCTCGGCCGGATCGACCTCGCGGATGTTTCCCTTGGTCTTGGCGAGGAGCTCGCGGAAGCTCGGCATGACGGTCTCCCGATCGACGATTTCGACGACTTCGACGACTTCACGTTCGAGGCGCGCGACGGCGCGCATCAGGAATTGAAATCCTACTTCACCGGTCGGTTATTCCCCAGAGTGCGGACGGAGCTGGGCCCTGGGCGGACGCTTGGGAGGGCCCGGCGGAGGGAGCCGACAAGCGAGTGCGGACGGAGCTGGGCCCTGGGTGGACGCCCCGGGAGGGCCCGGCGGAGGGAGCCGACACGAGAGTGCGGACGGAGCTGGGCCCTGGGCGGATGCGGACGAGGGCTCTGGTCGGGACGACGGGCTACACCTTGTCGACGAGGTCGGGCAGCACGTCCCCGAGCCGGTCGCGGCGGACCGCGTCGGCCAGCGGGTCGAACGGCGTCTCCTGCTCGTTCATGACGACGAGCCGGGCACCGTTGCCGAGCGCGATCTCGGGCAGCGCCGCCGCGGGGTAGACGCCGAGCGACGTCCCGAGCGCGAGGAACAGGTCGGCGTTCTCTGCGGCGAGGCGTGCGCGCTCGAGATCCTCCGGCACGAGGTTCTGCCCGAAGGAGATCGTCGCCGACTTCAGCATCCCGCCACACCGGAGGCACCCCGGGTCGTCCTCGCCCGCACGCACGCGTTCGAGCGTCTCGTCCATCGGCCCGCGCCAGTCGCAGCTGAGGCACATCGCCTCGTGCACCGTGCCGTGGATCTCCACGACGATCCCGGGTGAGTTGCCCGCCTTCTGGTGCAGCCCGTCGACGTTCTGGGTGACGAGCGTCTGCAGCCGTCCCTTCCGCTCGAGCTCCGCGAGGGCCTGATGCGCGGCGTTCGGCTCGGCTCGCCACATCGGGCTGTCGATCCGGTTGCGCCACGACAGCCGGCGGACCTCGGGGTCGGCGACGTAGTGAGACAGCGTGGCGGTCTTCTCGGCCGCGGGGTTCTTCGTCCAGACGCCGTTCGGGCCGCGGAAATCGGGGATTCCCGACTCGGTGGAGATCCCCGCGCCCGTGAGGACGAC
>CAZJSY010000504.1:0-1751 GCA_964548555.1 uncultured Burkholderiales bacterium
GCGACCGATCCGTCCGAAGCCGTTGACACCGACTCGAACCGCCATCGTTTCCTCCTACGGAATCGGAGCCGCCGGGTGCGGCCCAGAACAGTTGATCACAGCAGAGCGGCCAGCGCGGCCGCCAGTCGTACGGGATCGTGGGTTCCGCTGCCGGTGGCGACGACGTCGGCCGCGACGGGGCGGACACCGAGCGCCTCGACGGCCGCCGGGTCGACCCGCAGCGCCCCCGCCGGCTCGTAGAGAAAGTCGTCGACCCGGCCGACGTGGTCCAGCACGGCGAGCAGGTGATCGGTCGCGTCGAGGCCTTCGGTCTCCGGCACCTGGGGCCGGAGGTTCGCGACCTGCACCACCCGACCGCTCGCCGCTGCGACCGCGTCGCGAAGCTCACGCACACACAGGACGGCCACGACGCTCGTGAACAGCGAGCCCGGTGCCAACACGATCTGGTCGGCGCGGGTGATGGCCTCGACCGCTTCAGGGCACGCGGTCGCGTCGCCCGGCACGATCTCGACCTTGCGCACCCGTCCGGTGGAGTTCTGCACCGCGACCTGCCCCTGCACCGGGCGGCCCTCGACGTCGGCCTTCAACACCACGGGGTCGGTGGTCGCGGGCAGCACGCGTCCGGTGGCGTGGACCAGCCGGCCGGCCGCCTCCAGCGCGCTCGTGAAGTCGCCGAGCATCTCCGCCAGCCCGACGATGAGGAGGTTGCCGAGCGCGTGCCCGTCGAGCTCGCCGCCCGTGAACCGGTGCTCGAACGCGCGCGACCACAACGCGTCGTCTGCGTGGTCGTCGTCGGCGAGCGCGACGAGACACCGCCGGAGGTCTCCGGGCGCGGGTACGCCGTGGTCGCGCCGCAGCCGTCCGGACGACCCGCCGTCGTCGGCGACGCTCACGATCCCGGTCACCGTTCCCGCGTACCGCCGGATGGCTCGGAGCGCGACGGCGAGCCCGTGCCCGCCGCCGAGCGCGACGACGGCGGGGCCGTCGCGATGGAGCGGTCGGTCACCCACGCTCGACGTCCCGGTGGTGCACCCGCACGGGATAGCCGCGTGCACGGAGCTGCTCGGCGAGCTCTTCCGCGATCACGACACTGCGGTGATGGCCGCCGGTGCAGCCGATCCCGATGGTGAGATACGACTTCCCCTCGCGCACGTACCCCGGCAGCAACAGGTCGAGCAGCCGGCCGAGCTCCTGGAGGAACTCCTCGGTGACGGGCTGGTCGAGCACGTACCTGCGCACCGGCTCTTCGAGCCCGGTGAGCGGCCGGAGGTCCTCGACCCAGTGCGGGTTCGGAAGGAAACGGCAGTCGAACAGCAGATCGACGTCGAGTGGCAGCCCGTGCTTGTACCCGAACGACACCAGGTTCGGCTGCAACAAGCCTTCTGCCGGCTGCTCGGCGAACAACTCGCGCAGCCGGTCGCGCAGCTGGTGCACGTTGAGATCGGACGTGTCGACCACGATGTCGGCCTGCCCCCTGAGCTCCTCGAGCAGCGCGCGCTCGCGCAGGATGCCGTCGACGACGCGGTCGCCTTCCGCCAGCGGATGCGGGCGGCGCGTGGCTTCGAATCGCCGCACGAGCGTCTCGTTGGAAGCCTCGAGGAACAGGATGCGCGTGCGTGCGCCCATCGACCGCAGCTCGGCCAGCGCGGCTTCGAGGGCCTCCATGAACGTGCCCGAACGCACGTCGACGACCAGTGCATAACGCTTCGGACGCTCACTGCCCTTCGCGAGTTCCGCAACCTTCGAGATCA
>CAZJSY010000505.1:0-1750 GCA_964548555.1 uncultured Burkholderiales bacterium
CAAGCAGCTGGAGCGCGACGCGCGCAGCGCGCTCGCCACGATTCCCGGGCTGTCGCTCGATCGAGGTGACTCGACCGAGCGAGCGCGCTTGGCCGAGGGCGTGATGTCGATCCTCGCGAGCGCCGGATTCACTCCGAGCGAGGCGTCGCTCGCGTTCGCGACCCTGTTCACGTTCATGATGGGCCAGATCGACGTCGACGTGGAGCTCGCCGACGTGGGTGGTCCGGCCGCGTCTGCGGTGCAAGGTGCCGCGCTGGTGACGGAGATGACACCGGACGAGATCTTCGAGTTCGCCTTCGACGCGGTGATCGAGGGGCTGAAGGTGAAGCTCGGCCCTGGGTAGGCGTCTTGACTCGTCCCCCATTTCCAATAGAGTGTACGAGAATTCGACGAGACGGGGGTCGGTGTTGGCAGGAGTCGTGAGCGATCCGCTGTTCGATCCGGAGGTCGTCGAGGATCCTTACGCCTACTACGCGACGCTGCGAGCGGTGGATCCGGTGCACGAGTTGGCGGGTACGGGCGCGTTCTTGGTGACGCGGATGGATCTGATCCACGAGGTCGTGTCCGATCCCGCGGTGTTCTCGAGCGTGACCACGCGGTTTCTCCACCATCGCGCGAACGGCGGCGCGCCGGGATTGCGGAGCGTGTTGCCCGATGCCAGCCTCGATGCCGACCAGGGCTCGGTCCTGGCGACTGCCGATCCTCCCGATCACGGCCGGCAGCGCAAAGTCGTCACCCGGCGGCTCTCCACGTCGGCGATGCAGGCGATGGAGCCCGAGTTCCGTGAGCTCGTCGACGGGATCCTCGACGGTGTGTTGGAAGAAGGCCGCATCGAATGGATGAGCCAACTCGCCGAGCCGCTTCCCATGGTCATGGTGGCGCGGATCCTCGGTGTCGACGACTCCTTGGCTTCTGTGCTGAAGAGTCAGGGATACGCGTCCGTCGAGGCAATCAGTGGCTTCGTGTCCGACGAGCGGCTTGCCGAGCTCGGGACCCCCATGATGGACGTGGGTCCCGTCGTCGATGCGTACTTCGACGCGCGCAATGCCGGCAACCGCGACGCGACCTCGCTGATCGGGGTGTGCGCCCAGGCGGCCGAAGCAGGAGAGCTCACGGATCTGGAAGCGCTCGCGATTCTCTTCCTCCTTGTCTCGGCCGGGGGCGAGTCGACGACCAGCTTGACGGGAACCGGGGCGCAGATCCTGGCCGAGCGTCCGGATCTGCAAGACAGGCTCCGACGCGAACCTCACCTCGTTCCGGCATTTGTCGAAGAGGCGTGTCGCGTCGATCCTCCGTTCCGTGGCCACTACCGCCGGGTCGTGGCGGACACGGAGCTCGGCGGTGTGAGCATCCCAGCCGGCTCGACGCTCGTGCTCGTATGGCCCGCCGCGAACCGCGACCGGGATGTCTTCCCGAACCCTGACGAGATCGATCTGGACCGCCCGAATCCGCGTCAGCACGTCGGGTTCGGGTGGGGCATCCATCTGTGTGTCGGCGCTCCACTGGCCCGGATCGAAGCGAAGGTTGCTCTCGAACAACTGTTGAGCCGCACGACTACGTTTTCGATCGAGCCATCGAGCGCGCCGCTCCGTCACCATCGCAGCCTCATGGTTCGGCGTCTCGTCGACCTTCCCCTCGTGCTCGAGGCCGCGGAATGAAGCAAGCAGGCAAGGAGGCGTCCGTTCCGGCGGGCGGGTTCAGCTCGTACCGACGACGGCGAGGTACTCGTGCACTGATCGCACCGCGCTCG
>CAZJSY010000506.1:0-1749 GCA_964548555.1 uncultured Burkholderiales bacterium
AACGAACGAAGTGGTGATCCGGGGCACGTCCGGAGCCCCGGAGCGAGTGAGTGAGCGAGAAGACATTGACATGCGGTCCGGTCCGGACCCACCACGAGCCCCCTGGCCGGCGCGGTTGAAGGCCCCTACTCCGCCCGCTTTTGACCGAGTCGATCCGGGGAGACATCCGGACGGCACTCGTTCGGCTGGGGGGCTCGTGGTTGGTCCGGGTTCGACCCGGTCCCGTAGGCGTTTGGGGGCGAGGTGGCCTTCGAGCACGTCCCGGTCATGAGCCGGGAGGTCGTCGAGCTGCTGAAGCCGGTGCCGGCCGGGGTCCTCATCGACGCGACCGTCGGCGGTGGGGGCCACGCCCGGGTCGTGCTGGAAGCCCGTCCCGACCTCGAGCTCCTGGGGATCGATCGTGACGCGGTCGCGGTTGCGGCCGCGCGCGAGCGGCTCGCCGAGTTCGGCGACCGGGTCCGGATCGTTCCGGGAGGGTTCGAAGACGTCGCCGAGATCGCGGCGACGAACGGCATCGGCGAGGGGACGGTTGTGGGCATCGTGTTCGACCTGGGCGTGAGCAGCCCGCAACTCGACCGAGCGGAGCGCGGGTTCTCGTATTGGGCGGATGCGCCGCTCGACATGCGGATGGACAGCGCGCAGGAGCTCACCGCGGCCGACGTCGTGAACGGGTACTCCGAACAGGACCTCGCCGAGATCATCCTCCGCAATGGCGAGGAGCGCTTTGCGCGCCGAATCGCCCGCCGAATCGTCGCGACGCGACCACTGAGCACCACCGGCGATCTCGTCGACGCGATCAAGGCCGCGATCCCCGCGCCGGCGCGTCGCCGCGGGGGACACCCCGCCCGCCGCACCTTTCAGGCCATCCGCATGGAGGTGAACCGGGAGCTGCCGAATCTCGCGGCGGGCCTCGACGAGTCCGTGCACCTGCTGAGCCCGGGGGGACGGGCGCTGGTGCTCGCGTACCACTCGCTCGAGGACCGCATGGTGAAGCAGCGGTTCGCATCGCTCGCCGGCCGTGAGCCTGCCGGCACATCCCGCCCGCTCCCCGTCGCGCCCACGGCGCAGCCGGGCTTCCGGTTGGTCACGCGCCGGCCGTTGCGCCCGGCCGCGGACGAGGTCGCGGCGAATCCGCGGGCCGCGAGCGCGCGCCTTCGTGCGGTCGAGAAGATCCGGATCGGGGAACCGACACCATGACGCCGCCGGCTGAAGGTGAGGCGCTCGGCGCGCGCGCACACCAACCTCACGCGCCGAATCCCGCCACGACGCCGGATGCTCCCGGTCGCCATCTGCGCGTCGTCGACGAGCGCGCCGCACGGCGAGAACGTCAGCTCCGGCGAGGCATCTGGCTGTTCGGGCTCGTGTCGGTCGTGTCGGTGTTCGTGGTCGTCGCGTTCCACGTGATGGTCGCGCAGAGTCAGCTCCAGCTCGATCGGCTCACGCGCCAGGGCGCGCAGCAACAACAGAAGTACGAGCAGTTGCGACTGCAGGTCGCCACGCTCTCCGCACCGGGACGGATCGCGAAGCGCGCCGAGGAGCTCGGCATGCGGCCAGGCGGCCCGTCGACGTTCATCACCGTGCCCGAGTCGGGCGCGCCACACCCGAAGCAGGACCCGAACAGCGCTACGGCGGACTACCAGAAGGTGAAGCAGCGCCTTGGTACACGGCCATGATCCACGACCGCCCACGACCCGAGCGCGGAAGACCGCGTCGCCGAAGGCTCGGCGCGGGAACGCACCCCGCGTCACG
>CAZJSY010000507.1:0-1720 GCA_964548555.1 uncultured Burkholderiales bacterium
CGCTCGATCTGGTGGAACGCCTCGGCCGTCGGCGGCTTGCGGATGATCTTGAACGCGGCGAGGAACATCTCGTCGGTGAACACGTGGGCGGCGAGCCACGGTGTTGCGCCCGGAAGAGGCACGCTGTGCGGTGCGTAGCGCGCCGCACGCCGCGACGACGCCCACGGCGACAGGTACCCGATCGTCCGCCACAGCGGCTGCACCATGCTCGCGATCTGCACGGCCAGGCTCGGGCTCCTGATCGTCGCCAACGACTCGGCCGCCGTCGGCACACTGGCGGCGCGTCGCACCGTCGGGACGTTCACGACTCCCTCCGCTGGTGATCCCCCCGGAGCAGCCACCGACCAAGTATCCCCGTGGCAGGGCTCGCGACGGTTGATCCTGCACGAATTTTCCTGATGTGCTGTGCCGAGACGGGTATTACCGTCCGGCAAGCGCGGACCAGGGGGAATCCGATGCGACGCATGGGGGGACAGGACGCGGCATTCCTCTACGGGGAGACGCCGTCGTGGCATATGCACGTCTCGGCGTTGATGATCCTGGATCCGTCGACGTCGCCGGTGCCGTTCGACTTCGAACGCGTGCGGCTGCACACGCTGGAGCGCATTCCGCTCGTTCCGCAGTTCCGCCTGAAGTCGGTCGAGGTCCCCTTCGGGCTCGACCGCCCGGGTTGGGTCGAGGAGCCCGACTTCGATCCCGACTACCACATCCGGCGGATCGCGGTGCCCGCACCCGGCAGCCAGCGCGAGCTCGGTGAGCTGGTCGGGCGGCTCGCGTCCTACAAGCTGGACCGCCGCAAGCCGCTGTGGGAGATGTGGGCCATCGAAGGGCTCGAGCACGGCCGCGTGGCGATCCTCTACAAGATCCACCACGCCATGATCGACGGCGTCTCCGGCATGGGGCTCGCCGAGGTGAGCTTCGATCTCGAAGCGGACCCGGCTCCGCGCGTCCTCGAACCGCTGCCGTTCGAGGACGGTGACATCCCGAGCTGGTCGCGCCGGCTCGGCTCCGGCATGGTCAACGCGGCCACGCGCGCGCCCTACCGGAGCGCCCGGTTCGCATTGCAGAGCGCGCGTCAGGCGGTGACGCTGGTCAACTTCGCACGCCGCCGCCGCTCCGTGTACACGCCGTTCCAGGCGCCGCGCACTTCACTCAACGGCGAGTTCACCCCGCATCGCCGCTTCGCGTGGACGAGCGTGCCGTTGCCGCGGGTGAAGGAGGTGAAGCAGGCGTACGACGTGAAGCTCAACGATGTCGTCCTCGCATTGTGCGCGGGTGCGCTTCGACGCTACTTGCAGAAGATCGACGATCTTCCGGCGCAGCCACTCATCGCGCAATGTCCGGTCTCCCTGCGAGCCGGCATGGATCAGGAGGTCGGCAGCAAGGTCGGATCGATGTTCACGAGCCTGGCGACCGACGTCGCGGAGCCCGCCGACCGGCTGCTGGCCATCAAGCAGGCAACCAGCGAGGCGAAGGAGATCGGCGAGGCGCTGTCGGCCGACAAGATCATCGGACTCACCGAGAGCACTCCGCCCGGGCTGGTGGGCCTGGCGGCGCGCATGTACACCGCGATGGGTCTCGAGAGCCGCATGCCGCCACCGATCAACGTCGTGATCTCCAACATCCCGGGGCCGCCGTTCCCGCTCTACCTCGCAGGCGCGCGCCTGGAGGGCCTGTACCCCATGGGACCCCTGCTGCTCGGCACCGGGCTCAACATCAC
>CAZJSY010000508.1:0-1717 GCA_964548555.1 uncultured Burkholderiales bacterium
CAGCCCGGTCGCATCATCCGCCTCGGTGTCGACATCAACGGCACCTTCTTCACGACGTATGCGGCCGACGGGGTGATCATCGCCACACCGACCGGCTCGACCGCGTACTCGTTCTCGTCGCGGGGTCCGATCGTCTCGCCCCGTCACTGGTGCCTCCTCCTGACCCCGGTTTCGCCCCACATGCTGTTCGACCGCTCGCTGGTGCTGGATGCCGACGAGGAGGTGAGCTTCGTCGTGTTGCAACCGCAGCGCGCCGCGCTGATCATCGACGGGCTCGAGGTAGGCGAGCTCGAGTGCAGCGACACCGTCTCGTGCACGGCCGGTCCGCGCCCGGCCCGGGTCGTGACGTTCGGACCGCGCGACTTCCACCAGATCCTGAAGGCGAAGTTCGGCTTGGCGGACCGGTAGTCGATGCTGTCGGAACTGCGCGTCGAACACCTCGGGATCGTCCACGAGATCTCGCTCGTGCTCGGCCCCGGCATGACGGTGATCACAGGTGAAACCGGCGCGGGGAAAACGCTGCTCGTGGAAGCGCTCGAGCTGCTCGTCGGAGGTCGAGCCGACAGCGGGCTCGTACGAGGTGGCGAGGCCGAGGCGCGGGTCGAGGGTCGCTTCGTCGACGGAGCGCGCGACGGCGACGAGGTCGTGCTCGCGCGTGTGGTGCCCGCGAACGGTCGCAGCCGTGCGTACGTCAACGGCCGGCTGGCGACCGCGGGCGAGCTGACAGAGCTCGGACGGAGCCTGGTCGATCTGCACGGTCAGCACGAGCACCAGTCGTTGCTCGAACCCGCGAGTCAGCGCCGTGCGCTCGACGCCTTCGTGGGGCGGGATGCCGACGACGCGCTCGCCCGCTACCGGGAGGCGCGTGAACGGTGCCGGCGGGTCGACGAGGCGCTCGCAGGCCTCGGCGGCGACAGCAGGACGCGCGCACGCGAGCTCGACCTCCTGCGGTTCCAGGCCGAGGAGCTCGAACGCGCGGGGCTCTCCGACCCCGGCGAAGACGTCACGCTCGAGGCGCAAGAGGAGCTGCTCGCGGACGCGGTCGCACACCGTGAGGCGCTCGACGCCGCGATGGCGGCGGTACAGGGTCCCGCGCTCGACGCGCTCGGTGACGCCTACGCCGCCCTGGCGCCGCGTCGTCCGTTCGCGGCGCTCGCCGAGCGACTGCGGGGGTTGCAGGCGGACGTTGCCGACGTCGGTCACGAGCTGCGTGTCGCGGCCGACGGCGTCGTCGTGGATCCCGACCGTCTGGCGGAGATTGCCGAACGCAGGCGCCTGCTGCGCGAGCTCACCCGCAAGTACGGTGACACCCTGGCCGACGTGATGGCGTTCGCGGCGGAGATCGGCGCACGCATCGACGAGCTCAGCCGGTTCGAAGAGCGCGTGGCCGAGCTCGAGGCGACCCGTCGAGCGGCGCATCGTGACGCCACGGTGGCCGCGGAGCGCCTGTCCGAGGTTCGTCGGGGTTCCGCGCCGCGTCTGGCCGCCGCGGTCACGAAACGGCTCCAGGAGCTCGCGATGCCGGCAGCTCGGATCGAGATCGACGTTCGCCCGGCGGCCCCGACCGACGACGGGGCCGACGACGTCGTCTTCCTGCTCGCCGCCAACGCGGGCGAGCCGCCCAGGCCGTTAGCGCGGGCCGCGTCCGGCGGGGAGCTGGCACGTGCGATGCTGGCCGTTCGGGTCGTGCTGGCCGGGGCGCGATCGCCAGGCGACG
>CAZJSY010000509.1:0-1715 GCA_964548555.1 uncultured Burkholderiales bacterium
GCGCTCGGGATCAGCTTGCGTGCGCGGGGTTACGACGTCGAGCTGGCCGAGACCGGCGCGAAGGGCCTCGAGGTCACGGCCCGTCATCATCCCGACGTGATCATCCTCGACCTCGGACTTCCCGACATCGACGGCGTGGACGTCGCCCGCGCCCTGCGCGGATGGACCAACGTGCCAATCATCGTGCTGTCGGCGCGCGACGCGGAGGCGATGAAGGTAGAAGCGCTGGACGCGGGCGCCGACGACTACGTGACGAAACCCTTCGGCATGGACGAGCTGCTCGCGCGGCTCAGAGCTGCGCTGCGCAGGGCCGTACCGGTCGAGGAAGCCGCGGCCGTCGCGACACCCGACTTCTCGATCGACCTCGCCGCGAAGCAGGTGCGGCGCGACGGAACCGAGGTCCGTCTGACGCCGACCGAGTGGGCGGTTGTGGAGATCCTCGTGCGCAACCGCGGAAAGCTCGTCACCCAGCAGCAGCTGCTGCAACAGGTATGGGGTCCCGAGTACCACCGCGAGACCCACTACCTGCGCTTCTACATCAGCCAGATCCGCCGCAAGCTCGAACCCGACCCGTCACTTCCCCACTACTTCATCACCGAGCCCGGCATGGGCTACCGGTTCGTGTCGGTCGACAGCTGAACGGCCGGGACGTTACGGCGCTTCGTGCGCCAGCTGCGCCTGACTCTCCCGCTGCGCCTGCTCGACGATCTCCGACTCCTCGCCGAAGCCGCCGGTCTTGCGCTTCGAGAACGCGATCGCGCCGAGCAGGATCACGAGGCTCACCGCTGCGATCGAGTAGCGCGCCGCGTCGTTGTCGCGGAGGCTGATCACCGCGGGCAGCACGAGCAGCGAGACCAGGTTCATCACTTTGATGAGCGGGTTGAGCGCGGGGCCCGCAGTGTCCTTGAACGGGTCGCCGACGGTGTCGCCAATGACCGCGGCCTTGTGCGCCTCGGAGCCCTTGCCGCCGAGATGGCCGTCCTCGATGTACTTCTTGGCGTTGTCCCACGCTCCACCGGCGTTGTTGAGGAAGTTGGCCATCAGCTGACCGGTGAGGATGACCGCCGCGAGGAACGCACCCAGCGCCAGGTAGCTGACCCCGAAACCGATGATCACGGGTGTGAGCACCGCGAGAAGGGCCGGCGTGGTGAGCTCACGAAGCGACGCCGCGGTGCAGATGTCGATGACGGGGCCGTAGTCGGGCCGCTTGGTACCCGCCATGATCTGCCCGTCGGCGAACTGGCGACGTACTTCCTGCACCACGGTGCCTGCCGTACGGCCGACGGCGCGGATCGCGAGCGCACTGAACATGAAGGCGATCGAGCCGCCGATGAGCAGACCGATGAACGTCTTCGGCTCGGCCACGTTGATCTGGGTGGCGACGTTGTGGAACAACGCGCTCCCGCTGAGGACGTTGCCCGCGGCGTCCTTGAGCTTGAGCTCACTTCCGATCGTCTCGATGAACGATGCGAACAGCGCCACCGCGGCGATCACCGCGGAGCCGATCGCGAAGCCCTTCGTGACGGCCTTCGTCGTGTTGCCGACCGCGTCGAGGCCCACCATGATCCGCTCGGGTTCGCCCTCGAACTCGCCCGACATCTCGGCGATGCCCGCCGCGTTGTCGGCCACCGGGCCGAAACTGTCTTCGGAGACGACCACGCCCGTCGTCGCGAGCATGCCCATACCGGTGAGGGCGACCAGGTACAGCGAGAACT
>CAZJSY010000510.1:0-1710 GCA_964548555.1 uncultured Burkholderiales bacterium
CATCGAGGCGTGCCCGTTGGAGAGCACGAAACGGTCCCGGTCGGGCCATTCCGGATCCGTCGCGTCGTAGCGCATCACCCGGGTCCACAGCACGTGGGCCAAGGGCGCCAACGCCATCGGCGTTCCGGGGTGTCCGGAGTTCGCCTTTTGCACCGCGTCCATCGCGAGACCGCGGATGACGTTGACGGCCTTTGACTCGAGCTCTGACGGCATGAATGCGCCCCTTTCTCCCCGAGGCCAGCCTAGACACGACCTTGTGTGCTCCCGAGGACGATCGGCGCCGGGCCACCGCGGCCGGGCACCGATGCTCATTCGGGGAACAGTGCGAGGCTCGCAGTGAAGCCGTGTAAGAAGTTCTGCCCACCGACGGGACCGATCTCACCGGCGCAGAACGCACCGGCCAAAGGGATCGGGCCGAGGAGCTTCTCGACGACGCCCGCATCGTGGTCGGACACGCCGAAGAGGTGGCGACCCCGCCCGTTGCAGGTGAACAGGAGCGCGGCCCGAGCGTCGACCCCTGTGAGCAGGGCGTGGAGATCCTCGTCGGCCGCGTCGGCGTCGCGCACGTGGAACTGCAGCGTCTGGCCGATCGTCACCGTGTCCCCGACGGCGAGCGCACCGCTCGACTGCTCCGCTCCGAGCACGTTGCGCACGAGGAAGTCGCCTCGCTCGAAGTCGACCCTGTGCTCGTCGACGACGATGCCCACGTGCAGCCCCCGCTGCATCAGCTCGCGCTCGTCGTCGCTCGCCACCGACGCGAGGTCGCGCAGCCGCTCCAGGGCCGGCCGTCCTCCGAGCTCGTAGACGAGGTTCCCATCGGCGCGCGTCACCGTGAACGGGCGGCCGATCGGCCGGCAGCCCTGTGACACGACGGTACGCACCTCGACCGCGGCATCGAGGAACACGCCGACGGCACCCTCGCTCGTCACCGTGTCGTCGAGTGCCAGCCGGTTGCCGCCGGGACCGCGCGCGGCCGACGCGAGACCGCCGAGCACCCGCAAACCGGGCATGTCGTCGTTGAGCCGGGTGAGAAAGGAGTCGGCCGGAAATGTGAACGGATCGGCGAGCAGCAGCAGCGTGCGTCCTTCGACGCTCAGCTCAGGCCAGCCGATCACGGCTGCGCCGTCGGGCGTGTCGACCAGACGCAAGGACACCGGCGTGAGCGCGGCGTCGTCGAAACGCGCGCCCCACACTGCGAGGGCAGGCGCGTCCTCGACTTCCCGTGGACCACCGATGATCGACACGGCGGTCTGCGCGAGGAACACGTCGGGTTCGAGCAGCCGGCGAAGTGCCGACGTGACATCCTCGAACGTACCGACGTGGTGCGGTGACGCGAAGCACACGAGCAGATCGGGTCGCTCACCTTGGAACCGTTCGAGCAGCTCGCCCGCGACCTCGCCCACCGCCGACGCGGCGAGCGGATGCTGTGACAGTGCGGCTGCGTACTCGCTCACGCTTCGAGACTAGCGACGGGTCCGGACGAGCGTTCGTGCCCGCCGGTGCGATCCGGGAAGCCGATCAGTCGACCAGCACGACGTCGACGGTCTTCGGACCGTGGACCCCGAACGTCGTGCGCATCTCGAGATCGGAGGTCCGGCTGGGACCGCCGATCCAGGACACTGCGCTCGGCATCGGTGCAGCCGCGAACCGTGCGATGGCGTCGGCGAACTCCGCGACGACGTCGTCGGTGCGCACGATGCAGACGTGCGA
>CAZJSY010000511.1:0-1709 GCA_964548555.1 uncultured Burkholderiales bacterium
GTGAGGGTGGCCGCACCGTCGGTGCCGGCCGCGTCACCAAGATCGTCAAGTAGCCATGCCTGACGCGAAGGGTCAGAAGATCCGTATCCGGCTCAAGGCCTACGACCACGAGATCATCGACCAGTCGACCAAGAAGATCGTCGAGACGGTCGTGCGGACCCAGGCGAAGGTGCGCGGCCCGGTGCCCTTGCCCACCGAGATCCACCGCTACTGCGTGGTCCGCAGCCCGCACGTCGACAAGGACTCGCGGGAGCACTTCGAGATGCGGATCCACAAGCGCCTGATCGACATCGTGGAGCCGACCACGAAGACGGTCGAGTCGCTTCAGCGCCTTGACCTGCCGGCCGGCGTCGACATCGAGATCAAGATCCAACAGGTCTGACGCCGGCGGGGTGCGTTCGCACTTCGAGTTCTGATCCGATAGGATCGTCCGGCTCTACCAATCGACGTCTGCGTTTGCCGCGTTGAGCGGGACTGCGCAGCGCAACCGAACACGCTCCGCCGGAGTCCTCTTCCGTGCGGAGCGTTCGCGTGAGCGAGACACGCGGACACACCGATCGAGCGGGTTCACCGAACCGCAGGGGAAAGACGTCGCCTCATGGCCGCGAAAGGGATACTCGGGCGCAAGCTGGGCATGACCCAGCTCTGGGACGCCGACAACCGCATCGTGCCGGTCACCGTCATCGCGGCGGGGCCCTGTCACGTCGTGCAACTGAAGACGCCCGAGCGTGACGGCTACTCCGCAGTCCAGCTCTCGTTCGGCGAGGTGAAGCCGCGCCGGCTCAACAAGCCCGAGCTCGGCCACCTCCGGAAGGCGGACGTCACGGCGACGCAGCACCTCGCGGAGGTCCGGGTCGACGACCTGTCCGGTTACGAGGTCGGTCAGATCGTGAAGGCCGATGTCTTCCAGGCCGGCGACATCGTCGACGTGACGGGCATCTCGAAGGGCAAGGGCTTCAGCGGTGTCATGAAGCGGCACAACTTCAAAGGGCAGGGTGCGTCGCACGGCAACCACAAGAAGCACCGCGCCCCTGGCTCGATCGGCGCATGCGCCACACCGGCTCGGGTCTTCAAGGGGACCCGTATGGCCGGCCAGTACGGTCACGAGCGCGTCACCACGCTCAATCTCCAGGTCGTCGAGGGCGACGCCGAGCGTGGGCTGCTCCTCGTGCGCGGCTCCGTCCCCGGTCCGACCGGCGGTCTCGTCCTCGTGCGCGACGCGGTGAAGCGTCCGAGCGCCACAGGAGCGCGGTGATGGCCACCTTCACGATGCGCGATCGAACAGGTGCCGACGCGGGCAGCCTGGACGTCCCCGACGAGCTCTTCGGCATCGAGCCGAACGTCGCGGTCATGCACCAGGTGGTCACCGCGCAGCTCGCCGCGGCCCGTAGCGGAACCCACAACACGCGCACGCGCGCCGAGGTTTCCGGTGGTGGTTCGAAGCCCTGGCGTCAGAAGGGCACGGGACGGGCGCGCCAAGGCTCGATCCGCGCCCCGCACTGGCGCGGCGGTGGCATCGCGCACGGTCCCAAGCCGCGCGAGTACCGCCAGCGCACGCCGAAGAAGATGGTTCGCCTCGCGCTGTGCTCCGCGCTGTCCGACCGTGCGTCCGACGGGAAGATCACCGTCGTCGACGACTGGGGCATCGAGGCGCCGCGTACGAAGGACGCGATCCGTCTCCTCGAGGCGCTCGGCCTTCGTGAGAAGGG
>CAZJSY010000512.1:0-1708 GCA_964548555.1 uncultured Burkholderiales bacterium
ACGCCGCGGTGGTCGACAAGCGCGCGTCGCTCCACGACGCCGTCGCCGAGCACGTGCGTGCCGGCGACGTTCTCCATCCCGTCGTCGGTCATACCCGATGGACGGCCGCGACCTACGAGATCGTGCGTCAGTGGTGGGGTCGTGATCCGGGCTTCACTCTCGTGATGCTGAGCCTCTCGAGCCTCGGAACGCTGTTCTTCCGCGGCGGGATGGTGAAGCGGGTCGTCACCGGGTACTCCGGCGACACCTTCCCGAACTTCACACCCAACCCCATCTTCGGGCGCGCCTACCGCAGCGGCGAGGTCGACGTGGAGCACTGGTCGTTCCTCGCGTTCGCGCAACGGCTCGAGGCCGCGGCACGCGGCCTCCCCGCAGTCGTGACGCGATCGATCCACCGCTCGTCGATGGCCGAGAACGACGGCTACGAGCGTGTCGACACACCCTTCGGCGAAGTCGGCCTCCTGGCACCCCTCGTGCCGGACGTGACGCTGCTGCACGCACCCCTGGCCGACCGTGAGGGCAACGTCGTGGTGAACCCGCCGTTGCTCGAAGGCGTCTGGGGCGCGTTGGGCGCGCGCCGCGGGGCCATCGTCACCGTCGAACGCGTGGTCGACTCCGTGCGCGACCACGCCGCGCTCGTACGCATCCCCGCGCACCGGGTGCTCGCAGTGTGTGAGGTGCCCATGGGCGCGCACCCCGGTGGGCTGTTCGCACGTGGGCTTCCCGTCGACGGGTACGGCGAGGACTACGACTTCTGGGTCGAGGCGCGCGCCGCGACCCGTCGCGACGACTTCGGCGAGTGGATCCGTCATTGGGTGCTCGACGTCGGATCGCACGACGAGTACGTCGAGCGCTTGGGGAAAGAGCGGGTCACGCGGCTGCGCCGAAAGGCCGACCCCGAGTCCTGGCGCGACGACGAGCAGGCGCACCCTCCGGACATGGGCGCTGCGCCCAACCGGTGGGAGCTCGCCGCGGTGTACGGCGCCCGTCATCTCGCGGAACGCGTGGTGGCGACCGACGCGGACGCGGTGCTCGCAGGCGCGGGTGTCGCGAACCTCTCGGCCTGGCTCGGTGTGGAGATGGCGCGTGCAGCCGGATCCCATGTCGAGCTCACCGCCGAGATCGGGCTGTGGGGGTACGCCCCGACACCGGCGGACCCATTCGTGCTGAACCACCGCAACTTCCCGTCGGCCTCGATGCTGAACGACGCATCGACCGTGCTCGGGGCGCTCGTGGGCGGCGCAGGCACCACCACGGTGGCGTGCCTCGGCGGCGCGCAGGTGGACCGGTTGGGCAACATCAACTCGACCCTGATCCCCGGTGGGGCGTTTCTGGTCGGCTCCGGTGGAGGCAACGATGTCGCGAGCGTCGCCGCGGAGTCGGTCGTGGTCGCGACCCTGACGCCGCAGCGGACGCCGCCGGAGTGTGGTTATGTCACGTCGCCGGGACACAGCGTCCGGTCGTTGGTCACCGATCTGGGCATCCTGGAGAAGCTCGACCGGCTCGACGGCGGCGAGCTCGTGCTCACGGCGGTGCCGAGTGGTGAAGGAGCGATCGGGGCTCGCATCGACGCGGCGAAGGCCGCGTGCGGCTGGGAGCTGCGGGTAGCACCGAGCGTGCGGGAGTTGCCCCCTGTCACCGCACCCGAGGTGGAACGCCTCCGCCGGTTCGACCCGCAGGGCTGGTTCCTCCGCGCCTGAGCTCCCGA
>CAZJSY010000513.1:0-1699 GCA_964548555.1 uncultured Burkholderiales bacterium
TATATCCGCGCGAACACGGATGAGCCTGCGGTCACACCAGCGTTGAGAACTAGGGGTTTCACGGAAGCCGCGGTTGCGGTCAACTGTCAACATTTCGCGCACAAAGGGCGCGCGGCGCTCGCGCGTTCGACGACTTCCAGCGGGCGGAGTCAGATCGATGACCAGCGCAGAGGCGTCGCGGAGCAGGTTCGTGACCACGCGAACCGGACAACGCAGCGCGCGGTGATTCGGGATGTGGCCACGCGCCTCGCGAGTTCTCCGGTTCAGGTACACGAGCGGACGCTCGCGCGCACGCGTGACGCGCCACGGCGCTGAGGCGGCACGAACGTGACGACGTCCATCGTCACCGTTCTGTTCACGGACGTGGTCGACTCCACGGGGGTGCTCGCGCGCGACGGCGCGCATCGCAGCGAGGCCATTCGGCGCGAACACTTCGCCGCGATGCGCCGGGCAGTGCACCAACACCGCGGCGAAGAGATCAAGACCACCGGCGATGGTCTGATGATCGTCTTCAAGAGCGCGCTCGACGCGGTCGAAGCCGCGGTGACGATGCAGCGGGCGGTGGCGCGCCTGCGGCGCGAAGACTCCTCGCGTCCGGAGATCCGCGTGGGGATGAGCGCGGGCGAGGCGACGGTCGAGGACGGCGACTGGTACGGGCAACCGGTCGTCGAAGCCGCCCGGCTGTGTGAGCTCGCGGGTGCCGGACAGATCCTGCTGGCCGACATCGTCGTCATGCTCATCAGGACCTGGAACAAGTACCCGCTCGTCAGCGCGGGCGAGCAGATCCTGAAGGGCTTCGACCAATCCATACCGATCAGCCAGGTGGAATGGACCGACGAGACCGACCTCGGGGTGTTGCCGCTGCCGTCCGCGATCACCTCGAGCGAGTCCCAGGCCTTCGTGGGTCGCGAGCAGGAGTACGCGAGCCTGATGGCCGCGTGGACCCAGGCGAGAAACGGCGTACGCCGTGCGGTGTTCGTGTCGGGCGAACCCGGTATCGGCAAGACCCGCCTCGCCATCGAGCTGGCTCGTCACGCACACGCCGAGGGCGCGACCGTCCTGTGGGGCCGGTGTGACGAGGAGCTTCAGCTCGTCTACCAACCGTTCGCCGAGCCGCTCCGTCACTACGTCGCGCACCGGCCGCCCGACGTCGTCCTCGCCGACCTCGGTCCGCACGGCGCCGACCTGGCGCGCCTCGTGCCCGACCTCGCCGAATGGACACCGGGACAGCCCGCGTCGCCGCGCGCTGCTCCCAACGCGAAGCGCCAGCGACTGTTCGAAGCCGTCGCCATGCTGCTCGCCGGCGCAGCGCGATCCGCTCCCGTGCTCATGGTCCTCGACGACCTGCAATGGGCGGCGCGGGGCGCACTCCTGTTGCTGCGCCATCTCGTCCGCGACGCCCGTCCCGTGTCGATGCTGATCGTCGGTACGTACCGGACGACCGACCTCGATCGCCATCACCCCCTCGCCGAGCTCCTCGCGGACCTACGCCGCGAGCGCAGCGTCGAACGGCTGGAGCTCAGCGGTCTCGATGCACCGGAGATCGCCACGCTGCTCGAGGAGGTTGTCGGGGGCGGGCGACTCGACGCCGCGGTCAAGGAGCTCGCCTCGCTCGTGCACGCGGAGACCGAGGGCAACCCCTTTTTCGTGGTGCAGGTGCTCCGCCACCTCATCGAGACGGGTGTCGTCTACGAGCGCG
>CAZJSY010000514.1:0-1691 GCA_964548555.1 uncultured Burkholderiales bacterium
TACACTCCCGATCTGACAGCGCGGAGTGGCAGTTCCCATACCCAAGACGTGACAACCACGTCCCCGCAGGACCAGGCCCGCCGGATCCGCGACCGCATCCGCCAAGACCCCGTCTGGTTCTGCGAAACCTTCCTGGGCCTGCACCTGTGGTCGAAGCAACGGCAGGTGATCGAGTCCGTCCGCGACAACGAAGCGACCGCCGTCCGCTCCGGCCACGGCGTCGGCAAAACCGTCACCGCCGCCGCCGCCGTCCTCTGGTTCCTCGCCGCCTACGGCCCCGAAGCCATCGTCGTCACCACCGCCCCCGTCTGGAGGCAGGTCCGCGACCTGCTCTGGCGCGAGATCCGCCGCCTCCACCACCGCTCCAGCGGCTTCTTCGACGGCAACCTGTCCGAAACCAAGCTCGACTTCGCCCCGGAGTGGTACGCGGTCGGCCTGTCCACCAACCAGCCGGAGAACTTCCAGGGCTACCACTCGCCGCACCTGCTGTTCGTGGTGGACGAGGCCAGCGGCGTGACGCAGTCGATCTTCGAGGCCGCCGAAGGGTTCCTCACCGCCGCCGGATCCCGCAGCCTCTACATCGGCAACCCGACCCAGGTCGGCGGCGAGTTCTACCACGCCTTCCACACCCAACGCGCCCTCTACACCACCATCCACATCAGCGCGTTCGACACCCCGGCCTACACCGGCGAGCAGGTGCCCGAGCATGTCGCCCGCGTGCTGCCCTCACGCGAGTGGGTGGAGCGGATGAAGACGAAGTACCGGGTGTCCGACGAGGACGAGCGCGGCGGCACAGGCGTGAGGTTGAACCCGGTCTACGAGGTGCGCGTGCTCGGCCGCTTCCCCTCGCAGGGGTCGCACGCGGTGGTGCCGATGTTCGAGGTCGAGAACGCCCAGCAGCGGGAGCAGGCGATGCCGGACGGGCCGCTGATGCCGGAGTCAACCGACGAGCTGCGCGCCCTGTACGAGCAGACGTGGCCGTGCGTGGTCGGCTGCGACGTCGCCCGGTTCGGAGACGACGAAACCGTCGTCACGTTGCGGCAGGGCAACCGTGTCCGCGTGGTCGAGGTGATCAACGGCCAGGACACGATGGAGACGGCCGGCCTGCTCGCCCGGGTCGCCCGGGACAACTGGCATCCGTTGTACGGCAAGCCGACGATCGCACTGGACGACGCCGGGGTCGGCGGCGGTGTGACGGACCGGCTGAAGGAGATCGCCCGGGACGACCCGGACGGCGCGGCTTGGTCGCGTGTCGTCCCCTTCAATGGCGCGAACGCCCCCGCCGAGGTGAACAAGTCCGAGTACCCGAACGCCCGCTCGGAGTTGTGGTTCGAGTTCGCGGAAGAGTGGCTGCCCGAGATTGACCTGGACGACGACGAGGACCTGCTCAGCGATCTGTGTGCGCCGGAGTACGTGTTGGACTCGAAAGGCCGCCGGGTGGTTGAGCCGAAGAAGGAGACGAAGAAGCGGCTTGGCAGGTCGCCGGACCGTGCGGACGCGGTGATGGTGTGTTTCTGCCGCGGCGTGTCGGCCGCCAGTTCGACGGTCGCGCCGTCGGGGCCGGTGACGCCGGGCGGCTCCAAGTGGGCGGGGATGGGCGGGGCTACAGGCGGACGGTCGCGGTGGCGCTAGCGCGCGGGCCGTTCTCACGACTGAGCCGCCAGCTCGTACTCTCCCTCCGACACCTCGAA
>CAZJSY010000515.1:0-1682 GCA_964548555.1 uncultured Burkholderiales bacterium
AGCCCGGATCGTTCGTTAACGACCGCGCCCCGGGTTGACCGGGGCGCGGAAATGTCCGACTGAGCTTGGAGGATTGGGGTTGTCGAAGCCTCGTCCCCGAGCTCAGGAGGTTCACCTTGAGGGTGCAGCGCGATGGCCGCAGTTTCACGGTAGACGTGAGCGCGGACGGAGAGGGTTTGGTGTCGCACGCGGGCGCTGCGCTGCTCGCGGAGACGGCCGATCGTGTCGGGCTGACGCGGGAGCTCTCCCGGGCGCTGGCGGGGGTGCGTGAGCGGCGCGGCCGGCACGATTCGGGCCGGGTGATTCGTGATCTGGCGGTGATGCTCGCCGACGGCGGCGACTGCTTGTCAGACCTTCGGGCGGTGCGTGATCAGGAGCCGTTGTTCGGGGCGGTCGCGTCGGACTCGACGGCGTTTCGACTGGTGGACCGGATCGCGGGCGACCCGGGGTTGCTTGACGCGATGCGCGCGGCGCGCGCTCGTGCGCGCGAGCGGGCATGGGGACTGGGCGTGCGCCCGGAGCGGATCGTGATCGACATCGACGCGACGCTGATCGCGGCGCATACCGAGAAGCAAGGCGCCGCGGTGAACTTCAAGGGCACGTTCGGGTTTCACCCGCTGCTTGCGTATCTGGATCAGAGCCGCGAGGCGCTAGCGGCGACTCTGCGCCCGGGCAACGCCGCTGCTCACAGCGCCGAGGCTCAGATCGAGGTCCTTGAGCAGGCGCTTGAGCAGCTACCTCACGACGTCGTGTCCGATCTGGACACCGAGATTGTGATGCGCATCGACTCCGCCGGCGCCGCGTCCGAGCTCTGTCAAACAGCCCAGGACGCCAAGATCGGGTTTCTCGTCGGGTTCGATGTGTTCGCGGCAGTGCAGACGGCGATCCTCTCGCTACCCGAGAGCGACTGGCGTCCGGCGCTGCGCCAAGACGGCGAGCAGCGCAACAGCGCGCACGTCGCCGAGATCACGGAGCTGATCGACCTCAAGCCGTGGCCCAAGAACTCGCGCGTGATCATCCGCCGCGAGCGACCCCACCCCGGAGCGCAGCTTCAGTTCACCGACCACGACGGCCACCGCTTCCAAGCAACCCTCACCGACCTGGCTGGCGACGCGGTCGAGATCGAGCGTCTGCACCGCGGCCGCGCGAACGCCGAGGATCGCATTAGAGCCGCCAAACAGACCGGGCTCGACAACCTCCCGTTCCGTGAGTTCGACCTCAACGCCGTCTGGCTGGAGATCTCGCTGATTGCCCAGGACCTGATCGCCTGGACCCAGCACCTGGCGCTCGAGGGCGAGCTCGCGATCTGCGAACCGAAGGCGCTTCGCTACCGGCTGCTGCACACCGCCGGCCGGCTCGCGTTCCACGCCCGCCGCGCGACCCTGCGCCTCCAAACCAGCTGGCCATGGGCCCACCAGCTCGCCGCCGCCTTTCAGCGCATCCAAGCACTACCACCACCCGCCGGCTAAACGCCGGGGCGGCCCCGACGAAGAACAGCTCTACCCCCGGGAGCCCCGCACACGCAGAAGGATCGCTGTCGCGAAAACCCCCTCCGCTGCGCAAATTCAGCAGCCCCGATCCAGAGAACGGTCGCGACGGTCGGCGCGACCGTCTGACAACTCGATTCCCATCGCGAAAACCGCGATCGCAGCCCACCATGGGCGCCTACTGCACGATCCGGG
>CAZJSY010000516.1:0-1665 GCA_964548555.1 uncultured Burkholderiales bacterium
GTGCGCAGCAGCTCGTCGCTTTCACGTTCGTCGAGCTCGACGATGCGCTTCGTGAAGATGCCGTTGACGAACAGAGCGGGCCGGCCGGTTTCCGGATGTGTGCGCACGACCGGATGGACCGATTCCTGCACCGGTTGCCACCACGAGCGGTGCAACGCGTGAAGACCGTGGATGCGAGCTTTCGTCGCTTCGTCGAGGGCGTCGTATGCCGCGGTCATGCTCGCCCAGTGCGTCGCACCGCCGGAGGGCGGCGCGATCACCATCTGCAACATGGCGCCCATCGGCGGCTGCGGCGCGCACGTGACGTCGCTATGCCACCACTCGGCGACCGGTGCGCGACGCTCGGTGTCGAAGACGACGATCTGCGGGAGCTCGGGGAGCGCGTCGAGCGTGGCATGACGCTCGAGTGAGCCGAAGGCCTCCCCGAGGCGCACCTGTTCGTCGGGCGTGAGCCCCGCGTCGCGGAAGAACAACACCTGGTGACGCAGCAACGCCGAGCGCAGCAGCCCTACCAGGTCGGGATCCGGCTGCCGCAGGTCGGCGTCGATGACGGTTGCACCGAGCGGCGCGTCGCAGGGCGTGATGGCGACCATCGTCGGGCCTCCTGACGGTGGAGTCGGTCGTCTCCGGAGGAGTGTAGACGATCGTCTACAGTTGTCCAGATGGAGACACGCCCCTACGGCCGAGACGAGGTCCGGGCCGCCATCATCGCCGCAGCCGAACGCCGGTTCGCCGCCGAGGGGCCGGGAGCGTCGTTGCGGGACATCGCCGCCGACGCGGGCGTGAACCTCGGTCTGCTCCACCGGCACTTCGGCACGAAGGCCGCGCTGATTCGCGAGGTCCTCGCGGCGGCGGCATTGCGTGCGAGCGTTCGGCTGTCCGACCTCGGAACGCTCGACGATGCGCTCGACGCGATCATGCGGTCGGCAGTGCGACACGACGACACCATGCACGCGTACGTACGCATGCTCGCGTGGTTGCTGCTCGCGGGGGAGGATGCTCGTGACCTGCAGGACGAGTTCCCGACCATGTCACAGGTCGTGCGCGTCGCCGGACCGGAACGGCGCGCTCTCGTCCTCCTCACGCTCGCAGCCGCATTCGGTTGGGAGACGTTCGGGCCGCATTTGAGCCGCATGGTCGGATACCGATCCGAAGAACGCGCGGCCGCTGACCTCAGCCGCGCACTCGCAGATGCCGTCCGCTGTCTGGACGTTGCTCCTTGACCTGATCGCTTTCCCGCACGGTCGGCGCCGCCACCACCGCTCCGGCACGAACAGCAGACCCTTCGGGCTGCCGAGCGTCGAGTCGACGTGGGTCACCACTCCCGTGTGGACGTCGACCACGCCGATCGCGGGATCGTTGGGCAGGTCCCCCGAAGCGGGCTTCGGTTGCGACACGAAGTAGGTCCCGGACCGAATCTTGCTCGTGTCGATCGCGTAGATCTTGCCCGTGAGTTGGTCGACCGCGTACAGCGTGCCTTCGCCGTCGACACGAACGATGTCGTCGAGCTGCGGCGTCGCCGGCCCACCGGATGGCTGGACCGCGTTGGTGAGGTTCAGCTGTCGCAGTCGCGGGTGCGACGCGCGCAGCTCGGTGGCGAACACGAGCTTGCTGTCCGCCTGGGCGACCTGAATGAGCGTGCCTCCGTCGTCACCGGGCACGAAG
>CAZJSY010000517.1:0-1662 GCA_964548555.1 uncultured Burkholderiales bacterium
ACGGCAACTTCGACCCGCTGGGCGACTATCCGGGCGACTTCTGGCACTACGCGCGCGTGCAGATCGTCAGCGCCGCGCGCAGTGCCGGCGTCGACGCCGTCGACGCGCCCTACCCCGCGTATCAGGATGTCGACGGCTACCGCCGCGCCGCCGTTCACGCGAGCCTGCTCGGCTTCGACGGCAAATGGGCGATCCACCCCGATCAGGTTGCGATCGCCAACGACGTCTTCGCGCCGACCGCCGACGAGATCGACGACGCTCGCGCTGTCATCGAGGACTACCGCCGCGCTGAGGCGGACGGTGTGGGCGCCATCGGTCGCGACGGCAGGCTGGTCGACGCGGCGCACATTCGGCTCGCCACCAACGTTCTCCACAAGGCGGCGCTCGCCCAGAAGCCTGGTGAGCACGATCCCTGACCGCAAGAGGTAGTGGTGCGGTGAGGACCTCAGAGCCGCGCCATCGAGCGGGCGTTACATGGCATCGAATTGCTCGCTCAGAAATCGGAGTGCGCCGGGCACACCGGTCACCGTCACGATCAAGTGCTCACCGAATCGAATCCGGCGGTATGTCACGTCGACTCCTTCGCGACGGTACGTCTCGACGAACGTGTCTGCGTCGGCGATGGGGAGGTTCTGCTCATGCACGCCGTGGTACAGGTACAACGCGGTCGTCGGCGTGGCCTGACCGAACTGGTTCGCCTCGAAGGCGGTGCGTAGTCCCGGTATGTCCAACACGCTGGGGACGGTCAGGTAGTCGCCCCAATGGAGGAAGGGAAAGCACATGAAGAGCTGATCGGCGGTCATCTCGGCCGCCGACGCCACCATGGCTTGCCCCTGGGGGCTGAGGGCGCCGAGCAGGTCGACGTCCGGAAACTCGCGGGTGATCCCGATGATCGCGCCGAGCGGGATCCCGCTGAGGAGACTGCCGTCGTAAACGTCCTCGAACGTCCCGGTCGTCGTGGTGGGGTCGACCGTGATGCCGCCGGCGGCGGCGCCCACGATGTTCAGTTCCGGCGCGTAGCCCGGGTGCTGTTCGGCCGCGCAGAGCGTTGCTTGAGCTCCGCCCGAGTAGCCCCAAAGGCCGATCGGCGTGGCGGCGTCGAAGCCTGCCGGCTCGAAGGCGATGGCGGCGCGAATGCCGTCGAGCACGAAGCGGGCGGCGAGCAGCCCGGCGCCGAAGGCATGCCGGGGTCCGGTGTAGTCGGTGGTGACGACCGCCCACCCTCGGCGGAGGCCCCGGGCCATGAGAGGAAGTTCCCACTGATTGCCCTGTCTCAGCGTGTAGGACGGATCGGCGGCCGCACCCAGGCTGTCGATGGCGCATTGATAGGAGAGCAGCGGCCTGACGGGCCCGTTGAAGGGCCGCCGGGGAATCATCACCGTGGTGACTCCCGACATCGGGGCGCCGCGGGTGTCGGTGGAGCGGAACTTCACCTGCCACGCATCGGCTTTGACCACACGACGAAAGCCTCGGACCTCGACGGGCCGACTGTCGAGCACCTCCCCCGGACGGAACGCGTCCAGCTTCTCGGGCACGCGGTAGAAGAGATCCTCGCCTGGACGTGCGACATCGACCAGCACCCGTGACTTCAGCCGCTCATAGAGGTCCAAACCACGGACCATCACCCGCGCGGCCACCTGCTCGCGTCGAGTCCTCAGGTCG
>CAZJSY010000518.1:0-1645 GCA_964548555.1 uncultured Burkholderiales bacterium
GGTTCTCGAGGATGCCGGCCGCCGCGAGCTGCGCGGTCGGGGTGCAGAACCCGCCGGGGTGCTCTGCATCGAGGCCGTAGGTGATGCTGCCGCCTTCGACCGGCGTCGAGCTGCCCTTCTGACCGCCGCTCGTGGTGCTGCCCTTGGTGCCGCCGCCGCAGGCGGCGCCGAGGATCGCGATCGTGGCGACCACGGCCACGAGCCGGAGCGGCCAGCGGTTGGCGCGAAGCGAGTGATGCACGTTCCCCCCTGTGTTCCGGTCCCTCCATGGACGCTGCGGATGCCCGCTCACTGTGTGCTGCTCATCTCCTCGAGCCGCACCGCGCGGCTCTGCTCGCCCGGCGCCCACACCCCCCTGACCGTCCTTGACCGAGCGGTCGAGTCAGGCCACGCAACGTAGGAACCGAACCTGTAGTTGTCAACCTCACCTTGTACCCGGTTGCCCGGCTCCGCGCGGGTCGCGCGGACGATTTGGCCGGCGCGGCGACGAACCGTCGGGCTCGTACCTATCCGGCATATCGACGCCGCGCGGCCTCGATCGCGCCGCGCGCGGCGGCGGCACCTTCCCAGCCGCGGGTCTCGGTTCCCTTCCCCGGCTCGAGCGCCTTGTAGACGTCGAAGAAATGGCCGATCTCGTCGAGCAGGAACGGCGGGAGGTCGTCGATGTCCTCGACCTCCGCCCACCGGGGATCGGTCGCCGGCACACACAGCACCTTGGCGTCGGGACCCTTCTCGTCGTGCATCCAGAAGACGCCGACCGGTCGTGCGTCGATGTGACAACCCGGGAAGGTGGGCTCCTCGAGCAGCACCAGGGCGTCGAGCGGGTCACCGTCCTCGGCGAGCGTCCGCGGGAGGTACCCGTAGTCGGTCGGGTACTGCGTCGCGGTGAACAGCATCCGGTCGAGCCAGATCTCGCCTGTCTCGTGGTTCGCCTCGTACTTGTTGCGTGATCCCTTCGGGATCTCCACGACGACGTGTACGTTCACCCGGTCCCCTTGGATTGGTGCGCTCGCCTCACTCAAAGCGGTGCTCTGGATCGATCACACGGCTCCCTCGCTGTGCCCTCCCGGGCGTCCGCCCAGGGCACAGCTCGTCCGCACATGGCTGGGTAGCGTTCTCCTGATGGAGGACCGGCTCCGTGTGAGCAACTCGTGCAGCATCGCGCTCGACGAGCTCGAGTGGCGGTACAGCACGTCCGGAGGTCCCGGGGGCCAGCACGCCAACACCTCCAACACGCGCGTCGAGCTCCGCTTCGACGCCGCGTCGTCGCCGTCGCTCGGACCACGTCAGCGGGACCGCATCGTCGAACGGCTCGGGCCGGTGGTACGCGTCGTTGCGTCCGACAGCCGTTCACGGGCGCGCAATCGCGATCTCGCGCTCGAACGTCTGCGTTCACGCCTCGCGGCCGCGCTGCGTCGTGATCCGACCCGGGTGCCGACCCGACCGACCGTCCGCTCGCGTGCCGAGCGGGTCGATGCGAAACGGCGGCGCGGCGACCTCAAGCGGAGCCGAAGCCGCCCCCGACCGGAAGACTGAGCTCCGGTGGGCAGCGTGCTCGATGTGGTGTTCGTCCTGGTCGGCGCGCTCCTCGTCGTCGTGGTCGTCGACTCGGCCGTGCGAACGTTCGTGTTGCCGCGGGGCGTCA
>CAZJSY010000519.1:0-1635 GCA_964548555.1 uncultured Burkholderiales bacterium
GCGACCGCGGTGTCGAGGTCGTCGATGTCGAGGGCGATCGCGAGGCGGTCGCGCACGGCAGGCGGCGCGGCGGGCGGTGCGGTCAGGTCGGCCATGTCATGCTCCCTGTGAGGTCGGATACGCGCTCGACCCCGTGCGACGCGCACCACGCGATCAGCTGATCGAGGATGTGGGAGGCGGCCCGGGGATCACGGAATGTGGCGGTCCCGACTCCGACGGCCCGTGCCCCGGCCACGAGCATCTCGACCGCGTCGAGGCCGGTCATGACGCCGCCGGTGCCGATGATGGGCACCTGTGGGAGCTCCCTCGCCACGTCGGCGACCACCTGGAGCGCGACCGGCTTGATCGCCGGCCCCGACAGCCCGCCGCCCCCGCCGCCGAGCACCGGCCGCCGGTCCTGCGCATCGACCGCGAGGCCGAACACCGTGTTGATCAACGTGAGCCCCGTGGCGCCGGCATCGATCGCCGCGCCCGCGATCTCGCGAACGTCGGTGACGTTCGGCGACAGCTTCACGAAGACGGGAAGACCGCGCGCGTGCTCCAGCACGACACGGGTCACCGCGGTCGTCGCCTCGGTGGAGTGCGCGAACATGCGCGAACGGTCTTCGACGTTCGGACAGCTGACGTTGACCTCGACCGCAACGAGCTCGTCGCGCGCCGGCTCCAGCATCTTCGTCGCGACCGCGTAGTCGTCGACGGTCCGTCCCCAGATCGACGCGATCACCCGAACACCGCGCGCTCGTAACGCGGGAAGCTCGTGCTCGACCCAGTGCTCGACGCCCGGGCCCTGCAGGCCGACCGAGTTCAACATGCCCGCACTCGTCGGATGCAGCCGCGGCGGCGCGTTGCCCGGCCACGCGTACCGCGCGAGCGACTTCGTGGTGACGGCGCCCAGCGTGGCCGCGTCCGTGACACGCGCGACCTCGTCACCGTGACCGAACGTTCCCGACGCGGCGACGATCGGATTCGGCAGCTCGACCGGCCCGAGGTGGATGGTCGTATCGACGGATGCAGCATTCCGGCGCCGTCGACCGACCCTGTACCGCGGTGAACGACGCCAGAGGGTCATCAGACCTCCAGCCGGAGCTGGCCGTCGGCGTGATATTCCTGCAGCGCCCGCACCGCGGGCTCACGTGTGGTCGCCTCCGCGATACCCGCCGCCGCGGCCAGCGCAGCGGCGACGGTGGTGACGCACGGGACGCCGTGAAGCGTCGCGCTCTGACGGATGTGGATGCCGTCGGCGCGAGGTCCGCGACCGCGCGGCGTGTTGACCACCAGATCGACCTTCCCGGACGCGATGAGCTCGACCGCGTCGACACCGACCGCCTCCCCCACCTTTGCGACCACCGAGTCGACCGGGATGCCGGCCTCCTCGAACGCGCTCGCGGTGCCGGCCGTCGCCGCGAGTGAGAATCCGAGCTCGACGAAACGACGTGCCGCGCGAAGACCCTCGGGCTTGTCACGGTCGGCGAGGGACAGGAAGACCGTGCCCTGCTCGGGCAAGCGGTTGCCGGCCGCGGCCTGACTCTTGGCGAACGCGAGGCCGAACGAGCGGTCGATGCCCATCACCTCGCCCGTGCTGCGCATCTCGGGGCCGAGCACCGTGTCGACCTGCGGGAAGCGGCTGAACGGCAG
>CAZJSY010000520.1:0-1628 GCA_964548555.1 uncultured Burkholderiales bacterium
ACGTGTTCGCCGTTGTTCACGGCTGCGACGGGTGGTGCGGTGGCGTCGTCGCCGGGAGTCGCCAACGGCATGGTCTACGTCGGTTCGAACGACGCGAAGCTGTATGCGTTCGACGCGGGCGGAAAGACGAACTGCACCAGCGGCCCTCCTGTGACCTGCAGTGCGTTGTGGACCGCCACCACCGGAGCTCCGTTGCGGGCGTCGCCGGCGATCATCAAGGGCGTGGCGTACATCGCGTCTGACCGCATGTACTCGTTCGACGCCGCCGGCACGGCGAACTGCTCGGGCGCCCCGAAGTCGTGTACGCCGTTGTGGACCGCGCCGCTGCCGTCGCCGGTGGTGTCGTCGCCGGCGCTGTCGAACGGCAGTGCGTACGTCGGCTCGCTCGACGGTGCGCTGCGTGTGTACGACCTGTTCTCGGTGAGCGGGTTGAGCGAGATCAACGGCGGTGGATTCGTGCCGCCCGACGCGACGAGCGCGATCGGCCCGACCCGGTTCATCGAGCTGGTCAACGACGCGTACAGCATCTCCGACCGTTCGCGCTCGGTGATCGCGACGGGTCCGTCGGCGAACCTCTACGGCACGGGTGGCAACTTCATCTCCGACCCGCAGATCCTCTGGGATCCGGGCTCGAGCCGCTTCTACTTCGCGGAGATCACCGACACCGGCACTCCGACCGTCCCCAACTGGGGGATCGTGCTCGGGTTCAGCAAGACCGATTCGCCGTCGAGCACGAGCGACTGGTGCCGGTACACGTTCACCGACAACTACGGCGCCACGTTGCCCGACTTCCCGAAGCTCGGCATGACGGCCGACTTCGCGCTCGTCGGCGTCAACGACTTCCCGGGCTCGACGTCGCGGAACCTCGCGCAGTCCGCGGCGTCGGCGCCGTTGGGTTCGGATCTGAACTGGTTCGCGAAGCCGGCGAACGGCGTGATCAGCACCTGCCCGACGAAGAGCAGCATCACGCATGGCGTGTTCCGGTCACTGAAGACCGCAGCGAACAACGCGGCCTTCACGCCGATCCCGTCGCGCGAGGTCGACTCGAGCAGCACCGGCTACGTCGTCGCAACGGGTGATCCGGTCCCCGCGACGACGCTCGCGCTCTACACCGTCGGCAACAACAACGGCACCGCCACGCTGAGCAGCGCTGCCACCGTCACCGTCCCGTCGTACAGCGATCCGTTGCAGCAGATCCCGCAGAATGGCGGCAACGTGATCGACGGCAGCGATTCCCGTCTCACGCAGGCGTACCTCGCGGTCGATCCACGGCTGGGCCATCCGGCCCTGTGGACCGCGCACACCGTCGCCGGGGGAGCGGGGGCCCAGGTGCGCTGGTACGAGATCAACGCGGCGTCGCACACGGTCGACCAGACGGGCACGGTTTCGGATCCCAATCTCGACGTGTTCTATCCCGCGATCGCGCCCGACCGGGCCGTGTTCGGGGGCAGCTCGAGCTTCGGCTCCAACATGGTGCTCGGGGTGAACACGTCGTCGTCGAGCACGGACTCGGCGATTGCGATGGTCACGAAGGCCGGGGCGAACCCGCAGTCGCCGCTGACGATCATCCAGGCGTCCTCGGTGGCGTGGACCTGCACGAAGGACGGTCCGCCGCGCAACGCGTGCCG
>CAZJSY010000521.1:0-1599 GCA_964548555.1 uncultured Burkholderiales bacterium
GGGCAGACGCGCTTTCGCATCTCGCTCGAACCGAGCATCGTCGTCCTCAGCGCGATCGCGCTGGTCGCCGTGGTACCTCGCGCTGTTCGCTCACGACGGGGCGCGGATTCGCCCACGGCCTAGATCTGCCTAGGTCTGCGCGCTGGGTGGGCCGACGAAGACGGCGGTCGGCAGCGCGAGGTTCACCATGCGGCTCAGCATCTGCTGGTCAGGCGCGGGAACCCGTGGGTCGAGGCTCGCGGTGAACGGGCTGCCGTCGACCCCCTGTACGAGGTCGGATCGTCCGATCGCCTCGAGGTCGTTTTTCACACGCGCGCGCAGACGCTCGTACTCCGCGAGTTCCGCCGGCGACCGCGGGTCGTAGTACACGACCTGGACCACACCGGGCCGCTTCCGCCAGACCTCGATGTCGGGTCCGACCGAGAGGTGTACGACCCCGGTCGCGTTCTGCGGATCGAGGAGTTGATACGGAGGAACCCCGCCCCGGTGCACGCGCTGTGCACCGACGCGGAAATGATGGCGGCCCAACTCGTCGAACAGGCCGTACCCCGTCGAGCCGATCGAGATCGGGTCGGTCCACGAGACCAGGTAGTGACCGCTCCGGCCGCCGCCCGGCACCGTGCCGGCATCGAGCGCGCGCACGACCGGTGGAGCGACATGGCGCAGCACTTGTGTGTAACGCTCCGCCGGCACCCGGGCCGACGTGGCGTCGAGGCTGAAGAAGACGACGAGCACGACCACGGCCAGTGCGAGCGAGCCGTCGACCGCCGACGGCGCCCACGTCGGGATGCGCGACCGTGCCCGTTGCGTGACTGCCGCGCCCACTGTCCACACCACGGCGAGCAGCAACAGCGCGCAGATGCCCCATCCCCACAACGTCAGGTAGTACCAGGGGTTGCCGTGCACGCGCACGAGCGAGATGCCGGCGAAGACAAGCGACGCCGCAATGACGCCGTGCAACGCGAGGAGCGGCCGGTTGCGGGCGCGTGCCGCGATCACCACGGTGCCCATCCACACGATCAGGACGACGATGCCCGGCACGATCGACGCCGCCGCCGACGTCGTGGTCATGCCATGACTCAGGATGTGCCAGGGGTTGAGATGCACGAGCACCCAGGAAATGCCGAGCCGCGCGGGGATCGGTGGCTCCGGCGGATTGGTGAGCTCGCGCCAGACCACCGTGAGGTTCCCGGGCGACTGCGTGAGCTCGTCGATGAGCGGCGGGATCCAGAGCACGACCCCGACCATGGCAGCGATACCGGTCCAGCGCAGGAGCCGCCGGAGGCCGTCGGGATCCTCGGCGCGTTGTCGTATCGCCCGCGCACATATGAACGCGAGCGTCACGGCAACGAGGCCACCGCACAGGCCGAGATACGGCAGATGCGTCTGCATGCAGAACGACGCGGCGAAGACGGCGACGGGCAGCAACGCGAGATCGCCTACGACGACCGACCACAACGCGAGGAGAACGACGATCCAGGCGAGCATCGGCATGTACGGGTTCCACGCCTGCGTGAGGAACTCGGCGGTGTAGCCGCGCGCGAGCGCGGCGAGCACGACCGCGACGCCGAGCGCGAGCCGGGGGCCGCCGCGCCGGTA
>CAZJSY010000522.1:0-1593 GCA_964548555.1 uncultured Burkholderiales bacterium
GCCTCGGGCGAGATCGAGCGCAGCACCGGTTTCACAGGGGGACGTTCCCGTGCTTGCGCTGCGGCAGCTTCTCCTTCTTGCTGCGCAGCATCTCGAGCGCGCGTACGAGCACCCTTCGCGTGTCGCGTGGGTCGATGACGTCGTCGACGTAGCCCCGCTCGGCTGCGCTATACGGGTTCGCGAAGCGCTCCGTGTACTCGGCGATGAGCTCGGCGCGCCGCGCCTCGGTGTCCGCCGCGGCCTCGATCTCCTTGCGGAAGATGATGTTCACCGCGCCCTGCGGGCCCATCACTGCGATCTCGCCCGACGGCCACGCGAACGCGAGGTCGGCGCCGATCGACTTCGAGTTCATGACGACGTACGCGCCGCCGTATCCCTTCCGGGTGATGATCTGCACGCGGGGCACGGTTGACTCGCAGTACGCGTACAGCAGCTTGGCCCCGTGCCGGATGATGCCGCCGTACTCCTGATCGGTCCCGGGCAGGAAGCCGGGCACGTCGACGAACGTCACGAGCGGGATGTTGAAGGCGTCGCACGTGCGCACGAATCGACCGGCCTTCTCGGACGCGTCGATGTCGAGACAGCCGGCGAGCACCTGGGGCTGGTTGCCGACGATGCCGACCGCGTGTCCGTTGATGCGTCCGAAGCCGCAGATGATGTTCATCGCCCAGTAGGGCTGCACCTCGAGGAACTCGCCGTCGTCGACGACCTCGGCGATGACCTTCTTCATGTCGTACGGCTTGTTGGGCGCGTCCGGGATGAGGTCGACGATCCCGTCGCAGCGTCGCTCCGGATCGTCTTCGGGCTCGAAGTAGGGCGGATCCTCGAGGTTGTTCGACGGGAGGAACGACAGCAGGTACCGCACCTGCTGCAGGCACGCCTCCTCGTCGTCGTAGACGAAGGTGGCCACACCCGACTTGGACGCGTGCGTCATCGCGCCACCCAGCTCCTCCTGCGTGACGTCTTCGCCGGTGACCGTCTTCACGACGTCGGGCCCGGTGATGAACATGTGGGAGGTGCCCTTGGTCATGAAGATGAAGTCCGTCATGGCGGGCGAGTACACCGCCCCGCCCGCGCAGGGACCGAGGATCACGCTGATCTGCGGGACCACGCCGGACGCCTTCACGTTGCGGAAGAAGATGCCGCCGTAGGACGCGAGGGAGACGACACCCTCCTGGATCCGGGCGCCCGCACCGTCGTTGAGGCCGATCATCGGCGCGCCGACCGACTCGGCGAGGTCCATTACCTTGTGGATCTTCTCGGCGAACACCTCGCCGAGCGCGCCGCCGAAGACCGTGAAGTCCTGCGAGAAGACGAAGACCTTGCGTCCGTCGATCGTTCCCCAGCCGGTGATGACGCCGTCGGTGAGCGGCCGGGTGTTCTCGATCCCGAAACCGTGGGCCCGGTGACGCGCGAGCATGTCGAGCTCCACGAACGAGCCCGGGTCGAGCAGCATCTCCAGCCGCTCGCGAGCCGTGAGCTTGCCCCGCTTGTGCTGGCGCTCGATGGCCGCAGGACTGCCCGCGTGGAGCGCCTGCTCCTTCAGCTTCCCGAGCTGCTCGAGCCGGTGCTCGATCGGGTCGATCGGCGGCG
>CAZJSY010000523.1:0-1583 GCA_964548555.1 uncultured Burkholderiales bacterium
GACGGGTGGGGCGGCCTGCACTGGTTCAGCATTGGCGCGACACATCGCGAACCCGCCATCAACGGCGGCCCCTATTGGCAGGGTTGGGACGTCGCGCGCGGCGTGATGATCCTCCCCGACGGCAGCGGCGGCTACGTGATGGACGCGTGGGGCGGGCTGCACCCGTTCGGTATCGACTCCCACACGGCTCCCACGCCACCGCTGCCGACCGGCGGCCCGTACTGGAAGCCGTGGTTCGTCGCGCGCGGGGTCACGGTGCTCCCCGATGGCAGCGGCGGCTACATCGGTGACGCGTGGGGCGTTCGCCATCCGTTCGACCTCAACGGCGCTCCGCCCGCCACGACCGGTGGCCCGTACGACCCGGGTCAGGACAAGGCCCGCGGCCCCTCTGTCGTGTGGGGGACCCTCCCCGTTCCGTAACGCCAGGCATTCGCCGGAAGCGCGCTAGAGGACCGCGCCGGAGACCTTGTGCTCGAGGATCTCGTCGTACGACATGCCGAGCTCGAGCAGTACCTCGTCGGTCTGTTCACCATGCGCGGGCGCGGGGCGCAGCTGCGGTGACGTCTCGTCGAACTGCACTGGGTTCGCGACGAGCTTGAAGCGCACGCCGTCGGAACCCTCCACCTCCGGCAGGTAGTCGTTCTCGATCGCCTGCGGGTCGTCGTGCAGCTCCCGCGCGCTCTGCATCGGCGCCCAAACGCCTTCGAGCGTCGCGAACCGCTCGCGCCATTCCGCGAGCGTGCGGCTCCCGATGACCGCGTCCAGCTCGGCGACACACTCACGACGGTGCTCGAAACGCGAGGCGGCGTCGGCGAAACGCTCGTCGGTGATGAGATCCGGGCGGTCGAGGTGCCGGCACAGGTCGGCCCAGTACCGGTCCGGCTGCAGCATGTTGAGCTGCAACCACCGGCCGTCGCTCGTGCGGTACGAGTTGACGATCGGATTGGGCGGCGACTCCCGGGTGAACTTCGGCATGTCGGCCGGCAGCGCGGTACTCATCAGGACGTCGGGCGCGGTCATCCAGAGCGCCGTTCCGAGCAGCGAGATGTCCACCACCGCGGGCTCCTGGCCGCGCTCACGTCCGAACAACGCGCCCGCGATGCCGCCCGCGATGGTCATCGCGCCCACCGAGTCGCCGTACGCGGCCCGTTGCATCACGGGCGCCGGCGCGTTGGGCGGTGTGAGCGCGTGCGACAGACCGCCACGGCACCAGAACGACGCCGCGTCGAACCCACCCTTGCGTGCGTCGGGACCCCGTGCGCCCTGACCGTGGCCGCGCACGTAGACGATGCGGGGGTTGACCGCTCTGATGTCGTCGACGTCGATGCCGAGCCGCTCACGAGCGTCAGGAAGGAAGTTGGTGAGGAAGACATCGGACGTCGCCGCGATCTTGTAGAGGATGTCGCGACCGGCATCGGTGGCGAGATCGAGGCCGACGCTGCGCTTCCCCCGGTTCGACTGCTCGACCATGAAGTTGACGCCCCCGGTGTCGGGAACCAACCCCGACGTCATGAGCCCGCGCTGCGGGTCGCCGCTCACCGGATGCTCGATCTTGATCACGTCGGCGCCCCAGTCGGCGAGCA
>CAZJSY010000524.1:0-1581 GCA_964548555.1 uncultured Burkholderiales bacterium
TGATGACGATGCGCTGCTTCGGCCAGATGATCGACCAGACGTTCCCGAACATCGTGAGGGCGAGGAGGATGCCGGTGGCAATGCTGATGCCGGGCGCCGACTTGAAGTAGCTGTTCTTGTACTGCTCGTTGAAGCCCAGGATCAGCAAACCCGTGAGCACGGTGAGCGCCGAACTCCACCGGAACCACCACAGCGCTCGCCACGTGAGCTTGTCCATGGCGTTGGAACGCGCGGCGGGTTCCATCTCGGCAAAGGCCGGCACCTGGACGAAGTTGAAGTAATAAAGCAGCCCGATCCAGGTGATTCCGGCCAAAACATGACCCCACCGTGAAGCACCCGACAATCCGTACTTCGTGAAGATCTCGAGTGGAGCCCCGAGTGTCATTGGACAATCCCCCTTTGCCCCTGCAGACCGCGCGGGAACGTACCACCGTCGAAACGATTCGTCAGGGATTACCCGCTGCTTAGTCGCTGATGCGAACGCCCGAACGGTCGAGCTCGACGACCATGCCCTCGTACGCGAGGACGACCCGTTCTCCGTCGCCGTCGAACCGGCGGCGAGCGTCCACGAGGAGCGCTTCGAGCTCCTCGTCGGTGTGATACGGGTCGTGATGGAACAACACCAGCGTGTCGACGGCGGCCTTGAGCGCGAAGCCGATCACGTGGTCCACGCAGGAATGGCCCCACCCCACGTGCGACGGGTACTCCGCGTCGCCGTACTGCGCGTCGTGGAACAACACGTCGGCACCGTGCGCGAGGTCGTGCCCACTGATCCATGTGGGCGGCTGGTCGTCGAGCCGGATGCCCAACGAGGGCTCGTGGTCGGGGAGATACGTGAGCACCCGCCCGTCCTCCTCGATGCGGTACCCGACCGTGGGTCCCTGGTGCGCGACCTTCGACGCGTCCAGCATCGCTGACCCGATCGTGACGCCCGCGGGTTCGTCGTGGAAGACGACGTTCGCGGGGATGTCGGCGAGGCGGACAGGGAACAACGGCGGCGAGAGGTAGAGCCCGATGCGTTCCTCGAGGCTCTGCACCGGCGACGCCGGACCCCACAAGTGCACGGTCGTTCCGGGATCGAACAACGGCCGGAAGAACCCGAGCCCTTGCAGGTGGTCGAGGTGAAGGTGCGTCAACAACACGTGGATCTCACGGTGCGACTCGCGCATCATCTCGACGCCGAGCGGGCGCATGCCCGTCCCGGCATCGAGCACGAGCGTCTCACCACTGTCGAGTCGTACCGCGACACACGAGGTGTTACCGCCGTAGCGAACCGTGTCCGCGCCCGGTGTGGCGAGAGATCCGCGACAGCCCCACACGCGCGCCTGCATCAGGAAGCCTCCGCCGGCCAGAAGACGGTGACGACACCGTGCAGCTCGTGGGTCGTGCCGAAGAGCGGGTATGCGGTCGCGTTCACGGTCCGGCGCTCACCGTCGAGGCCGGTGGCGACGAGCGTCCTGTGCCCGGGGCGGTGCTCGAAGTACGCGATGCCGGCTGGAGTGTCGCGACCTCGCACCGGAACACCGTCGAGGTCACACAGCTGCAGCAGGTGCCCGAACTCGACGCCGGTCAACGTGTCCA
>CAZJSY010000525.1:0-1562 GCA_964548555.1 uncultured Burkholderiales bacterium
GGTGCCGGCGCGGAGCCACCACACGGTCTTCGTGGCCGAGAAGGCGGCGTGAGCCGGGCGCTCGACGATCCCGAGCTCGTCGCGGCGGAGTACGCCGACGAGACGCGCCTCCGGAAGCGGGCCGACGCCTACACCGGTGTCCTCACCGGCGTCGACGCGCGGGTCGCGCTGATCGCCGCAGTCGTCGGCGCACGGCCGCGGCGCGTGCTCGAGGTCGGTTGCGGCTGGGGCGAGCTCGCGGAGTGGATCGCCCGCGAGACCGGCGCGGATGTCGTTGCCACCGACCTCTCGCCGCGGATGGTGGAGCTGACACGCGAGCGTGGCCTCGCGGCGACCGTCGCCGACGTGCAGCGGCTCCCGTTCGCGGACCGGGAGTTCGACGTCGCCGTGGCGGCGTGGATGCTCTACCACGTGCCCGAGCTCGAGCGGGCGATCGCCGAGCTCGCGCGTGTGCTGCGCCCGGGCGGTCGCCTCGTCGCCGTCACCAACTCGCGCTTCCACCTGCTCGAGCTGCGCGAGCTCGTCGGCAGCGGGCCGTCCACGCTTCGCTTCTCGCGCGAGTCCGGCGAGGCGCTGCTCGCAGAGTCGTTCGCGCGCGTCGACCGGCTCGACATCGACGGCGAGCTCGAGTTCGCGACGCGGGCCGAGGTCGAGGAGTACGTGCGGGCCTCGATCGCGATGTCGCCGTTCGTCGCGAACCTGCCGGAGGCGATCGACGAGCCCTTTCGGGCACGCCGTGCGAACTCGATCTTCGTCGCGGAGAAGACGCCTTGACGCGCCTCAACGATCCCGCGGACGTCCGGGCGCAGTACGCGAACGAGCGCAACCTGCGCGCCAGACAGGCGCTGTACGAGGAGACGACCGGCCCGGACGTTCGAGACGTGCTCTGGCGGCGGATTGCAGCCGTTGCACCTCGGCGCGTGCTCGAGGTCGGCGGCGGCGAAGGCTGGCTCTCGGCGCGGCTCCAGGACGAGCTCGGCTGCGACGTCGTGATGGTCGACCAGTCCGAGCGGATGGTCGAGCTGGCGACCGCGCGGGGCGTGCGTGCGGAGGTGGGCGACGTGCAGTCCTTGCGGTTCCCCGACGCGTCGTTCGACGTCGTGGTCGCAGCGTGGATGCTCTACCACGTGCCCGATCTCGACCGCGGCCTTGGCGAGATCGTGCGCGTCCTCGCGCCTGGAGGGGCCCTCGTCTGCAACACGGGCTCGCTCCGGCACCTCGAGGAGCTCCGGGGGCTCGTGGGCCGCTTGTGGGACATGGAGACGTTCGCGTTCAACGCCGAGAACGCCGAGGAGATCCTCCGGAGGCATTTCTCGTCCGTCGCGCGGACGGATGTCGTCGGGACGGCGATCGTCCGCGACCGACAGAAGCTCATCGACTACCGCGAGTCGATCTCCGGCGACGTGACGCCGGTCCCGGACGACGTTCCGCTCCCGTTCTCGATCACGACGGCCGGGTCGATCTTCGTCGCCGCGCCATGATCCGCGCCGCCGAGCTGATCCAGCGCAAGCGCGACGGCGAGACGCTCCGCGACGAGGAGCTCGCAGAGCTGATCCTCGGCT
>CAZJSY010000526.1:0-1555 GCA_964548555.1 uncultured Burkholderiales bacterium
CGACGTCGCCGACCGGCGCCTCTACCACGAACGGGCCCACCGACGACCGACGCGCGCAACCGCGGCCCGCGGGCTGTAGTCGGCTGTGCCGGGCGGGTGGAGCAGCACGCGCGCGCGACGATGCGAGCTGCGCTGACGTCGGATCGCTCGGCGGGCGGTGCACCGGGCCGGGCCGTGTGCGTGGCGTGTGCCGCTGTGGTGGGCACGACCGGTGCCGGGATCATGTTCAAGGTCGGTGATCGTCACCACGGGTCGCTCGGTTCGTCCGACGAGACCGCGGGGCTCGTCGAAGAGCTGCAGTTCACCCTCGGGGAAGGGCCGTGCATTGATGCGTACGACACGGGCCGACCGGTCGCAGAACCGGACCTCGCCAACCCGACCAGGCTGCGATGGCCTGCCTTCTCCGGGCCGGTCGTCGGGGTAGGAGTCCGAGCCGTGTTCGCGTTCCCGTTGCAGCTCGGCGCGATCCACCTTGGCGCGCTCGATTTGCACTGCGACCATGCGGGCGCGTTACGCCTCGATCAGCACAACGACGCGCTGACCGTCGCGCGTGTGGTGACGCATGCGTTGCTTGACGTGCAAGCCGCCGTACCAGCCGGTGGGCTCGCGCCCGAGTTCGCCGACGCCGAGATCTTGCGCGTGGAGGTGCATCAAGCGTCGGGAATGCTCGCAGCCCACCTCGATATCAGCGTCGCCGACGCGCTCGTGCGGCTGCGGGCCTGGGCCTACGCTGAGGGACGCCCAGTGCGCGACGTCGCCCGTGACGTCATCACCAAGCGCCTCAGACTCGAGTAGCCGGGCGGGCGCGCGTGGCCGGTTAGGCCCTGGCGAGGAGAGGGGTGACGATGCGAGAGAAGCTCCTGGCCCAAACGTTCGTTGAGGTCGCGGACACGCTTGTCAACGACTTCGACGTGCTCGAGTACCTGTCGCTGCTCACGGGACGCTGCGTCGACCTCTTCGACCTGTCCGAGGCCGGTCTGATGCTCGCCGACCACCCCGCCGGATTGCAGGTCGCGGCCTCGTCGAGCGAACAGATGGCACTCCTCGAACTGTTCGAGCTCCAACACGACCAGGGACCCTGCCTCGACTGCTACCGCAGCGGACGCCAGGTGCACTGCCCCGACCTTGGCGCCGCGCTCGAGCGCTGGCCGGGCTTCGCGCCCGAAGCGATCAACGCAGGATTCGGATCCGTGTTCGCGCTCCCCATGCGACTCCGCGAACAGACCATCGGCGCGCTCAACCTCCTTCGCCACCAGATCGGGAGCCTCGCCGATGATGACCTCGTCGCCGCGCAGGCGCTCGCCGACGTGGCGACGATCGGGTTGCTCCACCATCGGGCCGCCGCAGAATCGCGACTCCTCACCGACCAGCTGCAATACGCGCTCAACAGCCGGGTCGCAATCGAACAGGCCACTGGCTTCCTCGCCGAACACTTCGGGCTCGACATGCACGACGCGTTCACCAGACTCCGTCAGTACGCCCGCAATCACAACGCCCGACTCGTCGACGTCGCCCGGGCGGTCGCCACCCGCGACCTCCCCGCCGACCGGATCAC
>CAZJSY010000527.1:0-1551 GCA_964548555.1 uncultured Burkholderiales bacterium
GCGCAGCTCGTCCGCACCCTGCCACGTTTCCTGTCCTGGGAATTCGCCGCGCCAGTTTGCTCCAGCTTGAGTACGCGTTTCTGACGCGCCGTACACTGATTCGATCCCCCTGTCCCGCATGGAGGGCGGACGATCGGCATGCGGGTCCATGGCAGAAGGAGCTCGTCGTGAGCGTCAGCGGCAACGTGTCCACCGGCAACCGGAAGCTGCTGAGCTGGGTCGACGAGGTCGCCGAGCTGGTCGAGCCGGACGCGGTGTACTGGTGCGACGGTTCGCAAGAGGAGTACGAACGCCTCGTCGCCGAGCTCGTCGAGGCGGGCACGTTCGTGCAGCTCGACCCGACGAAGCGTCCGAACTCCTACTGGGCCGCGTCCGACCCGAGCGACGTCGCCCGGGTCGAGGATCGCACGTTCATCTGCTCCGAGAACCAGACCGACGCCGGCCCGACGAACAACTGGGTCGCGCCGGTCGAGATGCGCGACACGCTCACGAAGCTGTTCCGGGGCTCGATGCGCGGGCGCACCCTGTACGTCGTGCCGTTCAGCATGGGTCCGCTGGGTTCGCCGCTGTCGTACATCGGAGTCGAGATCACCGACTCGCCCTATGTCGTCGTGAGCATGCGCACGATGACGCGCATGGGTCAGGCCGCGCTCGACGTGCTCGGCGACGAAGGCGAGTTCGTCCCGTGCCTGCACTCGGTCGGCGCGCCGCTCGAGCCCGGTCAGCCCGACGTCGCGTGGCCGTGCAACCCCGACGAGAAGTACATCGTGCACTTCCCCGAGACGCGCGAGATCTGGTCGTACGGCTCGGGCTACGGCGGCAACGCGCTGCTCGGCAAGAAGTGCTTCGCGTTGCGTATCGCGTCCGTGATCGCACGCGACGAGGGCTGGCTCGCCGAGCACATGCTGATCCTCAAGCTCACGAACCCCGAAGGTGTGTCGCGCTACATCGCTGCCGCGTTCCCCTCCGCGTGCGGCAAGACGAACCTCGCGATGATGGTGCCGACGCTGCCCGGGTGGAGGGTCCAGACGGTCGGCGACGACATCGCGTGGATGAAGTTCGGCGACGACGGCCGTCTCCGCGCCATCAACCCGGAGTTCGGGTTCTTCGGCGTCGCGCCGGGAACCAACATGAAGACGAACCCGAACGCGATGCTCGGCGTCACGGCGAACACCGTCTTCACCAACACCGCGCTCACCGACGACCTCGACGTGTGGTGGGAGGGCATGAGCGACGAGCCGCCCGCGCACTGCACGGACTGGCGACGCACGGAGTGGACGCCCGATCGCGACACGCCGGCCGCCCATCCCAACTCGCGCTTCTGCTCTCCTGCGGGCCAGTGCCCGGTGATCGCGCCCGAGTGGGAAGACCCGAAGGGCGTGCCGATCTCGGCGATCCTCTTCGGCGGCCGCCGCGCCGGCACCGTGCCGCTCGTGTTCGAGTCGCGCGACTGGCGTCACGGCGTGTTCATCGGTGCGTCCATGGGCTCCGAGCGGACGGCGGCCGCGTTCGGCAAGGTCGGCGAGCTTCGCTTCGACCCGTTCGCGATGG
>CAZJSY010000528.1:0-1544 GCA_964548555.1 uncultured Burkholderiales bacterium
AAGAAAAGGCACGCGCCTTCGACGTCTACGGCTACGCCTTCTGTGCGCGGCGACCGTGACCGAACCGCGAGTCGATACTGATTCGCTGAAAGCCGTCTACGGCCAGGGCGCGGCCAGCTACGACGCGCTGTGGCATCCCGTCATCCGGCCACCGGCGCTCGCACTCATCCGCGCGCTCGCGCTCGGCGATGCGACGCGCGTGCTCGACGTCGGCGCCGGCACCGGCGCGCTCACCGCGCCCCTCCGCGAAGCCGCGCCATACGCGTCGATCGCGAGCGTTGACACCTCGCCGGCGATGCTCCGAGTCGCGCAGCAACAAGCCAACGCAACGGTCTGTCTCGCTGACGCGTCCGCGCTGCCAGTTGCCGACGCAAGTGTTGACGCCGTGCTCCTCGCCTACGTCTTGTTCCACCTCCTCGCGCCCGCGGCCGGCGTACGCGAGGCCGCGCGGGTCCTGCGCCCAGGCGGCACGCTCGGCACGGTCACCTGGGCGGGCGAGACCCCACCGAAGGCCGCAGGGGTATGGGACGAGGTGCTCGCGGCGTTCGACGTCCCCACCCTCCGAGACCACGGGAACCACACGGGCCTCGATCGCGAGGAGCACGTCCGTTCGCTCCTCACAACGAACGGCTTCGCGCCCGCTCGAGTCTGGCTACAGCTGATCGAACACACCTTCACGCCCGACACCTATCTACAAATGCGAACGAGTGGCGGCTGCGGGCGGGCTCGACTCGCGCGCGTCGATGCCCCAACGTCAGAGGCAGCCGTCGCCGAAGTCCAACAACGCCTCCGCGCGCTCGAGCCGAGCGACTTCACATTCCGCGGCGAGGTCATTTGCGCGGTGGGTCACAAGCCGGCGTGAGTGCCGTGAGATGCCGCGGTCGTTGTCGGGCCACTCGGTCCAGTCGGCGTGCTCGTCGAGGGAATGAACGACGAGTGCCCTGCGCGCATCGGGCGGTGATCGGCGGGCCCTGCGTGCGGTGGCCACCCGCGTAGCGGCGCCGAGGCGCACGCCGTCTTCGTGATGGTGTGCGGCGAGCGCCATGCGGACCGCGTCGACCGCGCGTGCTGTGGCTTCGGGCTCGGCCTGGTCCAACATCGCGCGTCCGGTACCGCCCGCGAGCAGGAACTCGATCGTTTCATCGACGGTGCCTCCGCCGGCGAGGAGCATGGCCGTCTCGAACGATGCGATCTCGATCGCGTCGAAGCCGGCCGTGCGGTGCGCTGACCCCGAAGGAGACCGCCGCCGCGAGTCGCAGTGCACTACCGCGCCGAGACGTCGAGGACCTTGCCATCGACGCCTCGAACCGTACCGGTTCGACGACGCGTCACTCATCCGTGCCGCACCGAGCCTCCGCGACCGCGAACCGACGTCAACTCCGCCACGACACTGCGGACGTGCCTGGATCTGAGAGCCACGCCGACGCGATCCCGACCGGGCTCGACGCGCGCACGCGCCCGCCTGCTCGTTGGCTACACGAGTATTGGGTTGGGGCCGTCGACGAACCGCGGTTCGCCGTAGGCGGCCATCATCTCGTCGAACC
>CAZJSY010000529.1:0-1544 GCA_964548555.1 uncultured Burkholderiales bacterium
CTCTGCCTCAGAAGGTGGATGCTGAAGGTGTCTCACCTCACGTAGACACGGAGGGAGCTATCCCCTCAGTGCGGAGAGGAGGGCGGGAGCACCCACCGCCAGGGCTCCCTGGGCCTCGGCCTGCTCGCGGACCCACCGGTCCGACGACGCCACCAGCACTGGAGCCCGGCGTGCGTACGACCCGGCCTCCCGGACCACCACCGGGTCGGCGTCTTCTCCGGGCTCGGAGAAGATCACGCGGACTCCGCCGCGGCGCGGTCCGGGCACGCGCCCGACGTCGGCGCCGTCGAAGACGCACACCACACCACAGCGCACGCGCAGCTGCAGCTGCGCCAGCGCCGCGAGCAACCGTTCGCGTTGCAGCTCGGGTTCGGCGTCGGGCCAGGCCCGCATCGAGAGGTTGTAGCCGTCGACCACCAGCACGAGCCCGGGCGTCTGCAGGATCGCCTCGACGCCTTCGGGCGAGTCGGCGACGAGACCGCTCGGCACGCGTGGACGCGTCGGACGTTCACGCGGCCTCGCCTCGGGCCTCGTCGACGCCTCGGACGCCACCGGCTGCTGCGGCGGGCTCCCGCTCGACTGATCGTCCGATCCTGTCGCGCGAAGCGACGCGCCCGAACGCTTCGCGAGCATCCCGAGTCCGTCGGCGAGACGCCGCGCGAGCTCGGCCGCGTCGGCGAGCGCCTGTACCTCGGCCGCGCGCAGGGTGACGGCCTGGTCGTCTTCGCGAGAACGCGCGTCAGCAAGCTCGCGTTGGAGGCGTGCGATCTCGCGGCGCGCGTCACGGACCTCGTCGTCGTTGCGACGTGTGCGCGTGCGCTCGCGTTGGAGCCGGGCCGACGCAGCCTCCAACTCCTCGCGCGCAGCACCGAGGTCCCGCTCGAGCGCCTCGGCTCGCCGCGCCGCCGCATCCGCGTGCCGTCTGGCCTCCTCTTCGCGGGCGCGCCGCGACCGGCGTTCCTCTCGAAGCTCCTGTTCGAGCCGCTTCACGGAGCCCGCTGTCTCGTCGCGCGCGGTATCGGCCCGACGGCGCGCTTCGTCGAGCGTGGCGACATGCGCCTGCAACGCCTTGATGTCGTCGTCCACTGCCTGCTCGTGCCGGCGCCCCTCGTATGTGGCGACGATGACGCCGACGCCGAACATCCACGCCTCGGGACGGCCTGCGTACAGCGCGGACGTGAGGAGCGGGAGATCCGCACGATCGGCCGCCGTCTCCACGACGGCGACGGCGTCGGTCGCCGACCAATTCGCGAGCGCGTCGGCGACCTCGGGTCGTTCCAGGAAACGCTCCACCATCTGCGACCGGAAGCCCTCCTCGCTCTCGAGCGCTCGCAGCAATTGTTGACGCGCCGCTCCACGTGACAGTCCGCGGCGGTCGAACCCCAGGAGCGGTCGCAACGACAAGGGCACATCCGCCGGTGGCAGCCCGCGCAGCTGATCGGCGACCGTGTCGAGCAACGGGCTCAGCAGGGCCTCGGGCACACCCGGGATGGCGATGTCGGTCACGCGTGTCCTCCACCGGGCTCGTCGCCCTTCGTCATGGC
>CAZJSY010000530.1:0-1526 GCA_964548555.1 uncultured Burkholderiales bacterium
TTGAGCTCGACGGGACGTCGTTCCTCGATGATCGCCGCGGTCTCGCCCCGGACCGTCCGCAGCCAGTCGGCCACCTCTTCGGCGTTCGACACGGTGGCCGAGAGGCACACCAGATCGACCTCGTGCGGGAGGTGGACGATCACCTCCTCCCATACCGGCCCGCGGAACCGGTCCTGCAGGTAGTGCACCTCGTCGAGCACGACGTAGCGCAGGCCTTCGAGGGCCGGCGAGCGCGCGTAGATCATGTTGCGGAGGACCTCGGTCGTCATCACGACGACCGGCGCGTCCCCGTTGATGGAGTTGTCGCCGGTGAGCAGACCGACGTCGTCGGCGCCGTGCGTGCGCACGAGGTCGTGGTACTTCTGGTTCGACAGGGCCTTGAGGGGCGTCGTGTAGAAGGCCTTGCCGGACGTGGCCCGGGCCAGTGTGATGGCGTACTCCGCGACCAGCGTCTTGCCGGAGCCCGTCGGTGCGGCGACGAGCACCGAGGCGCCCGTGTCGAGCGCGTCGAGCGCCTTGGCCTGGAACTCGTCGAGGTCGAAGCCGAGCGAGGACTCGAACTCGGAGCGCAGCCCGGTCCCGTCGAGCGGCGCACCCGCCGTCACGGTTTGGCGCCGGCCTTCGTGGTGGTCGTGGCGGCGGAGGTCGTGGGCGTCGCCGGACGGGTCGTCGTCGCGCCCGTCGTACGGGTCGTCTTCGGCTTCGCGGTCGTCACCGTGGGGACGGTCGTGCCGCTCCCCGAGCCCGTCGGCCACGTATAGATGATGCCCGCGGTGGCGCCGACGATCACCACGCCGGCGGCGACGGCCTTGTAGACCTCCTTGCGTGGTCGACGCGGTCTCCAGGCGCCGTGGCGGTGTCGCGCCCGTTTGCTCACCGGTTCCTCCCAGGTGGGCGTCTCATCGCTTGAGCAGCCTTCCGATCAGGATGCACGCCTCGTAGAAGACGTACATGGGGACGGCCATGAAGAAGAGAGAGTACGGGTCCTGGCTCGGTGTGATCACCGCCGCGAACACCACGATCGCGACGATCGCCACCCGGCGCCAGCGTCGGAGCTGCGCGGTGCTGAGGACGCGCGCGATCAACAGGAACATGAGCACGACGGGGAACTCGAACGAGAGCCCGAACGCGATCACCATCAGGCCCACGAGCGACAGGTACTTGTCGGCCGCGAGGAGCGGGTGCAGCGACGAGCCCCCGACGTTGATGAGGAACTCGAGCGCCTTCGTGAGCGTGAGGAGCGCCACCCATCCGCCGAGGGCGAAGAGCAGGATCGACGAGACGATGAACGGGACCGCGTAACGCTTCTCGTGCGGGTGCAGGCCGGGCGTCACGAAGCGCCAGAGCTGCCACATCCACACCGGGACCGCCAGCGCGATACCTCCGTAGGTCGCGACCTTGAGGCGCACGAGGAACGCGTCGAGCGGCCCGGTGAACACGAGCTGCTTCTGCTTCCCGTGGGTGGCGGCCTTGTAGTAGTGCACGAGGAACGAGACGATCGAGTTCGAGAAGATGAAGCACACGAT
>CAZJSY010000531.1:0-1517 GCA_964548555.1 uncultured Burkholderiales bacterium
ACCCAGTCGATCGACCGGAGCTCGTCGATGATGGCGCCCTTGATGCGCGAGATCGCATAGGTCTCGAACTTGAACCCGCGTGACGGATCGAACTTGTCGATCGCGTCGATCAAGCCGAAGATCCCGTAGCTCACGAGGTCGGCCTGCTCGATGTTCTGCGGCAGACCCGCCGCGACACGACCCGCGACGAACTTCACGAGCGGCGAATAGTGCAGGATCAACCGTTCGCGCGCTTCGCGCGTCCCATCCGTCTTGTACTGCTGCCAAAGGTCGGCAACGAGTGCAGCGGCTTCGTCGATGGTCTCGTCAGGCACGTGGGTGAGTTGCGTCGTAGACCGCACGGAGCCGGTCACGGGTCAGATGAGTGTAGACCTGCGTGGTTGCGAGGTCGGCGTGTCCGAGCAGCTCTTGGACGGTGCGCAGGTCGGCTCCGCCTTCGAGGAGGTGCGTGGCGTAGGCGTGGCGCAGGGCGTGGGGGTGCAAGGTACGCCCGTCCGGCAAGGGATGGCGTTCGACGATCCGTCGGGCGTCCCGAGGTGACAACGCCCGGCCTCTGGCGTTGACGAATAGCAGGTCAGGCGGGGTATCGGGCGTCAACAGTCGCCGGCGGCCGCGGTCCAGGTACGCACGCACCGCGGCAACCGCGGGCTCCCCCAACGGAACCCGCCGCGTCTTCGCGCCCTTGCCCAGCACGGTGACGTGCCGGTTGCGGAGGTCGCACGTCTGCAGCGTCAAACCGCAGCACTCGGACACTCTGACCCCGGTGCCGTACAGAATCTCCAGGAGCGCGAGGTCGCGCATCGCGAGCGCCTCGGCCCGCTCTCCCGGGTCTCCCCTGTCGGCGTCGGGCGATCCGGCGTACGCGCCCGCCCGGTCGAGCATCGCCGCGGCCTCGTCGCGTCGCGGCACACGCGGCAGGCGGGCGGGACCCTTCGGCGCGCGCAACGACCGGCTCGGGTCCGTGGGCAGGACGCCGGTGCGATGCAGAAAGCGCAGGTACGCCCGGATCGCTGCCGTCTTGCGGGCGATCGAACGCGGCGCGAGCCGGCGTGTCGACAAGAAGGCGAGATAGCGACGGCATGTCGCATGGTCGAGCTCGTCGGGACCCGAACATGCGCCACGTGCGAGCCACTGCACGAATTGCGCGACGTCACGTTGGTACGCGGCGCGGGTGTTGGCGCTGAGCGACTGGAGCGACTGCGCGAACGCCGTCAGCCTCCACGTGTTCCGCGTGGCCGCGCTGATCCCGTCGGGCTCTGGTGCAGTTTCGGATGTGGGTTCTGCAGCAGGTCGCGCGGCACGTGGTGCCATCGCGAGGGAGGGTAGCAACGCGTCGGCAACGCCCGATGCACCGTGCCCGCCACACCGACTCACCCACGCGCCGCGCCGAAACTGTCACACCCGCCCCATAGGCTTCGCCCACCGTCGAGGTGCCGCGGGCTCGGCCCTCCGCAACCGCCACCGCGTTGTTCGGAGGGTTCCATGCTCGCCTCGGTCTGGAGCGCCACGCTGCTCGG
>CAZJSY010000532.1:0-1514 GCA_964548555.1 uncultured Burkholderiales bacterium
TCGCGATCCCTTCGGCGAAGCTCGCCGCGGGATCGTGCCATCGCACCTGCGCGCGTGAGCCCCGCAGCTCGTCGCGCAGGAGCGAGATCTTCCGGCCCAGCTCGGCCACGCCGTTCTGGCCGAACCACTGGAACGGCGTGTGGGGCTTCGGGACGAAGCCACCCACGGAGGCCGTACAGCTCGCCTGTTTCGTGTGCGTGCGCCCGATCTCGACGACGTTGCGGGCCAAGTGCGCGATCCCGAGCGTGTCCTCGTCGAGCTCCGTCGGAAGACCGACGAGGAAGTACAGCTTCACGCGTCGCCAGCCCTGTGAGTAGGCCGCGTCGACCGCGCTGTAGAGATCCTCCTCGCGGATCAGCTTGTTGATCACCTGCCGCATTCGCCACGTACCCGCCTCGGGGGCAAACGTGAGACCGGTGCGCCGTACCTTCTGGATCTCGCTCGCAATCCCGACGGTGAAAGCGTCGACCCGCAACGACGGAAGCGACAGGCTGACGTTGCCGCAGCCGTCCTGATCGCTCACGAGATCACCCACGACACGGTCGATGCCGGAAAAATCGGCGCTCGACAACGACGTGAGCGCGACTTCGTCGTAGCCGGTGCGTCGCAGCCCGTCACGGACCATCGTGCGGACCTGGTCGGCCGGCCGTTCGCGCACGGGACGCGTGATCATGCCGGCCTGACAGAAACGACAACCGCGCGTGCAGCCCCGGAACACTTCGACGTTGAGACGGTCGTGCACGACCTCGACGAGCGGGACGAGCTGATTCTTCGGATACGGCCATTCCGCGAGGTCGGCGACGGTGCGCTTCTCGACGCGCTCCGGCACCTCCGGGAACCGCGGTGTGACCGACACGAGTGCCCGGCCGTCGTAGTCGACGTCGTACATCGCGGGCACGTAGACGCCGGTGATCGTGGCGAGCTCCCGCAGCACGCCTTCACGCGCGGTACGACCCGAGCGCTTCCAGGCTGCGAGCACTTCGTTGATCTCGCCCACCACTTCCTCGCCGTCGCCGAGCACGAACGCGTCGACGAAGTCGGCGAGCGGCTCGGGGTTGTAGGTGCAGTGGCCGCCGGCGATCACGACCGGATGCTCCGGACGCCGCTGCGCCGCGCGCACGGGCACGCCCGCGAGGTCGAGACAGTTGAGGAGGTTGGTGTACACGAGCTCGGCGGAGAGGTTGAAGGCGAGCACGTCGAACTCCCCTGCGCTGCGGTGGGTGTCGACGGAGAACAGTGGGAGACCCGAGGAGCGGAGCTCGGCCTCGAGGTCGTACCACGGCGCGTACGACCGCTCCGCAACGGCGTCGTCGCGCTCGTTCAGGATCTCGTAGAGGATCTGCAGCCCCTGGTTGGGCAGCCCGATCTCATACGTGTCGGGATAGACGAGGAGCCACGACACCTGGCCGTCATGGTGGACCGGCCGGAGGCTCCCCCGCTCCATCCCGATGTAGCGAGCGGGCTTTTCGACCCTGGCCAGGAGCGGTTCGATCCGCGGCCAGAGGCTGGGCATC
>CAZJSY010000533.1:0-1514 GCA_964548555.1 uncultured Burkholderiales bacterium
CGACCAGATGAACGACCGGGATGTCAGCGACGTAGCCGAGCTCGATCAGCACGCCGAGGCTGCCGCGCCGCTTCGGACGGAACCTCATGCCGTACACAACGCCGGACCGGAACGCGACGACGGCGACCAGCGAGAAGCCGAACAGGAGCGTCACGGCTTCCAGGTGGCGGAGGATGAACAGCGTCACGCCGCCCGCCTTTCGCGTTTCGTCGCCCACGCCGCCACTGCCTGCAACTGCCGCCGCGACCTCCGTGAATACTCAGGCTCATACCCCGCCGCAGCAATCCCCGCGGAGAACGACCCGAACACCCGCTGCACCCTCCACGACGGCGGCCACTCATCCGACACAACCAGCCAGTCCCGCCACCGCGGCAGTCGGCCGTGCTTGAACCGGAACTCGTAGACAGCCTGCACGATCTCGTCGCGGCCCCACCTGGCCGTCACGCTTGACCGAGGAGCCCAGGGGTCACGGCCCTCGAACCCTGCCTCCCGGATCATCTCGTTCCACGCGCCGAACTCGCGGCGGACCATCGACTCGGACGGATGATCGGGCGTGGAGGCCCGCCAGTCGGCCGCGGTCGGCGGCTTCCCATGCTGGGCGGCCCACGTGCGGCAGGCGTCGAGGATGCGGCGGCGAGGCCACGAGATCGGCCGTCCGCCGCAGTGCGGACAACGGCCAGTCACAACCCTGTTAGTCACGCGACCGTGACCTTCGTCTCGACGGCCACCCCGACCGTCAACTCCGTCCACGACCCATCCGGCGTCGCCGCGAACGTCGCACCGTCCGCGTCCTTCCGCTGGCCGTCCGTCATCGCCGTCACGGCGTCACGGATCGCCGCCTTCGCCGTGTGCGCGTCGAACGTGCCGACGACCGTGTAGGTGCTCGACTTGCCGTTCCCGGCAACCGTGGGGTCGTCGGGAGCCTGCTTTTTCATGACCCGGTACTTCGTCATCGCTTCGTCTCCCTCCGTGCGGCTTACGCGCCGCACAGGCTTGCCGTTGACCACGGCGACCAGCCGTTCCCGGTCGTCCGCCGTGCGTACAGGTAGATCCTTCGCGCCGCCCTCGCGTTGTAGGCGGCCTCGTGCATCCGCGACCAGTCGAGCCGGCCGACAATCGGGATCGCAGCCGGGTTGGTCCGCCAGTCCCAGGTGTTCTCATCGATCTGGAACAGCCCCGTGTTCGTCCCGTTCTGCGCGGACGGGTTGTCGGTCGACTCGTGCCAGGCGATGCACTGGGCGCGCGGGTCGTCGGGAAACACCCGCCGGATGATCTGGCGAACCGACGTCCCACGCCGGGTGTGGGCGCGTGCCGTCTGCGCCACCGTTGAAGCGAGCAGGCAGAGCGCGATCAGAGGAAACAACAGGTGCATCTTCAGGACGCCTTTCCTTTCGTCGTTTGCATGGCCTCGACCGTCAGGCGGTCGGCGTTCAAGAGGGTCAGCGCGGGCCGCGGGTACAGCTCGTCCAGCCCGACAACCTCGTCCCATTCGGCGTCGATGTCGGCCTGTTCGA
>CAZJSY010000534.1:0-1510 GCA_964548555.1 uncultured Burkholderiales bacterium
CGACAGCCCGGGAATCGTGGCGAGCGCGCTGCGCGCGTCGCGCTCCAGCTGCTTGAGTCGCTCCTCCCACGTGCCTTCTTCAGGAGATGGAACCCGCACGTTACGCAGGACCGAGCTGACGACGAGGTCGTAGAGCGCGTCCTTGCTTGGCACGTAGTTGTAAATGGTCATGACCGGGACGCCGAGCTCGTGCGCCAAGCTGCGCATCGACACGGCATCCAGACGACTCGAAGCGGCCAGCTTCACCGCGGCCTCGACGATCGCTTCCTCGGTCAGCGACCGAGGACGCCCTCGCCTCGCAGGCGTGTGCGTCGGTTCCTGTCTCGCCCCGATGCGCCAAGGTTACGCACCATCGCACGTCCGGCAGCGGGAACCGCTGCCCTGTCTGTCGGGCTCGTCTCAGCCGCTCGGGTGCACGACGATGCGTGGCGCGTTCATGTGGTTCCGGAGCACGCCGACCTCTCTCCGCAGCAACCGCGTTGACGCAGACGGCTACCGCGTGGTCGTTCGACTCCGCGCCCCCCGCGATCGCCGGGGTTGCTGATTCGGAAGGTCGAGGAATCGTCGTGCGAGGTGCAGGAGTTGGGATCGTAGCGTGTCGTCATCAAGGCCCATGACGAGCGGGTGCATGGCCGCGCCGGAGATCGCGGCGGTGAGCATCGCCGCGCGTACCAGCGCGTCCGGTCTGGTGTCGTCGCCCATCAGAAGGCGGTACAGCCGATCCGTCACTTGGCGGAATGGCCGGTGGTGTGCGAAGAGCCGGACGATCACCGGATCGCCCAAAATGGTGCTCACGGTGCGACGGCGCTCCACGGCCAGGGCGACGATGCCCTGGAGGAGCACCTCGCGGGAGCGCGCCGAGTCTGGCTCGGTATCGGCCGCATCCAGCACGACCTCGAGCCATGCGACCTCAGCTTCGGCGGCGGCGAGGACGATCTCGTCCTTGGTCCTGAACTGGTGGTAGACGGCTGCCTTCGTCACACCGATCTTGTCTGCGATCATCTGCAACGACGTGCCGCCGACACCGTGGCGGGCGAAGAGCTCGAGGGCCGCGGTGATGATGCGCGTCTGCGCGGCGCTGAACGGCGTCGGTCTGGGCCTTCTTGCGCGTAAGGGCTGGGCAGCACCGGCCACACGGCCACGATAGTCGCCTTGCCGCAGTGCTAGCCGATCGGCTATCGATTGGCGGTCGGCCGGCGCACCACTTCGGCTGCGAGTGCTCCGTCGTCCGTCGAGCGACGCACCGGGGGCGTTACTGCCGTGCGTACGGCTTCGCGCTCTGGACGGTCGCCGGATCGCCGTCCCAGCACACGAATGGCTTGCCCGGGGCACCCCACACCGGTACGAAGGCGCCGTTCTTGATCATCGTGAACGCGATGCACGTGCGGGGGTAGTGCAGGTCGGTGTGCTGCTTGGTCCAGTCGAGAGGCAAGGACATCCCGCCCGCGTCATACGAGGTCTCGCGGTTGAGCCCGTCGATCACCTTCTGGCGGGTGAAGTTCGGCCCCGC
>CAZJSY010000535.1:0-1507 GCA_964548555.1 uncultured Burkholderiales bacterium
GATCCCGACATCGGCCGCATCGTCGTGGAGGCCGACGAGCTCCAGGAGCGGGTCATCCGGCTCGGCAAGGACATCACCGCCGACTACGCCGACCGGCCGCCGCTGCTCGTCGGCGTGCTCAAGGGCGCGTTCATGTTCATGAGCGACCTCGCCCGCGCCATCGACCTCCCGGTCGAGTTCGACTTCATGGCTGTGTCGTCGTACGGATCGGCGACACGGACGAGCGGTGTGGTCCGCATCATCAAGGACCTGGATCTGGACCTCACCGGCCGCCACGTGCTCATCGTCGAGGACATCGTCGACTCCGGACTGACGCTGGCGTACCTCAGGAAGAACCTGGCGGCCCGGGGTCCGGCCTCGCTCGAGGTGTGCGCGCTGCTCCTCAAGGAGGGTCTGCAGAAGGTCGATCCCGACCTCCGATATGTCGGATTCCGGATTCCTCCCGCGTTCGTCGTGGGCTACGGGCTCGACGTGGGCGAGCGCTACCGGAATCTCCCGTTCATCGCCGAGTTCTCGGGCCGCCTCCCGGAGCGGCACTGAACGGGTGATCTCGCCGCGGCGCCGGTTCGGCCCGACCGACCTCGGGTTAGTCTGATGCCTCTCCACCGTCCCGCGAAGGTGTTCTCGTGACCAAGCTGCGCCGCAGCATCTTTCTCTGGCTACTCCTTGCCGCGGTGGTCGTCTTCGTCGCCGCGCAGCTGCTCAACCGGGGTGAGTCGCGCAAGGACCTCAACGTCAAGACCTTCGAGGATCGGCTCAGTTCGCGCGAGGTCACGACTGCGACGCTCTACGACCGCGACCACGTCATCAAGGGTCGCCTCGCGGACGGTACCAACTACCAGGTGCGGTTCCCCGACCGGTACACCGACCAGATCACGAGCAAGGTCGTCGCCGCGAACGTCGACCTCAAGACGAACCCGCAGAAGCAGAGCGCGTGGCTGGGCGTGTTGATCGGCATCCTGCCGTTCGTGCTCATCATCGGCATCGTGCTGTTCGTCATCAACCACGTGCAGGGTGGCGGCAGCCGCGTGATGAGCTTCGGGAAGTCGCGCGCCAAGGTCGTGTCGAAGGACCAACCGAAGGTGACGTTCGGCGACGTAGCCGGTCTCGACGAAGCGGTCGAGGAGCTCCAGGAGATCAAGGAGTTCCTGGAGTCTCCGCAGCGGTTCCAGGAGATGGGCGCCAAGATCCCGAAGGGGGTGTTGCTCTACGGGCCGCCCGGAACCGGCAAGACGCTGCTCGCGAAGGCGGTCGCCGGTGAGGCCGGCGTGCCGTTCTTCTCGATCAGTGGTTCCGACTTCGTCGAGATGTTCGTCGGTGTCGGCGCGTCACGCGTGCGTGATCTGTTCGAGCAGGCGAAGGCGGCGGCGCCCGCGATCGTCTTCGTCGACGAGATCGACGCGGTGGGCCGCCAGCGCGGGGCCGGTCTCGGCGGTGGTCACGACGAGCGCGAGCAGACGCTGAACCAGTTGCTCGTCGAGATGGACGGCTTCGACATGAAGCAGGG
>CAZJSY010000536.1:0-1092 GCA_964548555.1 uncultured Burkholderiales bacterium
GCCTGGCCCGACTCGTTCATGTAGGTGAGCGGGATGGCGAGCGCGAGGCGGCGCCCGTCGACCTTCACCTCATCGACGAGTGCACGCTCCTTGCTCTTGCGGAGGCGGGCACCATGACGGCGCGCGAGCAGCTCGACCACCTCGGCCCCGACGTTGTGGCGCGTGCGCCTGTACTCGTCGCCGGGATTGCCGAGCCCCACGACGAGGAGATCGGCCGGGGTGCCCGTCCGCGGCTCTCGCCCGCCGCGGCGCAGCACGCGCTACTCGCCGGCTGCGGCGGATTCGCCGGACGCCTCGGCGGGCGCACCGTCCTCGCCGCCCTCGCCGGCGACCTCCTCGGCCGCGGCTTCCTCTTCCGCAGCGACACGGGGCGCCGCGATCGCGACCACGATGTCTTCGGGGTCTTGAGGCGTCGTGACGCCGCGCGGCAGCGAGAGGTCGGAGACGTGGCGCTGGTCGCCGATCTGCATCTCGGAGATGTCGAACTCGATGGCGGCCGGGATGTCTTCGGGCTTGGCTTCCACGGTGAGCGTGAACACCTGCTGGTCGACGTGACCGCCGTCGCGGGCGCCGGCCGCCTCGCCGGTCAGGTGCACCGGCACCTCGGCCGCCACCGCGACGTCGCGGCGGACCCGCACGAAGTCGACGTGCTCCAGCGTGCCCCGCACAGGATCGCGCTGGATCTGCCGGGCGAGGGCCAGGACGGCATCACCGTCGAGGTCGAGCGTGATCAGGGTGTTGGCGCCGGTGTCGGCGGCCAGGATGTGCGAGAGGGCCCGGGCCGGGACGCTGACGGCGATCGTGTCCGTGCCGAGCCCGTAGAGGACTGCCGGGACGCTGCCCTGTCGACGCAGACGGCCGGCCGGCCGCGACCCCCGCTCGGTGCGCTTCTGTGCGGTGAGGATGTGCTGGTCGGCCATGGCGCGCGTCGTCCTTCGGGAAGCGGTGCAGAAACGCACCAGTGTAGATGCAAAGTGCGGACGGAGCTGCGCCCTGGGCGGACGCCCGGGAGGGCGCAGCGCAGGGAGCCATGGACCCAAAGTGCGGACGGAGCTGCGCCCTGGGCGGACGCCCGGGAGGGCGCAGCGCAGG
>CAZJSY010000536.1:1192-1506 GCA_964548555.1 uncultured Burkholderiales bacterium
GAGCCATGAACCTCGTCAGACGTTGTCGCCGCGGAAGATCTCGCTGACCGACGTGTCCTCGAACACGGCGTCGAGGGCCTCCGCCACGATCGGCGCGATCGACAACACCACGAGGTTGTCGAACCGCTTCTCGTCGGAGATGGGCAACGTGTTCGTGACGACGACCTGACGGACCGGCCCGTTCTTCAGCCGGTCGACGGCGGGCCCCGACAGCACGCCGTGCGTCGCCGCGATGAACACGTCGCTCGCCCCCCGCTCGACGAGCAGCTTCGCCGCGCTGGTGACCGTGCCGGCGGTGTCGATCATGTCGTCGA